>NZ_JBEPAL010000014.1:0-159760 GCF_040298625.1 Streptomyces sp. NPDC001532
GGCGTCGGCCGCATCGAGCGGGTCCTGACCGACAACGCCTGGCCCTACCGCAAGAGCTTCGCCTGGCGCCAAGCCCTGGCCGACCTGGGCGCGGCCGGCAAGCTCACCCGGGCCTACCGGCCGCAGACCAACGGCAAGGTCGAACGCTTCAACCGCACCCTGCTCGACGAATGGGCCTACCTACGGCCCTACACCAGCAACACCGAACGCACCGCAGCCCTGGCAGACTTCCTGCACACCTACAACCACCACCGCTGCCACACCGCACTCGGCGGCCAGCCACCCATCACCCGCGTGAACAACCCTGCGGGTCAATACAGCTAGTGCCGGCTCACTCCGGTGTACGCCAGGGCGACGCCGCTACCGGTCAGCACCATGCCCTCGGCGAAGTGCAGGCAGCCGTCGCCGCTCTTCTCCGGGCCCGCGGCGATGAAGATCAGCTCATCGGCGCGCTCTGGGGGTCGTGCGGCAGCGGTGTGCGGGAGCGGCGCTCACCGCCACGGGGTCGCGGTGAGCCGGATGCGCGCCTGGTCGCCGAGGATGGGGCGGGCGGTCTCCGGGAACGGGACCCGCGCCTCCCAGCGGTCGGTCGCGGCGTTCTCGTCGGTGAGCGGGCGGCCCTGGGGTTCGTGGTCCTTGATGGTGCCGGGGATGAGCGAGTTCCAGGTCGCCCAGATCTCGGGGGCCGGGCCGGTGCCGATGTCCACGACCAGCGAGTCGTCGAAGTCGGCGGTGTGTTCCAGATGGTCACCGAAGTCCAGGATCCGGTTGTCGGCCCGCAGCGACAGGATCCGCAGATGGAGCGCGTACCGCATGGTCGGGCTGGTGGCCGGGCGGGGCAGGTCGGTGCGCAGGAACGTCGTCGTCAGTGACACGGGCGGGACGGCGGCGCCCTCGGCGGCCGGCTTCGGCAGCGGCAGCGGGCACCAGTGGTCGGCCCGCCGCTCGTGCACGACGACGGGCAGTCCCCGGATGGCCAGTTCGACCTCGGCCTGCCAGCTCACCTCGGGGTCGACAGGCAGCCGATGGCCGTCGAGCGAGGCCTCGACGCGCAGGTCGCCCAGCAGGAAGCGGCGCAGGTTCTGGTAGCCCTCCTCCGAGTTCACCAGCCCGTACCGCCCGCTGTGGCTGCGGTGCACGAACGACCCGTGCGAGCCCGGCACCGCGGCCCTCTCGATCTGCACCAGCCCGTCGCTGCGGGCGCCGACCGCGGCGGACGACAGTCCCGACGCCACGTCGTAGTCCTCGGGGTCGGTGCCGACCAGGCAGAACACCCGCTCCGGCGGGAACCTTCCGGGGCCCTGGGGCATGAGCCGGGCGTCCCAGTCGTCCGGCGGGTCGTCCCCGCGGCGCTCGGCGCGGGGCGTCAGATACTCGTACATCCGGCGCGGGCCGAAGATGTCGGCGCCGTGGATGCCGAGCCTGTCCCGCAGCCGCTCGAACAGGCCGAAGCCCAGGTCGAAGGCGATGCCGCCGTGCGGCGTTCCATAGGTGAACAGCTTGTCGACGTGCTCGGCCGGGTCCACGCCCCGGTCGGGCAGGATCTTCTGCAGCAGACAGCGGCAGACCAGTCCGCCCATCGAGTGCGCGACCAGATGCACCCGCGGTGCGCCGGTCTTCGCCTTCAGCTTCTCGATCAGCCGCAGCAGGTCCGCGGCGGCGTCCTCCAGACGGAACTCGCGCGCTCGCGCACCCCAACTGGTGGCCGACGCGTCGTAGAAGCGGTGGACCCAGATGCTGTCCGGCGGAATGTTCGAGTTGGTGTCCAGATACGAATCCTGGCCGCCCTCGACGAGGATCTGGTAACCCTCGTCGAGATGCAGGCGCAGCAGCGGGCTCTCGAACTGATGGAACGTCGGTTTCTCACCGGGTCCCACGCGGACATGGGTGGAACCTTCGTTGAATCCATAAAAGGGATCCGTGACGACCTTGTTGATGCCTGAAGTATCGCCCGCGAATCCCCTCACATAGATGATCGGAATCCTGTTCTGGCTGCTCATGGCCGACTCCGTGGGGGCGGAACGCATCTCAAATCTACGTCCGGCCACCGGTCTCGGCCACCGCGGAAAAAGCGGAGCGGGGCCGGAGGAACCACACTGGAGAAAGGGGTGATCCGACGCCGCGTGAGAGGGAGGGAGAAACTCACCAAGGCGTCCCGCCGCACGAGACTCCGTCCCGGACCCGGGCGCGGTGAGCCTCCTTCAGGACGTCACCCGGTGCCGCAGGGCGGGCTCCCAGGCGGGGGTGGGCTCGCGCGGCGGAGCCTGCACGCGCCGCCCGCCCCGGTCGAAGAACGCCTCCAGGGGCAGGATCGCCGCGCCCACGGTGACCGCGTCCGGGCCCAGCGTGCCCAGCTCGATCCGGGTCCGGGCGGCCGGGTGGCGCAGGGCGCCGGCGGTGGCGTAGGGCCGGACCGTGTCCAGGAAGCGGGCGCCGAGCTGGAGGCCGGCCCAGCCGCCGACGAGGATGCGCTCGGGCCGGAAGAGGTTGATGAGGTCGGCGAAACCGGCCCCCAGGTACTCGGCGGTCTCCTCCAGCACGGCGAGCGCGGTCGCGTCGGGCGCGGTGTCCGTGCCGGGCTCCGGGTAGGCGGCGGCGAGCATCGCGGTCAGCGCGGTCTCCTCGTCCGCCCCGGCCGGGGGAGTCCCGCCGGCCTCCCGCCAGCGGGCCAGCAGCGCCTCCGCGCCCGCGTACGCCTCCAGGCAGCCCTGCGAGCCGCAGCGGCAGCGACGGCCGCGCACCCGCACCGTGAGGTGGCCCCACTCCACCGAGCGGACGGGGCCCAGGCCGTCGCCGATGACACAGGCGCCGACACCGGAGCCGAACAGGACGAAGACGGCGTCGGGGGTGCCGCGTCCGGCGCCGAACCACATCTCCGCCTGGCCGAGGGTCTTGGCCCCGTTGTCGATGTAGTACGGCACATGGCCGGGCACGGCGCCGGTCTCGCGCAGCAGCCGCTCCAGCGGGACGGCGTCCCAGCCGACGGTCTGGCCGTGCACGACGGCGGTGTCGTCGGCGGCGCGGGCGACGATGCCGGGGACGCCGATCCCGACGCCGAGCAGCCGGTCGGCGGGCAGGTCCGCGGCCCGCAGCACCTCGGCGATGCCGTCGCGCACATGGCCGACGACGAGGCCGACCTCGTACCGCTCGTGCGGATCGGCGCCGTCGGGCGCCAGCGGCCGTTCCACGCGGGCGAGTTCGGTCAGCGCGAGGTCGAACAGCTCGACGCGGACCCGGGTCTCACCGATGTCGACGCCGATCATGCGGCCGCTGCCGGGGCTGACCCGCAGCAGGGTGCGCGGCCGGCCGCCGGCGGAGTCGACATGGCCGGCCTCCTCCACCAGCCCTTCCGCAAGCAGCTCGCCGACCACGTTGCTGACCGACCCGGAGCTGAGCCCGGTGGCGGGGCCGAGCGCGAGCCGGCTCTGCGGCCCGTCGAAATACAATCGTTGCAGAACCGCCGTGCGGTTCTCCCGCCGCAGGTCACGCACCGTACGGCTGTTCCTGGCTCGCACCTTGTCCCCTGTCCGTGAGGTCTCCGAGCGCAAGATACCCCTGCCGGGGACCTTGACGCGCCCTTCTCTCGCCATTTAACTCACGTCCTAAATTAAGCCGGAAGGTGCACGGGGCGGACGTGGGACGTCTCGACCGTCCCTCCCCGCCGGCCTCCGCCACTCCCGAAAGGGTCCCGAGGAGCCATGCGCAGAATCAGAGCCGCGGTCACAGGCGCCGTCACCCTCACCCTCGTCCTCACCGCCGCCGCCTGCGGAGGCGGCACCTCCGGCGGCTCCGGCTCCGGATCCAACTCCCAGCCCAAGACCCTCACCTACTGGGCCTCCAACCAGGGCGCCAGCATCGAGGTCGACAAGAAGGTCCTCCAGCCCGAACTCGACAAGTTCGAGAAGGAGACCGGCATCGAGGTGAAGCTGGAGGTCGTGCCCTGGTCCGACCTGCTGAACCGGATCCTCACCGCCACCACCTCCGGCCAGGGCCCCGACGTCCTCAACATCGGCAACACCTGGAGCGCGTCCCTTCAGTCCACCGGCGCCCTGCTGCCCTGGGACGCCAAGAACTTCGAGAAGATCGGCGGCAAGAACCGCTTCGTCGAGTCCGCGCTCGGCTCCACCGGCGCCGCCGGCCAGGACCCCGCCGCCGTCCCGCTGTACTCCATGGCCTACGCGCTCTACTACAACAAGAAGATGTTCGCCGACGCGGGCATAGAGAAGCCGCCGGCCACCTGGGACGAGCTGGTCGACGCCGGCAAGCGCCTCAGCAAGGACGGCAAGTGGGGCATCGGCGTCGAGGGCTCCAACCTCTCCAACAACATCCACCAGGTCTTCGTCCTCGGCAAGCAGCACGGCGCCGACTTCTTCACCCCCGACGGCAAGCCCGACTTCACCTCCGACGGCGCCGTGGCCGCCGTCAAGCAGTACATCGACCTGATGGCCGTCGACAAGATCGTCGCCCCCGGCAACGCCGAGTACGCCCAGAACCAGTCCCTGAGCGACTTCGCCAAGGACAAGACCGGCATGGTCCTGTGGCAGACCCCGCAGCAGACCTTCGCCGCGCAGGGCATGAAGGAGGACGAGTGGGGCGTCGCCCCCGCACCCGTGCCCTCCGGCAAGCCCGGCCCGGACGCCGCCACCAACTCCATGGTCGCCGGCATCAACATGGCCGTCTTCAAGAACACCGACAACATCGACGGCGCCACCAAGTTCGTGAAGTTCATGACCAGCGACGAGGAGCAGAAGATCCTCAACAAGGCCTACGGCTCCATCCCGCCGGTCGTGACCGCCCAGGCCGACCCCGTCTTCAACACCCCGGCGCTCTCCGTCATCCGCGAGACCCTCGCCACCAGCGCCTCCGCGCTGCCGCAGGTGCCCAACGAGTCCCAGTTCGAGACCGTCGTCGGCACCGCGGTCAAGGAGCTGTTCGCCGACGCCGCCGCCGGCCGCCCCGTCACCACCGAGTCGGTGAAGGCCGCGCTCGAAAAGGCCCAGCAGCAGATGCCCAAGAAGTAGGCGCGGAACCACAGATGACCACTACCGTCACGCCGCAGGCCGAGCGGACGGTGCGGAAGACCCCGTCCGGAGGGGCGCGCACCCCGCGCCGCTCCGGACGGCTGCGCCGCATCGGGCTGCCGTACCTGCTGCTCCTGCCCGCCCTGGCCCTCGAACTCCTCGTCCACCTCGTGCCGATGCTGATCGGCATCGCCATGAGCTTCAAGGAGCTCACCCAGTTCTACATCAGCGACTGGTCCGAGGCGCCCTGGGCCGGATTCGACAACTTCTCGCTCGCCGTCGACTTCAACGCCCCCATCGGCGAAGCCCTGCTGAAGTCCTTCGTCACCACCTGCCTGTTCACCGTGCTGTCGGTGTGGCTGTGCTGGCTGCTGGGCACCGCCGCCGCGATCTACCTCCAGGAGTCCTTCCGCGGCCGGGGCCTGCTGCGCACCATCTTCCTGGTCCCGTACGCCCTGCCGGTCTACGCCGCCGTCATCACCTGGGCGTTCATGTTCCAGCGCGACAACGGCCTGATCAACCACGTGCTGCACGACCAGCTCGGCATCGGCGACAGCCCCGCCTTCTGGCTCATCGGCGACAACAGCTTCTGGGCGCTGCTCATCGTCTCCGTCTGGAAGGGCTGGCCGTTCGCCTTCCTCACCGTGATGGCAGGCCTCCAGAACATCCCGCGCGAGCTGTACGAGGCCGCCGCCCTCGACGGCGCCGGCGTCTGGAAGCAGATCCGCCACATCACCCTGGCGTCCCTGCGCCCGGTCAACCAGGTCCTCGTCCTGGTGCTGTTCCTGTGGACGTTCAACGACTTCAACACGCCGTTCGTGCTCTTCGGCAAGGCGGCGCCCGAAGCCGCCGACCTGATCTCCCTGCACATCTACCAGTCCTCGTTCCAGACCTGGAACTTCGGCACCGGCTCGGCGATGTCCGTCCTGCTGCTGCTCTTCCTGCTCCTCGTCACGGGCGTGTACCTGCTGCTCACCAACCGAGGAAGGAAGGCCGGCGATGCCTGAGCGCACCCAGCGGCGCGCCCCCCGCTCACCGATGGCCGCGCCCGCCTCCTTCCTGTGGAGCCGCAGGATCTTCCTCACCCTGCTCACCGGCTTCGTCCTGCTGCCGGTGTACGTGATGATCTCCAGCTCGCTGAAGCCGCTGGCGGACGTCTCGGGCAAGTTCCAGTGGCTGCCCTCCGGGCTCACCGTCCAGCCGTACCTGGACATCTGGGAGACCGTCCCGCTCGCGGACTACTTCGTGAACTCCCTGATCGTGTCCCTCGCCGCCACCCTGTGCTCGGTCGTCATCGCGGTGTTCGCAGCGTACGCCGTCAGCCGCTACACCTTCCGCGGCAAGCGGGTCTTCACCGTCACCGTGCTGTCGACGCAGATGTTCCCCGGCATCCTCTTCCTGCTGCCGCTGTTCCTCATCTACGTCAACATCGGCAACGCCACCGGCATCGCCCTCTTCGGCTCCCGCGGCGGCCTGATCCTGACCTACCTCACGTTCTCGCTGCCGTTCTCCATCTGGATGCTCATCGGGTACTTCGACTCGATCCCCCGCGACCTCGACGAGGCCGCCAAGGTCGACGGCTGCGGGCCGCTCGGCGCCCTCTTCCGGGTGATCGTCCCGGCGGCGACGCCCGGCATCATCGCCGTCGCCGTCTACGCGTTCATGACCGCCTGGGGCGAGGTCCTCTTCGCCTCCGTCATGACCAACGACACCACCCGCACCCTCGCCGTCGGACTCCAGGGCTACGCCACCCAGAACGACGTCTACTGGAACCAGGTGATGGCCGCCTCGCTCGTCGTGAGCGTGCCCGTCGTCGCGGGCTTCCTCCTCCTCCAGCGCTACCTCGTCGCCGGCCTCACCGCGGGTGCGGTCAAGTGACGTCCCTCCACCCACCGAATGCAGAGAGGTCCTTCGTGTCCGAATCCACCGAGGCCCGCACGCTCGACCTGGGCGCCTTCCCCGCCGACTTCCTCTGGGGCACCGCGACGTCCGCGTACCAGATCGAGGGTGCCGTGGCCGAGGACGGGCGCGGCCCGTCCATCTGGGACACCTTCTCCCACACCCCGGGCGCGATCGACAACGGCGACCACGGCGACATCGCCTGCGACCACTACCACCGCTGGCCCGAGGACGTCGAGCTGATGCGCCGTCTCGGCGTCGACGCCTACCGTCTGTCCATCGCCTGGCCGCGCGTCTTCCCATCCGGCGACGGCCCCCTCAACGCCGCGGGCCTGGACTTCTACGACCGGCTCGTCGACGCCCTGCTGGCGGCCGGGATCGCCCCCTCGGTCACCCTCTACCACTGGGACCTGCCGCAGGCCCTCCAGGACCGCGGCGGCTGGACCGTACGGGAGACCGCCGAGCACTTCGCCCGCTACGCCGAGACCGTCGCCGCCCGCCTCGGCGACCGCGTGACCCAGTGGGCCACCCTCAACGAACCGCTCTGCTCCGGCTGGATCGGCCACCTCGAAGGCCGTATGGCGCCCGGTCTCACCGACCTCACCGCCGCCGTACGCGCCTCCTACCACCTGCTCCTCGGCCACGGTCTCGCCACCCGCGCGATCCGGGCGGTCGCCCCCACCGCCCGGATCGGCATCGTCACCAACCACTCCACCGTCGCCCCCGCCTCCACCCGCCCCGAGGACATCGCCGCCGCCACCCGGATGGACGGCCACACCAACCGCTGGTGGCTCGACCCGGTCTACGGCCGCGGCTTCCCCGCCGACATGCGCGAGCTGTACGGCGTCGAACTGCCCGAGCAGCCCGGCGACCTGGACGTCATCGCCGCGCCGCTGGACTGGCACGGCGTCAACTACTACTTCCCGGTCACCGTCGCCGACGACCCGTCCGGCCCGGTCCCGCACGCCGCCGAGGTCCGCCTCCCCGACGTACCGCGCACCGGCATGGACTGGCAGATCGACGCCGACGGCCTGGAGGCGATCCTGATGCGCCTCACCGACGACTACGGCGCCACCCGCCTCTACGTCACCGAGAACGGCTCGGCCTTCCCCGACACCGTCGCCCCCGACGGCACCGTCGACGACCCCGACCGCACGCGCTACCTGGAGCAGCACGTCGCCGCCTGCGCCCGCGCGGTCCGCAAGGGCGCCCCGCTGGCCGGCTACTACGCCTGGTCCCTGCTGGACAACTTCGAGTGGGCCTACGGCTACGACAAGCGCTTCGGCCTCGTCCACGTCGACTACGCCACCCAGAAGCGCACCCTGAAGGCGAGCGGCGCCCGGTACGCGGACATCATCCGCGACCACCGGTCCCAGTCCGCCTGACCTGACACCGGCGGCGGCACCCCCGCAAGGGGAGTCGGGGGTTCCGCCGCCGGTCATAACTGAATTATTTAGTGAAACGTTTCCTTTTGCGGTGCTGACGTTACCCTCGCCGTTGGAATGGTTTCCCGGTTTCTTCAAAGGGAGCCCGGCGAGGGGGGAATCGCGTCGTGGTGAGAAATCCCGGTGGTCTCGGAAACATCGTTCGGATATCCTTCGTCACACTGGTCGCTGTGTTCGCGGTGGGGTGCGGGCGCACCATCGAATTCCCTGAGGATCCGGTGACCGGTGAGACCACGACCACGCCTGCCCGCGAAACGGTCGACCAGCCGACTCCGGCTCCGACGCCCTCGGAGCCGGACGACGTACCCGCGGTGCCCGAGCCGCCGCTGCCGGACCGCACGCCGTCGCCACCCTCAGCGACCACCCGGTCCCCGCTGCCGGACGCCCTGCCTGCGGGCCGCGTTCCGCAGCGTCTCGTCGGGGAATGGGACGGCGACGGACCCGGTCCGGCCCGGCTGACGAAAATCGCCTTCATGGCGGACGGAACCGCCGCTCTGTACCCCAACTCGGGCGGGGTGCTGCACGGAACGGCAGTGGTGTGGGGCTCATCGATGACCATTTACGTTCCCGGCACCCGCATGGTCGTCCAGAACTGGTCGATCGAGCGGTTCGACGTGGAAGGGTATGCCTTCGAGAATCTCCTGCTGGACGGCGTCAGTTATGTGCGGCAGACAAGTGGTGGCTGACTCAGGGGAGATTGATGAGCGGCCGGCCGGCGGCAGCGCAGGTGCGGTCGATCCGATCGGCCACCTCGGCGCTCGCGGATTCCTCCTGCGGCGGCAGGAGGAACAGCAGCCGGAAATCTTCGGCAAGTTGCGGTGCTCCGCCTCGCACCGCCTTCTGCTCCGCGTCGGCCAGAAGGCCCTCCGCCTGCGAGGTGGTCAGCGAATCCAGCGAGCCCCACAGGTCGTCGTAGGAGTCGCAGGCCGCGGCGGCTTCCCGGCCGGTCGTCTCCGGACCGAAGGTGGCATCGCGCACCGGGATGGCGAATCCGGCGACCACGACCGCGCACCCCAGCGCTGTCAGGACCGCCACGAACCGCCGGACCCGACGGGCCACCACGGGTGAGGCAGGCTCGGGCGCCGGGGAGGCGTACGGCAACCGCCTCCCTGCACCGACGCCGGCGCGCCCCTTCCCGGCGTGACCCAGCAGCGTGACCACCGCGACACCCGCCACGGCGAGCAGGGTGCCGCCGGTCATGATGCGCAGCACGCTGTCGCGGACGTAGGACAGGGACAGTCCGGTGCACGGTGCCGGGCGGACGGCGAGGGCGTCGACACAACCGCCGACCAGGGATCCGCCGATGAAGACGGCTGCGTTGAGGCAGCCGGTCAGAAAGGCGGCCACGAGTGCGTAAACGGCGGAGAAACCACCGTGACGGCGGAGAAGAACGGCGGCGACGGCGACCGCGACGAGCGCCTGGACACCGATGGCGGCGGCCATCTGCCAGTAGGCGAACAGGCGCAGAACCGCTTCCTGTGACGCCGGCGGGGCATCCAGGTTCACTCGTACCAGCAGACGCAGGACGACGACTCCGCACACGTACCCGCCGCTCCCGGCGGCGCCTGCGAGAGCCACCGTGCGGACCCATCCCCTCCGTGCGGGACGGCGCAGCTGTGAGGACAACGGCCAGGCCCACAAGAGCACGCCGGCGGCGGCCACGGGCGTCCATTGTGCGAAGCGCACCACCAGGGGATGCTCCACTGCCGACCACAGGAGGAACGACCCCGCCGGCGCCGAGCGGGCCAGTTCCGCGTGTTCGGCACGCAGTGAGGCGTTCAGCTCCGTGAGGTTATGGGCGTGGTCGAACAGCAGCATCCACCAGCTCAGCAGCACCGCCAGCAGCAGGGAGGACACGAGCCAGGCCGCCACCCAGCTCCGGCTCCGGTCTCGCGACACCGTGCCGTCGGGAAGCCACGCGAGGGCGCTGCGCGCCGTCCAGCAGCACAACAGCGTCAGCAGGAGGAGGAGCCCGGCCGCGAACACCGCGCCGACGGCACTGCTGCCGGGATGGGCGAGGTGCCCGGGGGCAAGGGCCCTGGGCAGGACCGTCGACTGTCCCAGCAGCAGTCCCGTGGCCAGCCCCAGTGCGGGCAGGACGAAGCCGCGCGGCAAGGCCGTCAACCAGGTCGTCCGCCAGATGCCCAGAGCCACGACCGCCGCGACGGCGGGTGCGAGCAGAGCGGCCGCCGCGGCACGCGCGTGGAGCGGGTCGGCCTGGTGGAACAGCAGCCACATCAGGTCGAGAAAGCCGCTCGTCGCGGCCATGCCCGCCAGCCCCGCCGCACAGCAGTCCCAGAAGCCGACGCGATACAGCTCGCGTGGATCGCGCGCGACCCGCAACCGCTCCCGCCAGGGTGGATGAGGCGAATGCACCGACCAGGGCTTGGACACCTCGCGGACCAGGTCCGTGGGGCTGACGTTCCAGGTCACCGCCCGTACGTCGGCTCCGCTCTCCTTGGCGCGCAGTACTGCCAGCCGGCCGTAGAACACCAGGGCGACGAGCAGGAGGGAGCGCCATCCGACGGCCACCACGTCCGCCGGCGCGGTCCCCACCAGTGCCGCGGCCAGGGGCACCAGCCCCAGCGGGATGAACGCGTAGAACAGGGCACGTGTCAGTCCGATGAGGTCGGCGTCGCGATTGCGCAGGTGACCCAGTTCGTGCAGCACGATGGCGCGGAACCGCGCGGGGTCGCCGCGGAAGTGGGTGACCAGCCCGGCGTCGAGGCAGACGCTGTAGCGCCCGGCCCGTCCGAAGGCCACCGCGTCCTCGCGCTGGGACCGAAGGGACAGCAGAAACTGCGGTGGTCGGCTCAGTCCCGCCTCGCGGCTGAGGCCGGCCAGCCGGTCCAGCAAGGCCCTCGTCTCGGCATCCTCGTCGGGTTCGAACGGCTCCATGCCACCGCGACGTATCCGCAGCGCCGGCTCCCACCAGTACGCGACGCCCGCGACCAGGAGGAAGACGGCGATGCCCGCGAGGATGTAGGAGGCCTTCTCCCGCTCCCAGGGCTCGGTGCAGCTGAGGAACGCGTGAGTGAAATCCGGCGGCGTCTCCCCGGTCGGGGCCGACGCGGACGACGCGCACTTCTTGTACCGCGCGAGCACTGCGTCGCCGCCGGGAGCGAAGGCGAAGTAGAACAGGTTGTAGATGAAGACGCAGGCACCCAGCAGCGCGGCGGACAGCAGCGCGAAGCGCAAGGCGGTGCCCGAGGGCACGCTCCACGGATCGGCTGTGCGGCCCGGGGGCGGATGCGGTGGTGCCGGCGGTATCGGCGCGGATGTCATGCGACCCCCCATCGTCCAGGTCTGCGGAGCGGAGAGCGCCGGGACTCAGGGACCCTGGTCCGCGCTGCCGTCCGCATCCCCGTCCGTGCGGTCGACGAGCGCGTCCGCCAGGCGCCGGGCCTGGTGGTCGTCCAAGCCCTGTCGCAGTGCCTCGCGGTAGGCCCGTTCCCACAGCCAGGCCCGGTCCTCGGCGGACCAGACGACCCCTGCCGGCTCGCCACCGTCCCCGTCCTGACCCGTCGGCCGGTCCTCGCCGTCCCCCGCGGTGGGCCGATCGCGGCGCAGGAGCCGGCGCACCAGGTCTTGCGCGGCCTCACGGCTCCGCGCGGTCGCCGACTGGACGAGCCGGACGACCAGAGGCTCCACGACCGCCCCGGCCACGGCCAGCGCGAACGGGGTCAGTACCTCCACCGTCTCCGCTGCGCCGAAACCTCCCTCGCGATCCCTCGGCTTCGCGGAGGCGCGGGCGCGGGCCGCGTCCAGGGCGCCGTGCGGGTCCTTGAAGTACGCCCTGCTCTCCGGGTGGAAGATCACCAGCTCCTGGGGAGCCACCCGCTCGATCATCATCCTGGCGACATCCCGTACCAGTGCCTCGTCCGCCACCGCGTCCCCCACCCGTCGCGCCTGTCGAGCCCCGCACCCCTCGGGCCCTCCCTACCTGCCGGGCAGCCAACGCTAGGACACGGCCTTCTTCGCTCACAGGGATGCCGCAGGTGCAGTGGGAGCGCACGCGGCGAACCTTCCACGCCGCAGGGTGGCTTCACGCCCTGCCGTGGTGACGCCGGGGGAAGCCGGGTGGGATCGGAGCCTGCGCCGGCGCGAAGGCGCGCAGCGCAGTGGGTCCCCTTCGCGACCCCCTCACGACGATTCCCGCACCACCAGCTCCGGCGCGAACACCCGGGACCCCGGTTCCGTCCGGCTGCCCTGGAGCTGGTCGATCAGGAGTTCCGCCATCGCCGCCGCCATCCGTTCCACCGGCTGGCGCACCGTCGTCAGGGCCGGGCGGCAGGCCGTCGCCACGCTGGAGTCGTCGAAGCCGACGACCGAGACGTCGCCGGGGACGGCCCGGCCGTGTTCGCGCAGGTACTGGCAGGCGCCCTGGGCCATGAGGTCGTTCGCGGCGAAGACACCGTCCAGGTCCGGGGTCTCGGCGACCAGGCGGCCCATCGCCCGCGCGCCGCTCTCCGCGGTGAAGTTGCCCTCGGCCGCGGGCACCCGGGTGATCCCGGCCGCGGCGAGCGCCGTGCGGAAGCCGTCGAGGCGCTCGCGGGCCGCGGGGAGCGAGCGGGGGCCGCTGATGGTGACGATCCGCCGCCGGCCGCGCTCCAGCAGGTGCGTGGCCGCGAGCCGGGCGCCTTCGGCGTGGTCGAGGTCCACCCAGCCGGCCGGTGAGGAGTGGGTGGCGGGCGCGGGCCGGGCGAAGTACACGGCGGGTATCCGCGCCGCGGCGAGCATCCCGGGCAGCGGGTCGTCGGCCTGTATCGACACCACGAGCGCGCCGTCCGCGCTGCCCTGCCGCAGGTAGGCGACGACCTGTTCGCGGGCGGTCTCGGACTCGGCGAGCAGCAGCACCGGGTGGATCGCGCGCGCCCGCAGGAAGCCGATCCCGCCCTCGACGATCCGGCCGAAGAACGGGTCGGAGAAGACGCGTGCCGCGAAGGCGTCACCCGCCCCGGACAGGATGAGCGCGACCGCTTCGGCCCGTCGGGTGACGAGGGACCGGGCGGCCCGGTTGGGCGTGTAGCCGGTCCGGTCGATGGCCCGCTGGACCACCTCCTGGAGCGCCGGGTCCACGTTGCGGACCCCGTTCACCACCCGCGACACGGTCGCACGCGACACCCCCGCCTCGCGCGCGACGTCTTCCAGCGTCGGTTCCCGTCTGCTCACCCCCGCACCTTAACGTGCCGTCGCCGTCCGGTCGCCCAAGGTCATTACCGGCTTAATGAAAGACGAAAGAAAAGTCGCGTCAGGGTTATTGACCGCTCTGACATGCACCGGGCAGGGTGGCCATGGGAGAGCGCTCTCCCCGAGTTCTCCCAACCTCTCCCCGTACCTCCCTCCGTGTAAGGAGCCGCATGTCTCCCGCTGGGACCCTCCCACCCCCCGCGTCCCGCAGACGCCCGACGGCACGCCGCGGGCTCGCCGCGGCCGTCGCCTCGGCCCTGGCCGGCACCCTCCTCGCCCTCGCCCCCGCGGGCGGCGCGCAGGCCGCGCCGGTGCCGGTCTCGCAGGGCAAGCCCGTCACCGCCTCCAGCGCCGAAGCGGCCTTCACCTCCGCCGAGGCGGCCGTGGACGGCGACCTCGGCACCCGCTGGTCGAGCGCCTTCTCCGACAACCAGTGGCTCCGGGTCGACCTCGGCGCCCCCACCGCCCTCGACCACGTCGAGCTGCGCTGGGAGGCCGCCTATGCCAAGGCGTACCGGATCGAGCTGTCCACCAACGGCACCGACTGGACGACCGCCTACTCCACGACCACCAGCACCGGCGGCAACGAGTCCGTGCCCGTCTCCGGCACCGCCCGCTACGTGCGCTTCCAGGGCGTCACCCGCGCCACCGGATACGGCTACAGCCTCTGGGAGTTCCAGGTGTACGGCGCCGACGGCGGCGGCCCGGTGATCCCGGGCGGCGGCGACCTCGGCCCGAACGTGCACGTCTTCGACCCGTCCACGCCCGGCATCCAGGCCAAGCTCGACGAGGTCTTCCGCCAGCAGGAGTCGGCCCAGTTCGGCAGCGGCCGGCACGCCTTCCTCTTCAAGCCGGGCACCTACAACGGCCTGAACGCGCAGATCGGCTTCTACACCCAGATCGCCGGCCTCGGCCTGCGCCCCGACGACACCACCATCAACGGTGACGTGACCGTCGACGCCGGCTGGTTCAACGGCAACGCCACCCAGAACTTCTGGCGCGGCGCCGAGGGACTCGCCCTCAACCCGGTCAACGGCACAAACCGCTGGGCCGTCTCCCAGGCCTCGTCCTTCCGCCGGATGCACGTCAAGGGCGGCCTCAACCTCGCCCCGAACGGCTACGGCTGGGCGAGCGGCGGCTACATCGCCGACAGCAAGATCGACGGCCAGATCGGCAACTACTCGCAGCAGCAGTGGTACACCCGGGACAGCGCCATCGGCGGCTGGTCCAACTCGGTGTGGAACCAGGTCTTCTCCGGCGTCGAGGGCGCCCCGGCGACCTCCTTCCCGGAGCCCCGCTACACCACCCTCGCCAACACCCCGATCTCCCGCGAGAAGCCGTACCTCTACCTCGACGGCAACGAGTACAAGGTGTTCGCCCCCGCCAAGCGCACGAACGCGCGCGGCACCAGCTGGGCGAACGGCACTCCGCAGGGCGAGTCGATCCCGCTGAGCCGCTTCTACGTCGTCAAGCCCGGCGCCACCGCGGCCACCATCAACGCCGCCGTCGACCAGGGCCTGCACCTGCTGTTCACGCCCGGCGTCTACCACGTCGACCGCACGATCGACATCGACCGCGCGAACACCATCGTCCTCGGCCTGGGCCTCGCGACGATCATCCCGGACAACGGGGTGACCGCCATGCGGGTCGCCGACGTCGACGGCGTCCGGCTGGCCGGCTTCCTCATCGACGCCGGCACCGTCAACTCCCCGACGCTGCTGGAGGTCGGACCGGCGGGCGCCTCCGCCGACCACGCCGCCAACCCCACCACCGTGCAGGACGTCTACGTCCGCATCGGCGGCGCCGGCCCCGGCAAGGCCACCACCAGCATCGTGGTGAACAGCGACGACACCATCATCGACCACACCTGGGTCTGGCGCGCCGACCACGGCGAGGGCGTCGGCTGGGAGACCAACCGGGCCGACTACGGCGTCCGCGTCAACGGTGACGACGTGCTGGCCACCGGCCTGTTCGTCGAGCACTTCAACAAGTACGACGTGGAGTGGTACGGCGAGCGCGGCCGCACGATCTTCTACCAGAACGAGAAGGCGTACGACGCCCCGAACCAGGCCGCCATCCAGAACGGCACCACCAAGGGCTACGCCGCCTACCGGGTCGACGACTCGGTGGACACCCATGAGGCGTGGGGCCTGGGCAGTTACTGCAACTACAACGTCGACCCGAGCATCCGCCAGGACCACGGCTTCAAGACACCCGTCAAGCCGGGCGTGAAGTTCCACAGTCTCCTCGTGGTCTCCCTCGGCGGCATGGGCCACTACAACCACGTCATCAACGACACCGGCGCCTCCACGGTGCCCGCCGGCACCTCGACCGTGCCGTCCACGGTCGTGTCCTTCCCCTGATCGAGCCGCCCGTCGGCCATGACTCCCCTCCGGGCCGGATGACAACCCCGCGACCCGGCCCGGAGGGGCCATCACGCGGTGCTCCCGGAGCCCCGCCCCGTCGGCTCTCCCCAACCCGTCTGGAGCAGATGTGTCCACAGCCCTCTCCCACCGCGGACCGGCCGGCCGCCGCGCCGTGCCGCTGCTCGCGCTCGGCGCGCTGGTGGCGTCCTCGCTCGCCCTCGCCGCTCCGCCCGCCCAGGCTGCGGAGACACTGCTCTCCCAGGGCAAGCCCGCCACCGCCTCGTCGCAGGAAGGCGCCGGATACGCCCCCTCCGCGGCCGTCGACGGCAACCTCACCTCCACCCGCTGGGCCAGCCAGTGGAGCGACCCGCAGTGGTTCCAGGTCGACCTCGGGCAGCGGTTCGACCTCAGCCGTGTCGTACTGACCTGGGAGGGCGCGTACGGCAAGAGCTACCAGATCCAGGCGTCCGACAACGGCACGGACTGGCGGACCCTGAAGACCGTGACCGGCGGCGACGGCGGCACGGACGAGGTCGCCGTCTCCGGCTCCGGCCGCTACGTCCGGATGCTGGGCACCGAGCGCTCCGGCGGCTACGGCTACTCCCTCTGGGAGTTCCAGGTGTACGGGTCCACGGACGGCACACCGCCCGCCGGAGGAGCGGTCAAGGTCACCGGCTCGCAGGGCGCCTGGCAGCTGACCGTCGGCGGACAGCCGTACACCGTCAAGGGCCTGACCTGGGGTCCCGCCATCGCGGACGCCCCGAAGTACATGCCCGACGTCAAGTCCATGGGCGTCAACACGATCCGCACCTGGGGCACCGACGGCGGCACCAAGCCGCTGCTGGACAGCGCCGCCGCGCACGGCGTCAAGGTCGTCAACGGCTTCTGGCTGCAGCCCGGCGGCGGACCCGGGTCCGGCGGCTGCGTCGACTACGTCACCGACACCACGTACAAGAACAACATGCTCACCGAGTTCGCCAAGTGGGTCGAGGCGTACAAGAGCCACCCCGCGACCCTCATGTGGAACGTCGGCAACGAATCGGTCCTCGGCCTCCAGAACTGCTACAGCGGAGCGGAGCTGGAGACACAGCGCAACGCCTACACCGGCTTCGTCAACGACGTCGCCAAGAAGATCCACAGCATCGACCCCGACCACCCGGTCACCTCGACCGACGCGTGGACCGGCGCCTGGCCCTACTACAAGCGCAACGCCCCCGACCTCGACCTGTACTCGATGAACTCCTACGGCGACATCTGCGGAGTGCGCCAGGACTGGGAGGAGGGCGGCTACACCAAGCCGTACATCATCACCGAGGGCGGGCCGGCCGGCGAGTGGGAGGTGCCGGACGACGCCAACGGCGTCCCGGACGAGCCGACCGACGTGCAGAAGGCCGAGGGGTACACCAAGGCCTGGGACTGTGTCACCGGCCACCGGGGTGTCGCGCTCGGCGCCACCTTCTTCCACTACGGCATCGAACACGACTTCGGCGGCATCTGGTTCAACCTGGTGCCCGACGGGCTGAAGAGGCTCTCCTACTACGCCCTCAAGAGGGCCTACACCGGAACGGCCGGCAACGACAACACCCCGCCCGTCATCTCGAACATGACCGTCAGCCCCGCCTCGTCCGCCCCGGCCGGCGGCGAGTTCACCGTCCGCGCGGACGTGCGTGACCCCGACGCCGACCCGATCACCTACAAGATCTTCCTCAGCGGCAACTACGCCAACGGCGACAAGCGTCTGGTCGAGGCCAGGTGGCGGTCCACCGGCAACGGGACCTTCGCCGTGACGGCTCCCGAGAAGCTCGGTGTGTGGAAGGTGTACATCCAGGCCGAGGACGGCCGTGGCAACGCCGGCATCGAGACCAAGTCGGTCAAGGTCGTCGCCCCGCCGGTCACCGGCACGAACGTGGCGCTGAACAAGCCCACCACCGCGTCCTCCTTCCAGGCCTCGTACGGCGACTGCCCGTGCGAGCCCGCCAAGGCGGTGGACGGCCGCAGCGACACGCGCTGGGCCAGCGACTGGAGCGACCCGCAGTGGATCCAGGTCGACCTCGGCTCGGCCACGCCCATCCGCAAGCTCCAGCTCGTGTGGGACCCCGCCTACGCCAAGTCCTACGAGGTCCAGGTCTCGGACAACGGCACCACCTGGCGCACGGTCCACACCACGACCACCGGTAACGGCGACATCGACACCATCGACGTGTCCGCGACCGCACGGCACGTACGACTGCACCTGACGGCGCGTGGCACCGGCTGGGGCTACTCGCTGCACGAGTTCGGCGTCTACAGCTGACGACGGCGGAGGGCGCCCGGCGGCGTCCTCCGTCTCCCCCCACCTGGCACCTCAGCGGGCAAGGAGGCCCCATGAGACCGCGTTCGAAGCTCCCCGCGCTGCTGCTCGGCAGCGCGCTCCTCGCAAGCGTGCTCGGCATCGGCACCGTCGCCACGGCGGCGGACCCCGGCGGCCCCCCGGCCGCCTCGACCGTCGCGCACACCGGGCACACGATGGCCGTGTCGACCCAGGCGTCGGCCGACGACCCCGACGGCGACGGCTACATACCGGCCGTGCCCCAGGTCACCGGTGTGACACCGTCCACCGCGACGCCGCCGCCGCGCTACCACAAGGAGTTCCAGGCCAACTGTTCCGTCACGCACACCGCGCCGGACGACCCGATCATCTACCCGGGCCAGCCCGGCAAGTCCCACGACCACACCTTCATGGGCAACAGGTCGACGAACGCCGGCAGCACGACGGCGAGCCTCTACGGCGGGAACACCACCTGCAACGCCCCCGCCGACGCCTCCGCGTACTGGATGCCGTCCCTGTACAAGGGCGACAGGAAGATCCTCCCCGTCGGCCCGCAGGTCATCTACTACAAGTCCGGCGTCACCGACTACACCAGCGTGCGGCCCTTCCCCAGGGGACTGCGGTACGTCGTGGGCGATCCCCTGCAGAGCGCCCAGCAGTTCCGCAGCCACAAGGGGTTCGTCGAGGGCTGGGAGTGCGGTGACAGCTTCTTCAACGTCGACTTCCCGGCGAGCTGCCCGAGCCGGCCCGACGTCCAGCTCAACATCCGCTTCCAGGCGCCCAGTTGCTGGGACGGCAAGTACCTCGACACCCCCGACCACAAGAGCCACATGGCCTACCCGGTCGTCAAGCCCGGCACCAACGACAACATGTGCCCGGCCTCCCACCCGGTCGCCCTGCCGATGATCGAGTTCAAGATGGCCTTCCCGGTCAACGGCGACATGAGCGACGTCCGCCTGGCCAGCGGACGCGGCTACTCCTTCCACTACGACTTCTTCAACGCCTGGGAGGAGCGCACCCTCAAGGCACTGGTCGACCACTGCATCGTGGGCGGCCTCCAGTGCGACACCCGCGGCTACGACCAGAACCACCCGGAGCGCGGCGCGGTGCTGAACGCGGACCACCGCCTGCCCTGACGCACGACGCGTGAGGGGCGGCCCCCGGGTGAACCCCGGGGGCCGCCCTTCACGGCGTTCCGGTCACGGCGTTCCGGTCGCGGCTGACCGGGCCCGGACCACGCGGCGGCCGCGAGCCGCATCCGCCGCGCCCTCCTGCGCCGAACCACTGATGGAGGCCGATGACGGGAGGTGCGGGATGAAGATCCAAGACGCACGTGTCCTGGTGCCCGGTGCCACCGGGGTGATCGGCGGGGTGCTCGCCGAGCGGCTGCACTGGCAGGGGGCGCGGGTCGCGGTCGCCGGGCGTGATCGGGGCTCCCTGGAGTGGATCGCCGCGGTCTGCGGAGACGTGCCGGCCCGCCGCTTCGACGCCTACGACCTGGACGGCTGCGCGGACACCGTGCGCTGGGCCGCGGGCGCGCTCGGCGGCCTGGACGCCGTCGTGGTGTGCGTCGGCGCCGCCGGGTTCGGCCCGGCCGAGTCCGTCGAGGACGCGGTCGCCGAGCACCTGATCACCGTCAACGCGCTGGCTCCCATCGCCTTCCTGCGCGCCGCCCTGACCGTCGTACCGCCGAGCGGGACGCTGGCCGCCGTCACGGGCGTGGTCGTCGACACCGTTCCGGCGGGCATGGCGGACTACGGGGCGGCGAAGGCGGCGCTGGCGGCCTGGCTGTCCGCGGTGCGCCGGGAGCGGCGGCGCACCGGCCCCGCGGTCCTGGACATCCGGCTGCCGCACGTGGAGTCGGGCTTCGCCGAGCGCGCCGTGGTGGGCCGGCCCCCGCCGCTGCCGCGGGGCCGCACCGTACGGGAGGCGGTCGACATCATCGTGCAGGCGCTGGAGGCGTCCTGAACGGGGGGACGGGGGACCGGGGGGTCGCGAGGCCCGGCCCGGGCCGGGCGGGCCGCCTGATGGGGTCGGCCCGGGCGTCCGGGCGAGGCCGGGACGGGCGTCCTGACAACCCCGGCGGGCCGGACGCGGGCCCCCGCCCCGGCTCGGGGCTCCGGGATCGAGGGCCCGCCACCCCACATTCCCCGCCACCCGCGCACACGGATGCACTCGAGGCCCGGCGATCCGTCCGCGTGCGGCCGGGACGGACGACGGCGATTCTGGTGCCCCAGGCATCTGTACGGCAGGCCCGGCAGGCCCGGCAGGCAGGTCTGGCAGGCACGGCAGGTCTGGCGGGCACGGCAGGCCCGGCGGGCACGGTCCCGGCACCCGGACCAGGAGGCGATCGCGCACATGGCCACCCCCCACTGGATCTTCGGCGACCAACTGGGACCGCACTTCCTCACCCCGGGCGACGACGGCCCCGGCCGTGACGCGCCGGTCGTGATGATCGAGGCGCGCTCGGTCCTGCGCCGCCGTCGCTTCCACCGTGCCAAGGCGCATCTGGTCCTGTCCGCGATGCGGCACCGGGCCGCGGAACTCGGCGACCGCGTCCGCTACGTCCGCTGCGACACCTACCGGGAAGGGCTGCGCGAGGCGACCGGCGGCGGCCCGGTGACGGTGCACCACCCGACCTCCCACGCGGCGCTGCGGCTGGTCCGCTCACTCGACGGCGTCACCGTGCTGCCCGCCCGGGGCTTCCTCGTCGCGCACGACGACTTCCGGGCCTGGGCCGACGGGCACGGCGGGGGACGGCTGCTCCAGGAGGACTTCTACCGGTGGGTGCGGCGCGGCCACCACCTGCTGATGGACGGCGAGGCCCCGGTCGGCGGACGCTGGAACCACGACCACGACAACCGCGAGCCCCCGCCCAAGGGCGCCCGCACCCTAGCCGCCCCGCCGCCCTACCGGCCCCGGGAGGACGACATCGACGAGGAGGTGCGGCACGACCTGGACCGCTGGGAGGCCGACGGCACCGTCTCCTTCGTGGGCCGCGACGGCCCCCGCCGCTTCCCCGCCTCCCGGCGCGAGGCGCTGGCCGCGCTGCGGCGGTTCGTCGAGCACCGGCTAGCCGGCTTCGGGCCCCACGAGGACGCCATGCTGGCCGACGACCCGGTGATGAGCCACAGCCTGCTGTCCTCGTCGCTCAACCTCGGCCTGCTGCACCCCGCCGAATGCGTGGAGCGCGCCGAGGACGCCTGGCGCGCCGGGCGGGCGCCGGTCAACAGCGTGGAGGGGTTCGTCCGGCAGATCGCCGGCTGGCGCGAGTACGTGTGGCAGCTGTACTGGTACTTCGGCGACGACTACCGCGACCGCAACGCCCTGGACCACCGGGCGCCCCTGCCGCGGTGGTGGCTGGAGCTGGACGCCGACGCGGTGACCGCCCGCTGCCTGTCCACCGCCCTGGCCCAGGTGCGCGACACCGGCTGGACGCACCACATCCCCCGGCTGATGCTGCTCGGCAGCCACGCCCTCCAGCGCGGCTGGGACCCGCGGGCGGTGACGGACTGGTTCCACCGCTGCTTCGTCGACGGCTACGACTGGGTGATGCTGCCCAACGTCGTCGGCATGTCCCAGTACGCCGACGGCGGGCGGATGACCACCAAGCCCTACACCTCGGGCGGCGCCTACGTGCACCGCATGAGTGACCTGTGCGGCGGCTGCGCCTACCGCCCCACGGAACGCGTCGGCGACCGCGCCTGCCCCTACACCGCCGGCTACTGGGCCTTCCTCCACCGCCACCGCACCCGCCTGGAGCGAAACCACCGCATGACCCAGGCGGTACGCGGCCTGGAGCGACTCCAGGACCTGGAGGAACTCCTCCACCAGGAACACGACCGCGGCGACGCACCACCGTGACCGGCGTCGCCGCGGCATCCCGCACCCTTCCGCACCCCTCCGGCGGGCCCAACCGCCGTATCGAGACCGTATCGAGGACAGAATCTGTCCGCATTCCCCGCTACCGTGCCCCACATGACCAGGACGAAGGCTCAACCCGCCGCCAGCGGACCCGTGCTCACGACCCGTGACCTCAATCGGGCCACGCTCGCCCGGCAACTGCTGTTGCGGCGGGTGGAGATGCCGGCCGGGGTGGCGGTGGAGCGGTTGGTGGGGCTTCAGGCGCAGGAGGTGAAGCCGCCGTATGTCGCGCTCGCCGCGCGGCTCGACGGGTTCGTGCCCGAGGAGCTGTCGGGGCTGCTGGCGGAGCGGGAGGTGGTGCGGATGGTCACGATGCGCTCCACCATCCATCTGCACACCGCCGACGACGCCCTCGCCCTGCGGCCGCTGGTGCAGCCCGCGCGGGACCGGGAGCTGAACATGAAGACGTTCCGCGACGGCCTCGTCGGCGTCGACCTGACCCGGCTCGCCGCGCTGGTCCGCGACCTGGTCGAGGACGAGCCGCGCACCATGCGGCAGTTGCGCGAGGCGCTGCTCGCCGAGTGGCCGGACGCCGACCCGCAGGCGCTGGCCGTGGCGGCGCGCTGCACGCTCCCGCTGGTCCAGGTCACGCCGCGCGGCATGTGGGGGCGCAGCGCCCAGGTCGCGCTGACCACCCTCGAGCACTGGCTGGACCGTCCGGCGGCGGAGCCCGCGTCGCCCGAGGCGGCCGTGCTGCGCTATCTCGCGGCCTTCGGTCCGGCCTCCGTCAAGGACATGCAGACATGGGCCGGGCTGACCCGGATGCGTGCCGTCTTCGAAGGGCTGCGGCCCCGGCTGGTCACGTTCCGCGGTCCGGACGGCGTCGAGCTCTTCGATCTGCCCGACGCCCCGCGCCCCGACCCGGACACCCCGGCGCCGCCCCGCTTCCTGCCCGAGTTCGACAACCTGCTGCTGTCGCACGCCGACCGCACCCGGGTGATCCCGGCACCGCACCGGGGCCGCACCTGGCAGGCGAACACCTTCTACTGCCCGCTGCTCGTGGACGGCTTCCTCGCGGGCGTGTGGCGGCTGTACGACGACGCCCTCGTGATCGAGCCCTTCGCGGAGCCGGCGAAGGGGGCGCGCGAGGAGGTGCTGGCGGAGGGGGAGCGGATGCTGCGGACGCTGTATCCGGGCGGGGCGCACGACATCCGGTTCGGGACCGTCGTCGGCTGACACGGCCCTGAAAGGAGGCCAGGGCATGGAAAGGGGGCCAGGGCATGGAAAGGGGGCGCTGCGGGCCGCTCGTGGAGGCCCGCAACGCCCCCTGGTACTCACCTGAGGGGTGCCCTCAGGAGCTTTCTCCCGGTCACGAGTTGACCTGTGTGGTCACCAGGCTGGAGAAGGCGGTCAGCCGGGTGTAGACACCCGGGTAACCGGCCTGGGCACAGCCCTCGCCCCAGGAAGTGATCCCTGCCAGGACGCCCCCGACAAGCAGGGGACCGCCGCTGTCGCCCTGGCAGGTGTCCACGCCGCCGGAGGAGTATCCGGCGCACACCATCTCGGCCGCGACGTAGTCGGACCCGTAACTGCCGCGGCAGCTGGTGTCGGAGACGATCGGGACGGTCGCGGTCCGCAGCTGGTTGGAGGAGCTGCCGCTCTGCGAGGTGGTGCCCCAGCCGAGCACACGGGCGGTGGTGCCGGCCGTGTAGACGGAGGTGTCGGTAGACGCCACGTACTTGGCCGTGGCGTACGGCATCGACGTCGACAACGTCAGCACCGCGACGTCCTCACCGCGGGTGGCGGTGGTGTAGTTCGGGTGGATCCAGATCTTGCTGACCCGTGCGACCGTGCCGTTGGTGCCGTTGAGGTAGGTCCGGCCGCCGACCACGCGGACGCCGCTCGTCGTCTCGCCGACCATGCAGTGCGCGGCGGTGACGACCTTCGTCGGGGAGACCAGCGTGCCGCCGCAGAACTGGTTCTGCGAGGCGTCGGTGATCTGCATCATGAACGGGTACGCGCTGGTCGTGGTGGTGGTGCCGCCCACGATGGGCTGCGGCGCGGCGACCGCCGACGGGGCGCCGATCAGTGCCGTCGCGGCAGCGGCGGCGGTGGCGGCCAGGGCGGCGGCGGTGCGTCTTGCACGGGTGAGCCCGGACATGAGACTCCTCAGGGGGTTGCCGGTGGGGGGTCGCGCGGGTGTGGGGGGTTTGCACGGGGGTCTCGGGACAGACCCCCGTGTGCCCGGCGAGCGGCACGTGCCTACGCTAGGACCGGGCGGACCGCCCTCCCAATGAGGGAACCCCCTAGGGAGGCCGGGAAGGGAAAACCCTCGGTCCGCTCCACCGGTACCCGAGGGGGCCTCAAGGAGCGCGTCGCCCCGCCGCGAGTCTGACGATGTCCACCCGCGAGCGGATGCCCAGCTTGCGGTAGACCCGGGTCAGGGTCGCCTCCACCGTCTTGACGCTGATGAACAGGCGCGCGGCGATCTCCCGGTTGGTGGCGCCCTCCATGACCAGCGCGGCGACCTGACGCTCCATCGACGCCAGCCCCTCCAGCCCCGCCAGCCCTTGCAGTCCCGCCGGCCCTTCCGGCGCGGCCGCCGCGGCGGCGGGCGCCGGGGCCGGTTCCGCCGCCGGGACCGCGGCCGCGGCCGCCGCCTCCGTCTCCGTCTGCCGCAGCCAGGGCAGCGCCCGGCAGCGCCGGAACAGCCGCGCCGCCTCGTCGTACGACGTCGGCCCCGGCCCGGGCGGCCGGGGCGCGGTGCGCAGCCGGGCCAGCAGCAGTGCGGCCCGCGCCTCCTCCAGGCCGTGCCCGAGCTTGGCGAGCCGGTCCTGAACCGACGTCAGCTGCACGACGGCGCCCTCGTGGTCGCCGCGTGCCGCCCGCACCAGCGCCTCCGCCCGGTCCAGCACGGCCAGCACGCTCTCCCGGCCCAGCCGCAGCGCCTGCGCGCGGGTGACGTCGACGACGTCCTGCGCCTCGTCGATCTCGCCGACCCGCACCAGCGCCTCCGCGAGGTCGCCGTGCCAGCGCCCGCGCGCCGGGTCGGTCACGCCGAGTCCCTGCTCCAGTTCCCGTACCCGGCGCAGCGACCGCACGGTGCCCGAGGCGTCCCCGGTGACCAGCTGGACGTAGCCGAGGGAGGCCAGGGCGCGGGACATGTAGATGTGGTCGCCGTCCTCCTCCGCGTGCTCGGCGGCCTCCCGGGCGAGGGCCAGCGCCCGCTCGACGTCCCCGCCGGAGGCCTCCGCGACGGAGGTGAGCACGGCGGACGCCACCTCGCCGATCCCGGAGTCCCGGGCCAGCCGCAGGCTCTCCCGGGACAGGTCCAGGGCCCGTCCGCAGTGCCCGGAGCGCAGCTCGGTCTCGGCGAGCATCCGCAGGAAGTGCACCTCGCTCTCCACCATGCCGCGCCGCCGCACCTGGCTCAGCAGCCTGGTGACGGTGCCCCGGGCCTCCGGCAGCTGGTCGCTCATCAGCAGCCAGCGCAGCCGGGTCGAGCCCGCCCCGTTGTGATGGCAGGCGACCTGCGGGTCCTGAGGTTCCTTCAGCGCCCGTTTGATGGTGGCGGGGGCGTCGGGGTGGCCCATCAGGGTCTCGGCCTGCGCCTGGAAGGCGAGCGCCAGCAGTTCGGTGCGCCGGTCGCCGGCCCGCGCGGCCAGCGCGGCGGCGTGCGCGGCCTCCTCCCGGCCCTTGGCGAAGTCGCCCTCGACGACCAGGCCGCGCCAGGCCAGCTGGTAGTGGACCAGGGCGAGCAGCCGGGGGTCGTCGCCCGCGTCGGCCAGCGCCTGCGGGAAGACGGCGTCGACGTCGCCGAGGGCCTGTCCGGCCGCCTCGATGACCACCATCCAGGCCCGCACCCGGTCGGCCGGCACGGTGGCCCGGGCCAGCACCTCGCGCGCGATGTCACGGGCGAGGTCGACCTCGCCGGCGGTGATGGCGTCCTCGGCGGCCTGCAAGCGCCGCTCGTCGGCGCACGGTACTCCGTCGGCCGGGGTGTGCCGGGCGGCGAGCAGGCCCAGCGAGGCCGCCATGGACGGCGCCCCACGGTCGCGGGCCAGCGCGGCGGCCTGGGCGAGCCGGGCCGCCACCTCCGGGTCGGTGCCGGTGGTGGCCAGCGCCAGGTGCCGGGCCCGTTCGATCGGGTCGGAGGCCGCCTCCGACAGCGCGCCGTGCGCGGCCCGCCGCTGGTGCGCGGGCGCCTCGGCGTACAGCGCGGCGGAGATCAGCGGATGCGCGAACCGTACGGCCGGACCCTCGGACTCGGTGGCCAGCAGCCCCAGTTCGACCGCCCGCGCGGTGTCCGCCTCGGCGTTCTCCCGGCCGGCCGCGTGCAGCAGGGCCAGCGTGGGACGGGCGCCCGCGCTGGCCACGAGGAGGGTGTGCCGGGCCTCGTCCGACAGCATCTCCAGCCGGCTCAGCACCAGGGCCCGCAGCGAGGTCGGCACCGGCAGGGGTTCGCCGGGCCGGGGCGGGGTGGGGTTCTCGGCGAGGGCGCGGCCCAGTTCCAGCGCGAACAGCGGGTTGCCGCCGCTGGTGCGGTGGATGTCGCGGACCGTGGAGCGGGGCAGGCCGGTGTAGCCGCGGTGGTCGAGCAGTGCGGAGACCTGGACCCGGGTGAGCGGGCCGAGCCGCAGGGCGAGGGTGTCGGGCGGGGACGGGGGCCCTCCCGCCCGGGCGTAGTCCAGAGCGGGGGAGCTCAGCCGGCGGTCGTACTCCTGGCCCTCGGTGCGGACCGCGCACAGCAGCTGGACGGGGGTGTCGCCGAGGCGGCGGGCGGCGAAGCCGAGGAGTTCGGCGCTGGCCGGGTCCAGCCACTGGAGGTCGTCGGCCACCACCAGCACGGGGCCGGCGACGGCGAGCGCGCGCAGCGCGGACAGCACCGCCAGGCGCAGGGCGAGGCCGTCGCGCTGGAGGGTGGACTCGCCCCGGCCGGTGAGCGCCGACTCCAGTGCGGTGCGCTGGGGGGCGGGCAGCCGGTCGGACACCTCGTCGAGGACGAGGCCGAGCAGGTCGGCGAGGGCGAGGAAGGGGAGATGGGATTCGGACTCGGTGGCGGAGCAGCGCAACACGGTCCGGGCCGTCGCGCCGTATTCCGCGGCCAATGCCCGCAGCACGGTCGACTTTCCTATTCCGGCGGGGCCGTGGAGCAGCACACTGCCGCCGCGCGCCAGCTGCTCACGCGCCGCGCTGAACGGTTCGTCCCGTCCGATGACCAGGTCGGGGCGGCACCTGGCAGGCTCCTGGAAGTCCCGTCGCACGGTCACCGCTCCCCTCCGTGTGTCGTGTCCGGGCCAAATTCTAGGCAGCAAGTCATTGAAATTCGGAGGGGCGAGGTGGTGAGGGAAATAACAGCCTGCTGCATGGGCAATTTCAGCGAGGTGTCAATTGCATGACCAACGGTGCTTCCAGGGCGTCGCGGAGGGCACTTGCACGGCATGACGGACGGCATTTCGTTGCGGGATGAACGAAATCCTGGCGCATGACGGACATCCACGGCGCCCCACCGCGCTCAGGGCAGCACCCCCGCCCGCCGCGCCGCCACCACCGCCTCCCCGCGCGTGCGCACCCCCAGCTTCCGCATCGCCGAACGCAGATAGCTCTTCACCGTCTCCGGCCGCAGCCCCAGCCGCTCCGCCGTCACCGCGTTCGTCGCCCCGGACGCCACCCAGGCCAGCACGTCCACCTCGCGCGGCGCCAGCCGCACCGTCACCGTCCCGGACGGCGCCGTCAGCAGCCCGCACGCCGCCAGCAGCTCCGCCCGCAGCGCCGGATCGGCGATCCGCGGCGCCAGCGCCCGCAGCGCCGTGTGCGCCTCCCGCATCCGCTCCCGGACGGCCCCCGCCACCGCGTCGGCCGGCTGTACCGCCGCCGGCCCCGGCAGGCCCCGCGCCCGCACCCCGTCCAGCAGCTCCCGTGCCTCCTCCCGCACCACCAGCGCCTGCTCCACGTCCCGCGCCGCCTCGACGGCCGCGTGCAGCATGCGGTCGCCCAGCGGCTGGGCGGCGCGCAGGGCGCCGTAGAGCACGCCCCGCACCCGGCGCCGCACCACCACCGGCACCGCGAGCACGGAGCGCAACCCCTCCACGGCGACCGGCGCGTCGTACTCGTGGCTGATCTGCCGGGAGGCGGAGTAGTCGGTGACCGCGCACGGCCGGCCCAGCGCCACCGCCTTGCCGCCCAGACCGCTGCCCGACGTCACCGCGAGCGCGCTGAGCGCCGCGGTACGGGTCCCGGTCAGCTCGGTGATCCGCATCCGTGGCCGGCCCGCCTCGACCAGCCCGCCGAAGGCCACCGGCAGGCCCGTCGCACGGCGCAGCCGCAGCAGCGCGCCCCGAATCTCCACCGTGTCCGCCGCGTCCGCTCCCACGTGCCCGCCCTTCCGGCCGCGTCCCCGCGGCGCACACCCCCGTCAGGGGGTAGTGAGACCTGCATCACGGATTACACGATGTCCGGGAGCCGCCCGGCAATGGTCCGGTACCGAGGAGGACAGATGACGACGGCGACGGAGCTGTTCCGCAAGGGGCGGGACTTCCTGCTGGAACACCGTGAGGACTACGCCACGGCCTACGAGGGCTTCGCCTGGCCGCGGCCCGAACGGTTCAACTGGGCACTGGACTGGTTCGACGTGATCGCGGACGGCAACGACCGCACCGCGCTGCACATCGTCGAGGAGGACGGCACCGAGACCCGGCTGACCTTCGCCGAACTGTCCGACCGCTCCGACCGGGCCGCGAACTGGCTGCGCGCCCGCGGCGTCGCCGCCGGGGACCGCGTCCTCGTCATGCTCGGCAACCAGGCCGAGTTGTGGGAGACCGCGCTGGCCGCGATGAAGCTGCGCGCGGTCGTCATCCCGGCCACCCCGCTGCTCGGCCCCGCCGATCTGCGCGACCGCGTCGAGCGCGGCCGGGTGCGGCACGTCCTGGTCCGCACCGAGGACACCGCCAAGTTCGCCGACGTGCCCGGCGGCTGCACCAGGATCGCGGTGGGCGGCGCGCCCGACGGCTGGCTCCCCTACGAGGAGGCGTACACGGCCCCCTCCGGGTTCACACCCGACGGCCCGACCGGCGCCGACGACCCGCTGATGCTCTACTTCACCTCCGGCACCACCGCCCGCCCCAAACTGGTCGAACACACCCACACCTCGTACCCGATCGGGCATCTGGCGACCATGTACTGGATCGGCCTGAAGCCCGGCGACGTGCATCTGAACATCTCCTCGCCCGGCTGGGCCAAGCACGCCTGGTCCAACCTCTTCGCCCCGTGGAACGCCGAGGCGACCGTCTTCCTGCACAACTACACCCGCTTCGACGCGGCCCGCCTGATGGCCGAGATGGACCGCGCGGGCGTCACCACCTTCTGCGCCCCGCCCACCGTCTGGCGCATGCTCATCCAGGCCGACCTCACCCAGCTGCGCACCCCGCCGCGCGAGGCCGTCGCCGCCGGCGAGCCGCTGAACCCCGAGGTCATCGAACAGGTCCGGCGCGCCTGGGGCGTCACCGTCCGGGACGGCTTCGGGCAGACCGAGACCGCCGTGCAGATCGCCAACAGCCCCGGCCAGCCGCTGAAGACCGGCTCGATGGGCCGCCCCGGCCCCGGCTACCGCGTCGAACTCCTCGACCCGGTCACCGGCGCCCCCGGCGCCACCGAGGGCGAGATCGCCCTCGACCTGTCCGCCCGGCCCGTCGGCCTGATGACCGGCTACCACGGCGACCCCGACCGCACCGCGGAGGCGATGGCCGGCGGCTACTACCGCACCGGCGACATCGGCGCCCGCGACGCCGACGGCTACCTCACCTACGTCGGACGCGCCGACGACGTCTTCAAGGCCAGCGACTACAAGATCAGCCCCTTCGAGCTGGAGAGCGCCCTGCTGGAGCACGAGGCGGTCGCCGAGGCGGCCGTCGTGCCCGCCCCGGACGCGCTGCGCCTGGCCGTGCCCAAGGCGTACGTGGTGCTGGCGGAGGGCTGGGAGCCCGGCCCCGGCACCGCCAAGGCCCTGTTCGAGCACTCCCGCGAGGTCCTCGCGCCGTACAAGCGCCTGCGCCGGCTGGAGTTCGGCGACCTGCCCAAGACCGTCTCCGGCAAGATCCGCCGCGTCGAACTGCGCGAGGCCACCGCCGCCGGCTCGGACGCCGAGTACCGCGAGGAGGACTTCCGGTGAACCCTGCGGATCCGGTGAACTTGGTGAACCCGGTGGGTTCCTACGCCCACGGCACCGGCGGCACACCGCTGCTCGGCGACACCATCGGCGAGAACCTCCGACGCACGGCCGCCGCCTGGCCGGACCGGGAGGCGCTGGTCGACGTACCGTCCGGCCGCCGCTGGACCTACGCGCGGTTCGCCGCGGACGTCGACGAACTGGCGAGGGCCCTGCTCGCCAGTGGCGTCGGCAAGGGCGACCGGGTGGGCGTCTGGGCGGTCAACTGCCCGGAGTGGGTCCTCGTCCAGTACGCCACCGCCCGCATCGGCGCGATCATGGTGAACATCAACCCGGCCTACCGCACCCACGAGGTCGAGTACGTCCTCCGGCAGGCCGGCGTCTCCCTGCTCCTCGCCTCGCTCGCCCACAAGAGCAGCGACTACCGCGCGATGGTCGAACAGGTCCGGGGCAACTGCCCCGAGCTGCGCGAGACGGTGTACATCGGCGACCCGAGCTGGCAGGCGCTGCTTCGGCGGGCGGCCGGCGACCGGCCGTTCCCGGAGCTGTCCTGCGACGACCCCATCAACATCCAGTACACCTCCGGCACCACCGGCTTCCCCAAGGGCGCCACGCTCTCCCACCACAGCATCCTCAACAACGGCTACTTTGTCGGCGAGACGATCGGCTACACCGAACAGGACCGGGTCTGCGTGCCGGTGCCCTTCTACCACTGCTTCGGCATGGTCATGGGAAACCTCGCGGCCACCTCCCACGGCGCCTGCATCGTCATCCCCGCCGCCTCCTTCGACCCGCGCGCCACCCTGGCGGCGGTCCAGCGGGAGCGCTGCACCTCGCTCTACGGCGTCCCGACGATGTTCATCGCCGAACTGAACCTGCCGGACTTCGCGACGTACGACCTCTCCTCGCTGCGGACCGGCATCATGGCCGGCTCGCCCTGCCCGGTGGAGGTGATGAAGCGGGTGGTCGCCGAGATGCACATGGCGCAGGTCTCCATCTGCTACGGCATGACGGAGACCTCCCCGGTCTCCCTCCAGACCCGTATGGACGACGACCTGGAACACCGCACCGGCACGGTCGGCCGGGTCCTGCCGCACATCGAGGTGAAGATCGTCGACCCGGCGACCGGCGCGACCCGGCCGCGTGGCACCGCGGGCGAGCTGTGCACCCGCGGCTACAGCGTGATGCTCGGCTACTGGAACGAACCCGAGAAGACCGCCGAGGCGGTCGACCCCGGCCGCTGGATGCACACCGGCGACCTCGCGCTGATGCGGGAGGACGGATACGTCGAGATCGTCGGCCGCATCAAGGACATGATCATCCGCGGCGGCGAGAACATCTACCCGCGCGAGATCGAGGAGTTCCTCCACGGCCACCCGAAGATCGCCGACGTCCAGGTCGTCGGGGTGCCGCACGAGCGCTACGGCGAGGAGGTGCTGGCCTGCGTGATCCCGCGCGACCCGGCCGACCCGCCGACCCTTCAGGAGCTGCGCGCCCACTGCGAGGGGCAGTTGGCGCACTACAAGATCCCCAGCCGGCTCCAGGTGCTCGACGCCTTCCCGATGACGGTGTCCGGCAAGGTGCGCAAGGTGGAACTGCGCCGGCGGTACGGCACCTGACGGACCTCCGAGGGCATTCGGTCCCGGCGGGCCACGGCCCGTAGTTAAGATCGGATGCCTCTGGGGGGTGAATATGGTCAAGCGGCGCCCCGGCACGCCCACGCTGGAGGAAGTGGCCGCCCACGCCGGTGTCGGGCGGGGCACCGTCTCCCGTGTCATCAACAACGCGGCCGGAGTGAAGGAATCGACCCGCCGTGCCGTGCAGCGCGCCATCGCCGAACTGGGCTACGTGCCCAATCTGGCGGCGCGTTCACTGGCCGGCCGGCGCGCCGACGCGGTGGCGCTGGTGATGACGGAACGGGACTGGCGGCTGTTCGGCGAACCGTTCTTCTCGGAGACGGTCCGCTCCGTCGGTGACGCCCTCACCGACACCTCGGTGCACCTGCTGCTCACCCTGGTCCGCACCGACGCCGAGCGGCAGCGCTTCGTCGAGTTCGCGCGCGGCGGCCGGGTGGACGGCGTGCTGCTGATGTCGGTGCGCGCCGACGACCGGCTGCCGGACATGCTCGCGGAGGCCGGCATCCCCACCGTGCTGCTCGGCCGCCGCTCCGGCGACGAGCAGATCACCTACGTGGACGCGGACAACGTCGGCGGTGCCCGCGAGGCGGTCACCCATCTGGCACGCGGCGGCAGACGCTCGATCGCCGCCCTCACCGGCCCCCTGGACATGTACGTCGCCCAGTGCCGGCTGCGCGGCTACCGGCAGGCCCTGGCCCAGGCCGAACTCCCCGCCGACGACTCCTGGGTCGTCGAGAGCGAGGACTTCACCGAGGCGAGCGGGCGCCGGGCGACGACCGAACTCCTGCGCCGCCACCCGGAGGTCGACGCCGTCCTCGCCGCCTCGGACACCATGGCCGCCGGAGCCCTGGCCGTCCTGCGCGCCGCCGGCCGGCGGGTCCCCGAGGACGTGGCAGTCATCGGCTTCGACGACTTCACCCTCGCCCAGCACACCGAACCCCGCCTCACCACGGTCCGCCAGCCCCTGGAGGAGATCGGCCGCACGATGGTGCGCCTGCTGCTGGAGGAGATCGAGCAGCCGGAGGTGGCGTGGCGCCATGTGATCGTGCGGACGAGGCTGGTGGTGCGGGAGTCGACCTGAGACGCCTCGGGGCATGTCACACCCCGGGGAGCCGATCCGTCGTACGTGTGCAGCCACCGACAGCGATCGAGGAGACGTCATGGCCACAGCACACGAAGCCGACGGCAGGGCCGTGTTCGGCCGCCTGCACACCGCGGTGAACAGCGGCGACCCGAAGGCCGTCGCCGAGACCATCGACGAGGTCGTCGCACCGGACGTGCGGTTCCACGCGCCGGTACCGATGGGGGAGAGCGGGGCGGACGCGCTCAAGCGGGTCTGGGAGGTGCTGCTGCGGGCCTTTCCCGACCTCGAGGTCACGGCGGAGGAGGTGATCACCGAGGGCGACAAGGTCGTCGTCCGCAACACGGTCACCGGCACCCATCTCGGCGACTACCGGGGACTCGCGCCCACCGGCAGGTCCGTCAGCTACGGCGAGATCTTCATCTTCCGCGTCGCGGGCGGCCGGATCGTCGAGATCCGGGGCGTCGTCGACGTCCTCTCACAGCTGCGGCAGCTCGGGGCGATCGCCGACGGCCCCGTGTGAGCGCCCGCGGTCCGCGACCGCGCCGGGAGGCCGGACCGCGGGGCCGAGCCTCGCCGGCCCCGCCGTTTCTCTTGACACCGCTCCCACGTGCTGGCTTCATGGCCAGCACGTGGGAGCGCTCCCAAGGGACTCCCGGCGTCTGCTTCCGTATGCCTCCCCGCGGACGGGAACCGGCGCCGGGCTCCACCACGCCCCCGTACGACGGCGCCTCGGGCAGCCCCCACCCGGCACGGCACGACCCCGATCCATCCTCCCCGCACCTCCCCGTACGGAAGGGACGATCCGTTGCGCCCGCACCTTCTCGCTCCGCCCAGACGCCCCGAGCCGCCGCCCGCCCGCCGCCGGCGCCCGGGCCCCGCCCTTCTCGCCGCCACCCTCACCGCCGGACTGCTGCTGCCGCTCACCGCCGCCGGCCCCTCCGCCGCCGCCCCCGCCTTCGCCTACGGCGAGGCCCTCCAGAAGTCGCTGCTCTTCTACGAGGCCCAGCAGTCCGGCGAACTCCCGGACTGGAACCGCGTCGGCTGGCGCGGGGACTCCGGGCTGAACGACGGCAAGGACGCCGGAGTGGACCTCACCGGCGGCTGGTACGACGCCGGGGACCACGTCAAGTTCGGCCTGCCGATGGCCTATTCGGCGACCGTGCTGGCCTGGGGCGGCCTGGAGGAACGCGCCGCCTACACCAGCGCCGGCCAGTGGACCCACCTGAAGAACAACCTCCGGTTCGTCAACGACTACTTCGTCAAGGCCCACCCCTCGCCCGACGTCCTGTACGGGCAGGTCGGCCACGGCGGCAAGGACCACGCCTGGTGGGGCCCCGCCGAGGTGATGCCGATGGAGCGGCCTTCCTTCAAGATCGACGCCTCCTGCCCCGGCTCCGACCTCGCCGGTCAGACCGCCGCCGCGATGGCGGCCTCCTCGATGGTGTTCGCCGACAGCGACGCCGCCTACGCCGGCAAGCTCCTCACCCACGCCAAGCAGCTGTACACCTTCGCCGACACCCACCGAGGGAAGTACAGCGACTGCGTCACCGACGCCCAGAGCTATTACAACTCCTGGAGCGGCTACCGCGACGAGCTGGTCTGGGGCGCGATCTGGCTGTACAAGGCCACCGGCGACCCCGCCTACCTCACCAAGGCGGAGAGCTACTACGACAACCTCTCCACCGAGCCCCAGTCCACCACCCGCTCCTACCGCTGGACCCTCTCCTGGGACGACAGCTCCTACGGCGCCTACGTCCTGCTCGCCCAGCTCACCGGCAAGCAGAAGTACATCGACGACACCAACCGCTGGCTGGACTGGTGGACCGTCGGCGTGAACGGCAGCCGGGTGCGCTACTCGCCCGGCGGCCAGGCCGTCCTCGACAGCTGGGGCTCCCTGCGCTACGCCGCCAACACCGCCTTCGCCGCCCTGGTCTACTCGGACTGGCTGACCGGTGACCCGACCCGCAAGGCGCGCTACCACGACTTCGCCGTCCGCCAGATCGACTACGCGCTCGGCGACAACCCGCGCGACTCCAGCTATGTCGTGGGCTTCGGCGCCAACCCGCCCACCAAACCCCACCACCGCACCGCCCACGGCTCCTGGACCGACCAGATCACCAGTCCCGCCGACAGCCGCCACACCCTGCACGGCGCCCTCGTCGGCGGCCCGAGCGCGGCCGACGACGCCTACACCGACGACCGGCAGAACTACGTCAACAACGAGGTCGCCACCGACTACAACGCCGCCTTCACCGGCGCCCTGGCCCGCCTGTACGGCGAGTACGGCGGCGCCCCCCTGACCGGCTTCCCCGCGCCGGAGACCCCCGACGGCCCGGAGATGTCCGTACAGGCCTCGGTGAACGCCACCGGCGCCAACTTCACCGAGATCAAGGCGTATCTGGTCAACAAGTCCGCCTGGCCCGCCCGCGCCCTCACCGACAGCTCGCTGCGCTACTACTTCACCCTCGAACCCGGCGTCCAGCCGAGCCAGATCACCGTCAGCACCAACTACAACCAGTGCGGACCGGTCTCCGGCCCCACCCGGTACGCGGGTGACGTCCACTACGTCACCGTGGACTGCTCGGACACCGTGATCGCGCCCGCCGGCCAGTCCGCCTACCGCAAGGAGGTGCAGTTCCGGATCGGCTCGTCCGGCGCCTGGAACCCCGGCAACGACTGGTCGTACCAGCGGATCGCGACCACACCGGGCAGCACCCCGGTGGACGCGCCGAACATCGTCCTGCTGGAGGGCGCGGACCGGCAGTGGGGCAGCCCGCCGGACGGCGGCACCCCCGGACCGGACCCGACCCCCACACCGACCCCGACCCCGACACCCACCCCCACGCCGACCCCGACGCCCACGCCGGCCGAGGGCTGCGCGGTCACCTACACGGTCGGGTCCTCGTGGAACGGCGGGTTCACCGCCGAGGTGAAGGTGCGCAACACCGGGACGACCGCGGTGAACGGCTGGAAGCTCGGCTTCTCCTTCGCGGGGAACGAGAAGGTGACCAACGCCTGGAACGCCACGGTCACCCAGTCGGGAGCCGCCGTCACCGCCGTGAACGCGGGACACAACGCGGCCCTCCCGGCGGGCGGCGGCACCAGCTTCGGCTTCCAGGCGAGCGGCACCCCCGCCGCCGCGCCCGCGGCCTTCACGCTCAACGGCCGCACCTGCACCTGACGAACCGTCAGCGAAATTTTCGGGAGCGCTCCCAACTCCCAGTGGCGGTCGGTTGGTTGATCGAACAGGCCGACCGCCCTCTCGCTGACCTGCGTCTTCGAAATCGATTCGACGGATTGCTGCGCACGGGGTTGTCAGGGACATGGACGGCTCCTACAGTCGCGTCCGAAACCGGTGGGGTGGGAGCGCTCCCATCAGTGGGGAGACGGGAGCGCTCCCGTGACCAGCACGGCACCCCTGTCGAATCCGCAACCCTCGCAGAGAGGCCCCCGCATGCGATCGTCACCGCACCGCCTCCGCACCGTCCGCGCCGTGTTCGGCGCGCTGCTCACCGCACTCGCCACCCTGGCGGCGCTCGTCGCCGTCGGCGCACCGGCCCAGGCCGACACCACGATCTGCGAGCAGTTCGGCTCGACCGTGATCCAGGGCCGCTACGTCGTCCAGAACAACCGCTGGGGCACCAGCGCCACCCAGTGCGTCACCGCCACCGACACCGGCTTCCGGCTCAGCCAGGCCGACGGCTCGGTGCCCACCAACGGCGCCCCGAAGTCGTACCCCTCGGTCTTCAACGGCTGCCACTACACCAACTGTTCGCCGGGCGCCAACCTCCCCGCGCAGGTCAGCTCCATCTCCAGCGCGCCCAGCAGCATCTCGTACGGCTATGTCTCGAACGCCGTCTACAACGCCTCGTACGACATCTGGCTGGACCCGACGCCCCGCACCGACGGCGTCAACCGCACCGAGATCATGATCTGGTTCAACCGGGTGGGCTCCATCCAGCCGATCGGCTCCCAGGTCGGCACCGCCACCGTCGGCGGCCGCACCTGGCAGGTGTGGACCGGCAGCAACGGCTCCAACGACGTGATCTCCTTCGTCGCGCCGTCGGCGATCAGCAGCTGGAGCTTCGACGTGATGGACTTCGTCGACCAGACCGTCGCCCGCGGCATGGCGCAGAGCAACTGGTACCTGACGAGCGTCCAGGCCGGGTTCGAACCGTGGCAGAACGGCGCCGGGCTCGCGGTGAACTCCTTCTCCTCCGCGGTGAACCTCGGCGGCACCGACCCGGGCGGCCCCGGCGACCCGGGCACCCCGGCGGCGGCCTGCCAGGTCACCTACGCCACCAACGTCTGGCAGGGCGGTTTCACCGCCGAGGTGACGGTGAAGAACACCGGCTCCACCGCCGTCGACAACTGGAAGCTCGGCTTCACCCTGCCGTCCGGGCAGCGCGTCACCAACTCCTGGAACGCCACCCTGTCCGGCTCGACGGGCGCGGTCACGGCGAGCGGTGTGTCGCACAACGCGAACATCGCGGCCGGCGCGAGCCAGTCCTTCGGCTTCCAGGGCACCTACAGCGGCACCTTCGCCAAGCCGGCCGGCTTCACCCTGAACGGCACGGCCTGCTCCGTCGCCTGACCCGCGGCGCACCGTACCGCTCCGGGGCCCGTCCTGCGCCGAAAGGGCGGCCCCCGGAGCGCTCCAACCCCGCCCCTCCGGCCCGCACCCGGAAAGGCCCGCCATGAGCTCGCGTCCCGCACCCCCGGCTCCCCGCCAAGCACCTCCCGCCCCCCGCCCCGCTCCCCGCCCCGCGGCCTCCGTCCGCCGGCCCGCGTTCGTCGCGGCCCTGTGCGCCGCGGCGCTCGCGGTGACCGGCCTGACCGCCGCCGCCCCGCCCGACCGCGACACCGCGACCGCCGCCGTCCTGCCGTACCAGGACCCCTCGGTGCCGGTCCCGCAGCGGGTCGACGACCTGCTCGGCCGGATGTCGCTCGACGACAAGCTCGGCCAGATGACCCAGATCGAGAAGGACGCGCTGGTCCCGCAGTCCGACCTCGCCACCTACCGGATCGGGTCGGTGCTCTCCGGCGGCGACTCCACGGTCAGCCCCAACAACGCCCAGACCTGGGCCGACACCTACGACTCCCTCCAGCGCACGGCCCTCGGCACCCCGCTCGCCATTCCGCTGATCTACGGCATCGACGCCGTCCACGGCCACAACGCGGTGCGCGGCGCCACGCTCTTCCCGCACAACATCGGCCTGGGCGCCACCCGCGACCCCGCCCTGGTGCAGCGCGTCGGACGCGCGGTCGCCGAGGAGGTCGCGGGGACCGGCATCGACTGGTCGTTCGCGCCCTGTCTCTGCGTGGCCCGCAACGACCGGTGGGGCCGCACCTACGAGTCGTTCGGCGAGACGCCCGAACTGCCCACCGCCATGACCTCGTTCATCACCGGCCTCCAGGGCGCCGGCCTGGGCGGCGACCCGGCCTCCGTGCTCGCCACCGCCAAGCACTACATCGGCGACGGCGGCACCACCGGCGGCGTCGACCAGGGCAACACGGAGCTGTCCGAGACCGAGCTGCGCGCGATCCACCTGCCGCCCTTCAAGGAGGCGGTCCGGCGCGGCGTGGGCTCGGTGATGCTCTCCTACAGCAGCTGGAACGGGGTGCGCTCGCACGCCCACAAGTACCTGGTCACCGACGTCCTCAAGGGCGAGCTGGGCTTCAGCGGCTTCGTCGTCTCGGACTGGGCCGCCGTCGACCAGCTCGACGGGCAGACCGGCTTCACCGGCGCCGAGATCGCCACCGCCGTCAACGCGGGCGTCGACATGGTGATGGTCCCGCACGACTACAAGAAGTTCCTGGCCCTGCTGCGCGGCGAGGTCACCGCGGGCCGCGTCCCGCTCGCCCGGATCGACGACGCCAACCGCCGCATCCTCACCAAGAAGTTCCAGCTCGGCCTCTTCGAACGCCCGCTGACCGACCGCTCGTACACCACCACGGTCGGATCGGCCGCCCACCGGGCCCTCGCCCGGGAGGCGGTGCGGGCCTCGCAGGTGCTGCTGAAGAACGAGGGCGGGGTGCTGCCGCTGGCGAGGAACGGCAAGCTGTTCGTCGCCGGGAAGTCCGCCGACGACATCGGCAACCAGAGCGGCGGCTGGACCGTGGGCTGGCAGGGCCGCAGCGGCGCCGTCACCGAGGGCACCACCGTCCTCCAGGGCATCCGCGCCACCGTCACCGACCCCTCCCGCGTCACCTACGACCGCTACGGCAACGGCATCGACGGCAGCTACACGGCCGCCGTGGCCGTCGTCGGCGAGACCCCGTACGCCGAGATGCGCGGCGACCGGCCCGCCGGCATGGGCCTGGACCAGGAGGATCTTCAGACCCTGGCCCGGCTGAAGGCGAGCGGTGTGCCCGTCGTCGTGGTCCTGGTCTCCGGCCGGCCCCTCGACATCGCCGCGCAGCTCCCGGACTGGAAGGCGCTGCTGGCCGCCTGGCTGCCCGGCACCGAGGGCGGCGGCGTCGCGGACGTGCTGTTCGGCGCCTACGCCCCGACCGGCAAGCTGCCGGTGAGCTGGATGCGGAGCGCCTCTCAGCAGCCGGTCAACGACGGCGACGGCAAGAGCCCGCTCTTCCCCTACGGGTACGGCCTGACCTACGGCACCACACCGGACCCGGACCCGGACCCCGACCCGGATCCCACCCCGGAGCCGACCCCCGCGAAGGCCTGCACCGCCACCTTCAAGCTCGTCAACTCCTGGCCGGGCGGCCACCAGGCGGAGATCACCGTCAAGAACACCGGCACCGGCCCGATCACCGGCTGGAGCGTCGACTGGGAGCTGGGCGGCGCCACGATCACCAGCCTCTGGAACGGCACCCACACGGTCGCGGGCGGCCGGATCACCGTCCGCAACACCGCCTCCAACGGCTCCCTGGCCGCCGCGGCGGGCACCTCGTTCGGCTACACCGCGAACGGCACCGCGGGCACCCCCGCCCCGCGCTGCACCGCCACCTGACCGCACCCCCGTTCTCCCCACGGTCGATCACGGATGTCCCCACACCCGTCACCCCGCACCTCCCACCCGAGGAGAGACATGACAGACCGGACCAGACGGACGGGCGCCCGCCTGCGCAGGCCGTACCGCAAGCGGACGGCAGCGCTGGCCACGGCGCTGAGCACGCTCCTGCTGGGGGCGGCGGCGCAGCTGTCCGCGCCCGAGGCGTCCGCCGCCGAGGCCCATGTGGACAACCCGTTCGCCGGTGCCACCGCGTACGTCAACCCCGACTACGCCGAGCGCGTCCAGGGCTCCATCGCACTGACCTCCGACGCCGCCCTCAAGGCGAAGATGGAGCAGGTCAAGAGCTATCCGACGGCCGTCTGGCTGGACCGGATCGCCGCCATCCACGGCGGTGCAGTCAACGCCGGCCGCAAGAGCCTCGCCGACCATCTCGACCTGGCGCTGGCCCAGAAGAAGCCCGGCCAGCCGATCACCGCCACCTTCGTGGTCTACGACCTGCCGGGCCGGGACTGCGCCGCGCTCGCCTCCAACGGCGAACTGCCGCTCACCGAGGCCGGGTTGCAGCGCTACAAGACCGAGTACATCGACGCCATCGCGGCCGTCTTCAAGAACCCGAAGTACCAGGACATCCGGATCACCACCGTCATCGAGCCGGACGGGCTGCCGAACCTGGTGACCAACACCGCCGACCCGGAGTGCGCCCAGGCCAAGAGCAGCGGGATCTATGCCAAGGCGGTCCAGTACGCCCTCGACCAGCTGCACGCCGTCCCCAACGTCTACACCTACCTCGACTTCGCCCACTCCGGCTGGCTCGGCTGGGACACCAACCTCTCCCAGACCGTCCAGCTCTACACGGACGTCGCCAAGGGCACCCGTGCCGGGCTGAGCAGCGTCGACGGCCTGGTCACCAACGTCTCCAACTACACGCCGCTGGAGGAGCCGTTCCTGCCCGACCCGAACAAGACGGTCGGCGGGAACATGATCAAGTCGGGCAAGTACTACGAGTGGAACCCGAACTTCGACGAGTCGGACTTCACCAGGAACACCTACCGCGCCCTGGTCGCGGCGGGCTGGCCCGCCTCCACCGGCATGCTGGTCGACACCTCCCGCAACGGCTGGGGCGGCTCCGCCCGCCCGACCGCCGAGAGCACCAGCACCACCCTCGACACCTACGTCAGCGAGTCGAAGGTGGACCGCCGCGTCCACCGCGGCCTGTGGTGCAACACCAGCGGCGCCGGACTGGGCCGCCCGCCGCAGGCCGCGCCCTCCGGCTTCCCCGACTCCCACCTCGACGCCTTCCTGTGGGTGAAGCCGCCGGGGGAGTCGGACGGATCGAGCACCGAGATCCCCAACGACGAGGGCAAGCGTCTGGACCCGATGTGCGACCCGACGTACTCGGCGCCCAACGCGGGCGGCAGCAAGACGGGCGCGCTGCCCGGCGCCCCGCTCGCCGGGCACTGGTTCCACGACCAGTTCACCATGCTGGTCCGCAACGCCCACCCGGCCGTGCCCGGTGACGGCGGCGGCGACCCGGACCCGACCGACACCACCGCCCCGACCGTGCCGAACGCGCTGACGTCCACCGCGAAGACCGCGACCAGCGTCACCCTGTCCTGGACGGCCGCCACCGACAACGTCGGCGTCACCGGCTACGACGTGTACCGCAACGGCACCAAGGTGAACGCCTCACCGGTCACCGCCACCGCGTACACCGACAGCGGGCTGACCGCTTCGACGGCGTACTCGTACACCGTGCGCGCCCGGGACGCCGCCGGGAACGTCTCCGCGGCCTCCACCGCGCTGAGCGTCACCACCGAGGCGGGCGGCGGCGGACCGGACCCGGTCGGCGGCCTGAAGGTCACCTACAAGAACAACGACGCCTCGGCCACGGACAACGCCATCCGGCCCGGACTGCGGATCGTCAACACCGGCACCGCGTCGGTGGACCTGACCAAGGTCACGGCCCGCTACTACTTCACCCGCGACGGCGGCTCGTCCACCGTGAACGCCTTCTGCGACTACGCCGCCGTCGGCTGCGGGAACGTCAGGCTCCGCGTGGTCGCGCTGAGCACGCCGGTGGCCGGAGCGGACGCCTACCTGGAGGTCGGCTTCTCCGCCGGCACGCTGGCCGCCGGCAAGGACACCGGCGACATCCAGCTGCGGATGGCCAAGTCCGACTGGTCCGCGTTCGACGAGGCCGGCGACTACAGCCGCTCCACCGCCACCTCGTACACGGACGCACCGAAGATCCCCGCCTACCTGGCCGCCGAGCGGGCCTGGGGCACTCCGCCCGCCTGACCGGCCCGGAACCACCGAGGAGAGCGACAACACCCCACCCATCACAGGAGACACCATGGCACGAAGTGCTCCACGCACCAGACGATCACTGTCGTTACTGGCGGTGCTGGCCACCCTGCTCAGCGGGCTCGGCCTGGCCCTGATCGGCCAGGGCAGCGCGCAGGCGCACGGTGTGACGATGACGCCCGGCTCGCGGACCTACCTCTGCTGGCTGGACGCCAAGACATCCACCGGCTCGCTGGACCCGACGAACCCCGCCTGCAAGGCGGCGCTCGCCGAGAGCGGCTCGACGGCCCTGTACAACTGGTTCGCCGTGCTCGACTCCAACGCGGGCGGACGCGGTGCCGGCTATGTGCCGGACGGCAAGCTGTGCAGCGCGGGCGACCGCTCGCCGTACAACTTCACCGGCTACAACGCGGCCCGCGCCGACTGGCCCCGCACGCACCTCACCTCCGGGGCGACGATCCAGATCAAGCACAGCAACTGGGCCGCGCACCCGGGCAGCTTCCGGGTGTACATCTCCAAGCCCGGCTACTCGCCCACGTCCCCGCTGGGCTGGGGCGACCTGGAGCTGGTCCAGACGGTGACCAACCCGCCGCAGTCCGGTTCGGTGGGTTCGGACTCCGGCCACTACTACTGGGACCTGAAGCTGCCCTCGGGCCGCTCGGGCAACGCGATGATGTTCATCCAGTGGGTGCGCTCGGACAGCCAGGAGAACTTCTTCTCCTGCTCCGACATCGTCTTCGACGGCGGCAACGGAGAGGTGACCGGCATCCGCGGTTCGGGCGGCACGCCCACGCCGACCCCGACCCCGACGCCGACCCCCACGCCCACCCCGACGCCGACCCCGACGCCCACCGACCCGCACTCCGGGTGCATGGCCGTCTACTCGGTGACGAACTACTGGGGCGGCGGCTTCCAGGGTTCCGTCCAGGTGATGAACCACAACACCGCCGCGCGTGACGGCTGGGCGGTGCGCTGGCAGCCCGGCGCCGGAACCAAGATCACGCAGGCGTGGAACGGCATCCTGAGTACCGGCACCGACGGCACGGTCACGGTCAAGAACACCGACTACAACCGCACCATCGCGCCGGACGGCAGTGTGACGTTCGGCTTCACGGCCACCTCGACCGGGAACAACCTGCCGGTCGGCTCGATCACCTGCGTCAACCCGTAACACCGGCAGACGGCGGCGCCGGCTCCCGCATCCGCGGGGGCCGGCGCCGTCCTGTGTGCGGTGCGTCAGGCGGCGAGCGCGTCGGCGTGGCCGTTGACCGGCTGCGGGGTGCCCGTCAGGTCGAGCACGAACAGCGGCACGCCCAGCGCGTCGGCGCGGGCGCGCGCCTCGTCGGTGTACCCGGCGAGGGAGAAGTAGACGCAGGCCGCGGAGTCCGCCGTGGCGGTCAGCCACAGGCACTCCACGTCCCGCACCGACGCCGGCCGCACGGTGGGGTCCACCTGGGCCAGCAGACCGCGGGCGGCGAGCCCGATCCCGGAGGGCGGACGCCGGTCGGCGCGCCGCACGTCCCCGTGGCCCAGCCAGCGCAGATAGAGCGCGGCGGTGGTGACCGCGTCCCGGGCGGTGCGGATGGTCACCGGCTGGAAGGCGGGGCGCGCGGGCGCGGGCGCGGGGCCGGGGGCGGCCGGGGCCGGGGCGGACCCCGCCATGGGTATCCGCAGTACGGCGCCGCACGGGCAGCCCAGTTCCGGGCGCGGCCACTGGGCCGGGCGGTCGCAGGCGGCGCAGCGGACGGTGACCCACTCCTCGTCCCAGGCGCGGTGGGCGACGGCCGTCACCGGGGCCTGCCGGTCGAGGGGCGGGGCGACGGGCGCGCCGCACGCGCAGGGGTAGGACGGCGCGGCGAACAGATGGGCGCGCCGGCAGGCCGGACAGCGCACCGGCACGCTCTCGGACATGCCGTCCATCGTCCTCCGGCGGGAGCCTCCTTGTCCCGGACTTCGGCGGGTGGCCGTCCCGCGCCTCGGTCGTCTCTTGACGTGACCCCTCACCCCACCTACATTTCTTCCAGATAACAGAAGTTGATTTCCGCTATGTGGAAAACATGCGGAAGACGAGCTCACCGCGGGGCGCGACGGGAGCCGTACCGACAGCCGAAGCAGGAGTTCCCATGGCTCGTATGACCGCTGCCCGCGCGGCAGTCGAGATCCTCAAGCGCGAGGGCGTCACCGATGCGTTCGGTGTGCCCGGCGCGGCGATCAACCCCTTCTACGCGGCGCTCAAGGCCTCCGGCGGCGTCAACCACACCCTCGCCCGCCATGTCGAGGGCGCCTCCCACATGGCCGAGGGCTACACCCGCACCCACGCCGGCAACATCGGCGTGTGCATCGGCACCTCCGGCCCGGCCGGCACCGACATGATCACCGGCCTGTACTCGGCGATCGGCGACTCCATCCCGATCCTGTGCATCACCGGACAGGCCCCGACCGCGGTGATCCACAAAGAGGACTTCCAGGCCGTCGACATCGCCTCCATCGCCAAGCCGGTGACCAAGATGGCGGTCACCGTGCTGGAGGCCGCGCAGGTCCCCGGCGTCTTCCAGCAGGCCTTCCACCTGATGCGCTCCGGCCGTCCCGGCCCGGTCCTGATCGACCTGCCGATCGACGTCCAGCTCACCGAGATCGAGTTCGACCCGGAGACCTACGAGCCGCTGCCGGTCTACAAGCCGGCCGCCAGCCGCGCCCAGATCGAGAAGGCGATCGGCATGCTCAACGCCGCCGAGCGCCCGCTGATCGTCGCCGGCGGCGGTGTCATCAACGCCGACGCGGCCGAACTGCTCGTGGAGTTCGCCGAACTGACCGGCACCCCGGTCGTCCCGACCCTGATGGGCTGGGGCGTGCTGCCCGACGACCACGAGCTGAACGCCGGCATGGTGGGCCTGCAGACCTCGCACCGCTACGGCAACGCCACCTTCCTGGAGTCCGACTTCGTCCTCGGTATCGGCAACCGCTGGGCCAACCGCCACACCGGCAAGCTGGACGTCTACACTGCCGGACGGAAGTTCGTGCACGTCGACGTCGAGCCCACCCAGATCGGCAAGATCTTCGCCCCGGACTACGGCATCGCCTCCGACGCCAAGGCCGCGCTGGAGCTCTTCGTCGAGGTGGCCAAGGAGCTGAAGGCGGCCGGCAGGCTGCCCGACCGCTCCGCCTGGGCCGCCGCCGCGCAGGAGCGGAAGGCGACCCTGCTGCGCCGCACCCACTTCGACGACATCCCGATCAAGCCGCAGCGCGTCTACGAGGAGATGAACAAGGCCTTCGGCCCGGAGACCCGGTACGTCTCCACCATCGGCCTCTCGCAGATCGCCGGCGCCCAGATGCTGCACGTCTACCGGCCGCGGCACTGGATCAACTGCGGCCAGGCGGGCCCGCTCGGCTGGACCGTCCCGGCCGCGCTCGGCGTCGCCAAGGCCGACCCGGAGGCGCCCGTCGTCGCCCTCTCCGGCGACTACGACTTCCAGTTCATGATCGAGGAACTGGCGGTCGGGGCGCAGCACAAGATCCCGTACGTGCACGTCCTGGTCAACAACGCCTACCTCGGCCTGATCCGCCAGGCGCAGCGGGCGTTCGACATCGACTTCCAGGTCAAGCTGGAGTTCGAGAACATCAACGCGCCCGAGCTGGGCGTCTACGGCGTGGACCACGTCAAGGTCGCCGAGGGCCTGGGCTGCAAGGCGATCCGGGTGACCGACCCGAGCGAGCTGGGCGCCGCCTTCGAGCAGGCCAAGAAGCTGGCCGCCGAGTACCGGGTGCCGGTGGTGGTCGAGGCGATCCTGGAGCGGGTCACCAACATCTCGATGTCCACCACCAACGACATCGGCAATGTCGTGGAGTTCGAGGAGATCGCGACCGAGCCGGGTCACGCCCCGACCTCGGTCAGGACGTTCAAGGCCTGACCCGCACCTTCGCGAAGGGCGGCCCACCACCCGGTGGGCCGCCCTTCCGCGTACCCGGCCGGCGACGCGCCGCCTCGTCCGAAACGTGCCGGGGCCCGCCGCCCCCGTGTCGGCGGGCCCCGGCACGAGGGCTATCGTGCCCGTCCCCGGGGGCGGGGCGCGCCCCTCGGGGACGGGTTCAGAGGTTGATTTGAGGGTGCCGTAGCGGGTCTACGACCGGTGGCGTAGGTGCGTTCAGGCGTCGTGATGCTCGGACAGGCCCGGCCAGTCGTCCGGGCCGCCGCCCTGCCATTCGATGAGATCGCTTTCCGCGACGTCGGTGACGTACAGATCGGCCAGCCGCAGGATCTCGCCGACGTCGTCGGCGTGCGAGGCGATCCCCAGCGTCTGGTCGCCCTCGGTGACCCGCCGGGAGCCGTCCAGGGCGGGGGAGTGGACCACGACATGCGGATGCTGCGTTGGAGGTGCCATGCCTTCAGGCTGCTGCGGTCCGGACGGATCCGCACCCCGGCGGGCACGGGAAAGCGCCGGGTGCGGGACCGTCCGCACCCGGCGCTCGTCCGGGGTGTACCGATTGCCGGGACCGCGGCGGCTGCGACGGAGCCGTGCCGCCCTTCCCTCAGGTCGAGAAGGGGGACACGCGTCCTTCACCACCGCACTGGCTCGCAGGCCGCCGCGGTCCTCACCCTGCCCGCGCCCGCCCGCCGGGGCGACCACCCCTCATCCGGGTCGTCCCCTGGGCGGACGCGGTCAGGGAGTTCAGTCCTCGCGCAGGGCGCGGACCGCCTCCTCCACGCGCTTGCCGTACTCCGGGTCGGCGGCGTGGAAGTGGGCCAGGTTCTTCTCGATCACGTCGTCGCGGGAGACCTGCGACAGGCCGCCGGCGATGTTGGCGACGAGACGGGACTTCTCGTCCTCGCTCATCAGGCGGTACAGCTCGCCCGCCTGGAAGAAGTCGTCGTCCTTGGTGTGCTGCGGCGCCTCGTGGTTGCCGGTCCAGCCGGACACGGCGAGCGGGGCGGACAGCGGGCGGCCGGTCTCGACCGGGCCGTCGTACGAGTTGGGCTCGTAGTTCTTGGCGTACCGGCCCTGGGAGTTGGACGCCATCAGGCCGTCGCGGCCGTAGTTGCTCGCCACGGTCGCCTTCGGGGCGTTGACCGCGAGCTGGGTGTGGTTGACGCCCAGGCGGTAGCGGTGCGCGTCGGCGTAGGCGAACAGCCGGCCCTGGAGCATCTTGTCCGGGGAGGGGCCGATGCCGGGCACGAAGTTGTTGGGGGAGAAGGCGGCCTGCTCGACCTCGGCGAAGACGTTGTCCGGGTTGCGGTCGAGGACCAGGCGGCCCACGCGCTGGAGCGGGTAGTCCTTGTGCGGCCACACCTTGGTGAGGTCGAACGGGTTGAAGCGGTAGTCCGCCGCCTCGGCCGCCGGCATGATCTGCACGTACAGCGTCCAGGACGGGTTCACCCCGCGCTCGATCGCCTGGAGCAGGTCGGTCTGGTGGGAGTTGGCGTCCTTGCCGACGACCTCCTGCGCCTGCTCGGTGGAGAGGCTGCGAATGCCCTGGTTCGTCTTGAAGTGGTACTTGACGAAGAAGGCCTCGCCCTGCTCGTTCGTCCACTGGTAGGTGTGCGAGCCGTAGCCGTTCATGTGGCGGTACGACGCCGGGATGCCGCGGTCGCCCATCAGCCAGGTCACCTGGTGCGTGGCCTCGGGAGCGTGCGCCCAGAAGTCCCAGACGTTGTCCGGCTCCTGCTTGCCGGTGAACGGGTCACGCTTCTGCGAGTGGATGAAGTCGGGGAACTTGATCGGGTCCTTGATGAAGAAGACCGGGGTGTTGTTCCCGACGAGGTCGTAGTTGCCCTCCTCCGTGTAGAACTTGACCGCGAAGCCGCGCGGGTCGCGGACCGCGTCCGCACCGCCGAGCGAGTCGGCCACGGTGGAGAAGCGCACGAACACCTCGGTGCGCCTGCCCACGGCGCTCAGGAAGTCGGCGTACGTGAAGCCGGTGACGTCGTCCGTCACCTCGAAGTAGCCGTAGGCACCGGAGCCACGGGCGTGCACCACACGCTCCGGGATGCGCTCGCGGTTGAAGCGCGCCAGCTTCTCCAGGAGGTGCTGGTCCTGGAGGAGGAGGGGGCCGCCGGCGCCGGCGGAGGCGGAGTTCTGATTGTCGGCGACCGGGGCGCCGGACTCGGTGGTGAGCACGCGCTTCGACATCGTGGACCTTCCGTACGAGGGGGCAGCGGAAGTCTGTGGAAATGGTCTTCCGCTTTGTGGAGCTTCCGCTGTGCGGAGCCTAGATTTGGGGCGATCTGGACGTCAACACTTTGTTGAAGTGGAATCCGAGCGGCGCCACCGCCTGGGCGCGACAGGACAGGTGTCAGCGGCGACGCCGCCCGGAGGTCTGGGTGAGGTCCGGATCAGACCTGGGCGCCGGAGAGGCGCTCGACGGCACGCAGCAGGGCCGAGTGGTCCAGGCCGCCGTCGCCCTGGGCGCGCAGCGAGGCGACCAGCTGGGCCACGGTGGAGCCGACCGGCAGGGCGGCGCCGACGTTGCGGGCGGCGTCGGTCACGATGCCCATGTCCTTGTGGTGCAGGTCGATGCGGAAGCCTGGCTTGAAGTCGCGGTTCAGGAAGTTGTCCTTCTTACGGGTCAGCACGGTCGAGCCGGCGAGACCGCCGTTGAGGACGTCCAGCGCGGCCGCCAGGTCCACGCCCGACTTCTCCAGGAAGACCACGGCCTCGGCGCACGCCTGGATGTTCACCGCGACGATGAGCTGGTTGGCGGCCTTCACCGTCTGGCCCGAGCCGTGCGGACCGCACAGCACGATGGTCTTGCCGAGCGCGTCGAAGACCGGCTTGGCCTGGTCGAAGTCCGCCTGCTCGCCGCCGACCATGATGGACAGCACGGCCTCGATCGCGCCGGCCTCGCCGCCCGAGACGGGGGCGTCCAGGACGCGGATGCCCTTGTCCTTGGCGGCGGCGGCCAGGTCGACGGAGGTCTGCGGGGTGATCGAGGACATGTCGATCAGCAGCGCGCCGGACCGGGCGTTCTCCAGGATGCCGTCGGGGCCGTAGGCGATGGCCTCGACCTGCGGGGAGGCCGGCACCATCGTGATGATCACATCGGCGTCGCGGACCGCCTCGGCGATCGACGCGGCCGCGGTGCCGCCGGCGGCGGCCAGACGGTCCAGCTTCTCCTGCTCCAGGGTGAAGCCGGTGACGTCGTAACCCGCCTTGATCAGGTTCTCGGACATGGGGGAGCCCATGATGCCGAGGCCGATCCAGGCGATCTTGGGAAGCGTGCTCATGGCGGGGCCTTTCTCAAAAACGGGGATGGTCAGCGGGCGGCGCGGGCCTCGGCCGGCAGCCAGTCGAAGGCCTCGGCGCTCGGGCGGTCGCCGGGCTTGTACTCCAGGCCGACCCAGCCGTCGTAACCGGCCTTCCTCAGCTGGTCGAGCAGGTCCTCCAGCGGCAGGGTGCCGGTGCCGGGGGCGCCTCGGCCGGGGTTGTCGGCGATCTGCACATGGCCGGTCCCGGCGGCGTACCGCTCGATCACCGACGGCAGGTCCTCGCCGTTCATCGACAGGTGGTAGAGGTCCATCAGGAACGTGGCGTTGCCCAGTCCCGTCGCCTCGTTGACCTTGTCGACGATCCCGACCGCGGCGGGCGCGCTCACCAGCGGGTACAGCGGCGACTCCGGCTGGTTCAGCGCCTCGATCAGCAGGATCGCGCCGATCCGGTCGGCGGCCCGGGCCGCGAGGGTCAGGTTCTCCAGCGCCAGCGCGTCCTGCTCGGCCGGGTCGACGCCCGCCACGCGGTTGCCGTAGAGCGCGTTGAGCGCCTTGCAGCCGAGGGAGGCGGCGAAGCCGGCGGCGACGTCGATGTTGGCACGGAACCGGTCCGACTCCTCGCCCGGCACCGACAGGGCGCCGCGGTCGGGGCCCGGGAGCTGTCCGGCGTAGAAGTTCAGGCCGGTGAGCTGGACGCCCGCGTCCTCGATCGCCCGCTTCAGGGCGTCGAGCTCGGACTGCTCGGGGGTGGGGGTGTCGATCCAGGGCCACCACAGCTCGACCGCGGTGAAGCCGGCCGCGGCGGCGGCCGCGGGGCGCTCCAGGAGCGGGAGTTCCGTGAAGAGGATCGACAGGTTGACGTTGAAGCGCTGGTCTGCGAATCCCATCAGGGTCGCGCTCCTTCCTGATTGGCTCCTCCGCGATCTATTTCGTATCGCGGAAGTTCATTTCTGCTTACCGGAAGACATGGGGAAGACTGCATGCCGTCGGGGAGGGCTGTCAAGAGCCGAACCGGTGACGGCCGCCCGAAAGGGCGCACCGCGCGTTAGGTTGAGCGCGTGCGACTGCGAGTGGAATTCACAACCGAGCCCTTCGATCTCGACGAGGCGCCCGCGCACGCGCTGGTGGCGCGTGAGGTCATCGAGGCCGCCGAGCTGGACGAGGTGGACGTCGGCCCGTTCGGCAACACCGCCGAGGGCGGCGCGGACCAGGTCCTCACCGCCGTTGACGCCCTGCTGCGCAAGGCCCTGGAGGCCGGTGCCACCCGGGTCTCGCTCCAGGTCAACGTGGTGGGGGAGGGCGAGCGGTGACCGGGTCCGGCGACGAGCCCTTCATCGCGGCGGTGAAGCCGCTCATCGACGCCATGGGCGGCGAGATGCTGCCGCCCGACGAGGCGGGACCGGACGATGTCGTGCTCTCCTGGGAGGGTGCCGACGTGCTCGCCGTGCGCCTGCCGCAGCTGGCGGACTCCCTCGACCACATCCTGGCCGCCATGGAGCGCAAGCGAGGCAAGCCGCTGGCGGACCTGGACCGCAAGGCCAAACAGGAGATCGTGCGGGCGCTGGAGGCGCGCGGCGCCTTCGCCGTACGGCACGGAGTGGAGACGGTGGCCGGCGCGCTCGGCGTCAGCCGCTTCACCGTCTACAACTACCTCAACCGCGAGAAGGAGGCCTGAGAGGGCCCGAAGCGGGTGGTGTCAGGCCGCCGTCCCGGCTCCGGGGCGGCGGCCTTTGTCATCCCGCTTTTGTTACCCCGAATTTTCAACAAAGTGTTGACGTGGTGTTTCGCAGAGCGTTAGCTATCCGCAGCCCGTTCAGCACGAAGGCCGCAAGGCCACGGAGGCTCCCGTGACTTCCACTTCCACGTCGCCGGGCCTGGCCCGGTTCAACGCCCTGGAGGAGCCCGCGGCCACCGCCGCACTCCACGAGGCGTGTGCCTCCACGGCATGGGGGGAGCGACTGCTCGCCGCCCGACCCTATGCCACCCCCGAGGACCTGTACACGGCCAGCGACGCGGCCACCGCCGAGCTGACCGCGAACGACCTCGACGAGGCGATGGCCGGGCACCCCCCGATCGGCCGCCCCAAGCCCGGCGACCCGACCTCCGCCCGCGAACAGCGCGGCATGGCCGGCGCCTCCGACGAGCTGAAGGCCGAGATGCTGGAACTGAACCTGGCCTACCAGGAGAAGTTCGGCCATGTCTTCCTGATCTGCGCCACCGGCCGGACCGGCGAGCAGATGCGGGACGCCGTGAAGGAGCGGATCGGCAACACGCCGGAGCGGGAGCGGGAGATCGTCCGCACCGAGCTGGGGAAGATCAACCGCATCCGACTGGCCCGACTCGTCGAAGAGGACGCCTGACACCATGAGCACCAGCACCACCGCCTCCGTGTCCACCCACATCCTGGACACCTCCGTCGGCCGCCCCGCCGAGGGCGTCGCCGTCCACCTCTCCGCCCGCGGGGGCGCAGACGCGGACTGGCAGGCGCTCGGCGGCTCCGCGACCGACGCCGACGGCCGGTGCAAGGACCTTCCGGCGCTGCCGGAGGGGACGACCCATGTACGGCTCGACTTCGCCGTCGAGCGGTACTTCGAGAGTTTCGCGAAGAAGCAAGCCGATGCGCAGCAGGACGCCCCCGCGAATCGGGACAGCGGTCCGTCCGTGTTCTTCCCCGAGGTGGCGATCACCTTCGCCGTCGTACCGGGCGAGCACTACCACGTACCGCTGCTGCTCAACCCGTTCGGCTACTCCGTTTACCGAGGGAGCTAGCAGACATGCCCACGATCCTGGGACAGAACCAGTACGGCAAGGCCGAGAACCGAGTCGTAAAGATCACGCGGGACGGCGCCACCCACCACATCAAGGACCTGAACGTCTCCGTCGCCCTCTCCGGTGACATGGACGAGGTCCACTACTCCGGCTCCAACGCCAACGTGCTCCCCACCGACACCACCAAGAACACGGTGTTCGCGTTCGCCAAGGAGTACGGCATCGAGTCCGCCGAGCAGTTCGGCATCCACCTCGCCCGCCACTTCGTCACCTCGCAGGAGCCGATCCACCAGGCCCGCATCCGTATCGAGGAGTACGCCTGGGAGCGGATCGAGACCTCCGACGCCAACTCCAAGTTCATCGGCGCCGACGAGGTCAAGCACTCCTTCGTCCGCAAGGGCCAGGAGACCCGGGTCACCCAGATCACCTTCGACGGTGAGAAGTGGGAGGTCGTCTCCGGCCTCAAGGACCTGGTCGTGATGAACTCGACCAACTCCGAGTTCTGGGGCTACGTCAAGGACAAGTACACCACCCTCCAGGAGGCGTACGACCGCATCCTGGCGACCCAGGTCTCCGGCCGCTGGCGGTTCAACTGGACCGACGACGAGCAGAAGATGCCGAACTGGGAGAAGTCCTACGAGCAGGTCAAGAAGCACATGCTCCAGGCCTTCGCCGAGACCTACTCCCTCTCGCTCCAGCAGACGCTGTACCAGATGGGCTCGCGCATCATCAACAACCGCAGCGAGATAGACGAGGTCCGCTTCTCCCTCCCGAACAAGCACCACTTCCTCGTGGACCTGGAGCCGTTCGGGCTGAAGAACGACAACGAGGTGTACTTCGCCGCGGACCGTCCCTACGGCCTGATCGAGGCCACCATCCTGCGGGACGGCTGCGAGGCCCGTATCCCGGTCGACATGACCAACCTCTGACGCGGGACGCGCGCCCCCGGTCCCGCCGGCCGGGACCGGGGGCGCGCCACACCGGAGGGAACACCATGGCACAGCCCGCCGAGGGGCCGGCGAAAGTCCCCTGTCCCACCCCGCCGGCGCACACCGAGGACGCCGTCACGTCCGTGCACCCGGTCGACGAGAAGCTCCACCCCTCGCGGCTCGTCCCCGCCGCGCTCCAGCACATCGCCGCGATGTACGCGGGCGTCGTCACTCCTCCGCTCATCATCGGCCAGGCCTGCGGACTCGACCTCGCGGCCCGCACCCGGCTGATCGCCGCGAGCCTGCTCATCGCGGGCGTCGCGACCCTCCTGCAGACCATCGGCGTCAAGGGCTTCGTCGGCAACCGGCTGCCCTTCGTCAACGCCGCCTCCTCGGCCGGCATCGCCCCGATCCTCGCGATCGCCGAGACCAACGACCCGGGCCGCCAACTCCCCGCCGTCTACGGCGCGGTGATGGTCGCCGGCGTCTTCTGCCTGGCCGTCGGACCGTTCTTCGGACGGCTGCTGCGCTACTTCCCGCCCCTGGTCACCGGCGTCGTGATCACCCTGATCGGCGTCACCCTGATGCCCGTGCCGGTCGGCTGGGCCCAGGGCGGCGACGAGAGCGCCGCCGACTTCGGCGCCATGAGGCACCTCGCGCTCGCCGGCTTCACCCTCATCGTGATCCTGCTCTTCCAGCGCTTCGGCCGCGGCTTCGTCAAGCAGGTCGCCCTGCTGTTCGGGCTGCTCATCGGCACCCTGGCCGCCGTCCCCTTCGGCATGGCCGACTTCCAAGCCCTCAAGTCCGCCCCCGTCGCCGCGCTGCCCGCCCCGTTCGCCTTCGGCGCGCCCGAGTTCCAGCCCGCGGCCGTCCTGTCGCTGTGCATCGTGATGCTGGTGCTGATGACCGAGTCGAGCGCCGGCATGCTCGCCCTCGGCGAGATCTGCGACCGCCGCGCCGACGCCCGGACCATCACCCGCGGACTGCGCACCGACGGCCTCGCCACCCTGCTCGGCCCGGTCTTCGGCGGCTTCCCCACCTCCGCCTTCGCCCAGAACGTCGGCGTCGTCTCCCTCACCCGGGTGCGCAGCCGCTACGTCGTCGCCGTCGCCGGCGCCACCCTGCTGGTCCTCGGCGCCTTCCCGGTGCTCGGCGCGGTCGTCTCCCTGGTCCCCATGCCGGTCCTCGGCGGCGCGGGCATCGTGCTCTTCGGCTCGATCGCCGTCAGCGGCATCCGCACCCTCTCGGAAGCCGGCCTCGACGACAGCTCCAACATCATCCTGGTGGCCGTGGCGCTCGGCGCCGGCATCATCCCGCTGGCGTCACCGACGTTCTACGCGGACTTCCCGGCCTGGGCGCAGACCGTGCTCGGCTCCGGGATCAGCGCCGGCGCGCTCGTCGCCGTCTCGCTCAACCTGTTCTTCCACCATCTCGGCACCCGGCGCCAACCGGCCCCGGCACTCAAATCCTCCTAGGGTCCTGCCGTGCCCTCCCCGTGGACACTTCCCGGTCCTCCCGTCCACGGGTCCGCCACTGAAAGACAAGGAAGCACCATGGCACCATCGGCAGCCCAGCGCATCGTCATCGAGAACTGCGCGATCGCGACCGTGGACGCGGGCGACACGGAGTACGCCTCCGGACACCTCGTCCTGGCCGGCAACCGGATCGAGTCGGTCGGCGCGGGCAAGGCCCCCGAGGGGCTGGAGAACGTGGTGCGCCGGATCGACGCGAGCGGCCACCTGGCCACACCGGGTCTGGTCAACACCCACCACCACTTCTACCAGTGGATCACCCGGGGCCTGGCCACCGACCACAACCTGTTCAACTGGCTGGTCGCGCTCTACCCGACCTGGGCGCGCATCGACGAGGCCATGACGTACGCGGCCGCGCAGGGCTCGCTCGCCATGATGGCCCGCGGCGGTGTCACCACCGCAATGGACCACCACTACGTCTTCCCGCGGGGCTCCGGAGACCTGTCCGGCTCGATCATCCGCGCCGCCGCCGAGATGGGCGTACGGTTCACGCTGGCCCGCGGCTCGATGGACCGCAGCGAGAAGGACGGCGGCCTGCCGCCGGACTTCGCCGTCGAGACGCTGGAAGGCGCGCTCGCCGCCACCGAGGAGACCGTCAAGAAGCACCACGACGCCTCCTTCGACGCCATGACCCAGGTGGCGGTCGCCCCCTGCTCGCCGTTCTCCGTCTCCACCGAACTGATGCGTGACGGCGCCGAACTGGCCCGCCGCCTCGGCGTACGGCTGCACACCCACGGCTCGGAGACCGTGGAGGAGGAGAAGTTCTGCCACGAGCTGTTCGGCATGGGCCCGACGGACTACTTCGAGTCCACCGGCTGGCTGGGCGAGGACGTGTGGATGGCGCACTGCGTCCACATGACCGACTCCGACATCGCCGCCTTCGCCCGCACCAGGACCGGCGTCGCCCACTGCCCGTCCTCCAACGCCCGCCTCGCCGCCGGCATCGCCCGCGTCCCCGACATGCTGAAGGCGGGCGTCCCGGTCGGCCTCGGCGTCGACGGCACCGCCTCCAACGAGTCCGGTGAACTCCACACCGAACTGCGCAACGCCCTGCTGATCAACCGCCTGGGCGCTCACCGCGAGGCAGCCCTGAACGCCCGTCAGGCGCTGCGCCTCGGCACCCACGGCGGTGCGCAGGTCCTCGGCCGGGCCGACCAGATCGGCTCGCTGGAGGCCGGCAAGCTGGCCGACGTGGTGCTGTGGAAGATGGACACGCTCGCCCACGCCTCCATCGCCGACCCGGTGACCGCGCTCGTCTTCGGCGCCGCCGCCCTCGTCACCGCCTCCTTCGTCAACGGCCGGCAGATCGTCGACAACGGCCGCCTCACCACCGTCGACGAGGACGCCGTCGCCCGCTCCACCCGCGAGGAGGCCCAGCGCCTGGCGCGTATCGCCGCCCAGGGCTGATCCCACCAGACTCCGGCCGAGAGGGACGGCTCCCGGCCGGGACCCGTGGATCCGAGCGGGATCCACGGCAGCCGTCTCCGGGGCGCGTGCCCATGCGCGCGCCCCGGAACGGTCACCGCTCACCGCTCGCAGTGCCACCCCCGTCCCGGTCCCGCACGACCACCCGCACCACCTCCAAGAAACCCACGTCAGAGCCGACGTGTAACCGACCGGAGGAGCCGCCGTGGCCGCTCAGCCAGATGCCGTACCGCCCATATCCGCCCCGGATCCCGCCGCGGATCCCGGGTCACGCCCCGGCGTGCATCCCGTCGACGAGAAACTGCCCGCCCTCAAGATGGCGACCACCGGCCTCCAGCACGTGGCCGCCATGTACGCGGGCGTGGTCGCCCCGCCCCTGATCGTCGGCGCCGCCATCGGCCTGTCCGGCACCGAACTGACCTTCCTGACCGGCGCCTGCCTGTTCACCGCGGGCCTCGCCACCTTCCTCCAGACCCTCGGCGTCTGGAAGATCGGTGCCCGGCTGCCCTTCGTCAACGGCGTCACCTTCGCCGGTGTCGCCCCCATGACCGCGATCGTCGCCGCCACCGACGACAAGTCCGACGCGCTGCCGATCATCTTCGGCGCGGTGATCGTCGCCGGCCTCCTCGGCTTCCTCGCCGCCCCCTTCTTCAGCAAGGCGGTCCGCTTCTTCCCGCCGGTCGTCACCGGCACCGTCATCACCCTGATCGGCATCTCGCTGCTCCCGGTCGCCTTCGGCTGGGCCCAGGGCGCGAGCCCCGCGGCCGACGACTACGGCTCCGGCACCAACCTGGGCCTGGCCGCCGTGACCCTGGTGATCGTGCTGCTGCTGCGCCGCTTCACCCGCGGCTTCGTCAAGCAGATCGCCGTGCTGCTGGGCCTGGTCGCGGGCACGCTGGTCGCGATCCCGCTCGGGGTGACGGACTTCAGCCCGGTCGCCGACGCGGACCTCGTCGGCTTCCCGACGCCGTTCCACTTCGGCGCACCGCAGTTCCAGGTCGCCGCGATCGTCTCGCTGTGCGTGGTGATGGTGGTGTCGATGACCGAGTCGACCGCCGACATGCTCGCCCTCGGTGAGATCGTGGACCGCCCGGCCGACGAGAAGACCATCGCGGCCGGACTGCGCGCCGACACCCTCGGCTCCGCGCTCAGCCCGCTCTTCAACGGCTTCATGTGCAGCGCCTTCGCGCAGAACATCGGCCTGGTCGCGATGACCCGGATTCGCAGCCGGTTCGTCGTCGCGGCCGGCGGTGGCTTCCTGGTGCTGATGGGCCTGTGCCCGGTCGCCGCCTCGCTCATCGCCGTGGTGCCCCGCCCGGTGCTCGGCGGCGCGGGCGTCGTCCTGTTCGGCTCGGTCGCCGCGAGCGGCATCCAGACCCTGGTCCGGGCCGGCCTCGACAAGGACAACAACGTGCTCATCGTGGCCGTCTCCGTGGCCGTCGGCATCATCCCGATCACCGAGCCGGACTTCTACCACGCCTTCCCGGAGACCGCCCGGATCGTCCTGGACTCCGGCATCTCCACCGGCTGTGTCGCCGCCGTCCTGCTGAACTTCGTCTTCAACCACCTCGGCAAGGGCCGCGACGCCCAGGACGTCACCCACCCGATGGAAGCCGGAGAGGAGCTCACCGGGGCCGCTACCCGGGCCCCGGCCACTCCATGAGGTTGGCGAACAGTTCCGCCTGTTCCACGGCGTCGTCCAGCGCGATGGGGGTGCCCCTGCTCGAGCGCAGTCGAGAGCGGGGGAGCGTGTCGGCGGCGCCGTGGCAGCGGTTCCGGCGGCATGGCGCGCCCGCCTCCGCGCTCACCCATCGGGTGAACTGCGACGGCGCCACAGGCTCGGTCTGCCACGTCGTGCTGTCGTGGCGGAGCAGCGTCGCAGAGGGACGGCGTCCACCGCACCCGCGTCTCAGCCGCGGGCCCACGCCTGGCAGGGGCGGGCGCCGGGGAGGCGGCCGGTGACGTAGGCGCGGGGCGGGACGCCCATGAGGGAGCGGAAGTCGGCCGTCATATGAGCCTGGTCGTAGTAGCCGGAGGCCACGGCCAGTTCGGCCCAGGACACGCCGGCCGCGCGGGCCAGGACATGGCGTACCCGCTCGATGCGGGCGTAGTGCTTGGGGGAGAGCCCGATCCCCTCGGTGAACAGCTTGCGCAGCTGACGCTCGCTCACCGCGAGCCGGCGGGCGGTCTCCGCCACCTGCGCGGGGGCCCGGCCCTCCCGGACGGACAGCTCCGCCACCCCGGCACGCAGCAGCTCCGCCCGCTCCCGGTCGGCGCCCTTCGGCAGCGTCCGAGGCAGCACCTCCGCCAGCCGCTCCGCCAGCTCGTCGGGGGCGAAGGCGCGCAACCGGTCGGCCAGCCGGCTCGTCGCCGGGCCCGGCAGAGCGTCCAGCGGGACCACCCGGCCCACCAGGTCCACCGCGGGCACACCGAGCAGCGGCCGGGTGGCGCCGGGCGCGAGGCTGAGGCGCACACACGAGGCGGGGCGCTCCGGCGCGTGGTAGGAGGCGCGGGTGCGCGGTCCGACGACCATGGCGTCCCGGCGCCCGTCCGCCGCTGTCCGCACGACCAGTTTCACCGCCGGGTCCGGCACGAACGTGTACGGCCCCGGTACCGCGCCGGGTGCCGCCACCGTCGTCATGTCCGCTATCCACGCCCGCAGTTCGGCGGGCATCGGCATCGGCAGCGGGTGCTCGGCCACGGCGTCGGTCATGCCCCCACGGTAGGCGCCCGCGGCCTCCGGCGGGCTCCCGGTTGTGTGCCGGAATCTCCAAGAGCCGCGCAGCCGCCGCCCGGCACCGTGGGGACATGATCCTCGTGACCGGTGCCACCGGCACCATCGGAAGTGACCTGGTACGACAGCTGGCCGCGCGCGGCGAGAAGGTGCGCGCCCTCACCCGGGACCTGGACCGGGCCTCGGTGCCCTCGGGCGTGGAGGTGGTCCGCGGCGACTACCGCGACCCGGAGTCGGTGCGGGCGGCGATGGACGCAGTGACCGCCGCCTTCCTCGTGGGCGTCCCCGGGTCCGGCGCCCAGCACGACGGGGAGCTGGTGGACGCGGCGCGGGCGGCGGGCGTGGGCCGGCTGGTGAAGCTCTCCGCGATCGGCACCGGCGACCCCGCTCTCGGCCCGTCCGGTGCCTGGCATCTGCCGGGCGAGCGGGCGCTGCGCAACAGCGGCGCGCAGTGGACGGTGCTTCGGCCCTCGGTCTTCGCCTCGAACACGCTGAGCTGGGCTCCGGCGATCCGCGCGGGCGAGCCGGTGCCGAACATGACCGGTGCCGGGCGCCAGGGCGTGGTCGACCCGCGGGACGTGTCCGAGGTGGCGGCGCGGGCGCTGCTGGAGGCGGGGCACTCGGGACGGACGTACACGCTGACCGGTCCGGAGCCGGTGAGTGTCGCCGAGCAGGCGGCCGTCCTCGCGGCCGTGCTCGGCAGGCCGGTCACCACCCGCGACCTCTCCGTGGAGGAGGCCCGGGACCTCCTGGCCGGCTGGGGCCTCGACGCGGAGGCCGCTGAGGGCGTGCTCGCCGGGAACGCCTATGTGCGGCGCGGCCGCAACGCCGTCGTCACCGACGACGTGCCCCGCGTCCTGGGCCGTCCGGCGCGTGGCTACCGGGAGTGGGCCGTGGACCACCGCGCCGCCTTCGCCGAGGGGTGAGGGGCGCGGCGGGCTCAGAGTCCGAACAGGGCGGGCTCGGCGGCCAGTTCCTTGAACCGCTCCCGGGGGTCGGGGAGCAGGCGGCGGGTCTTCAGGTCCAGCAGTCCGCCGACCGCCTCGATCTCCGCCGCGACCGTGCCGTCGGCCTTGACGACGCTCTGCCGGATGCGGAACGTCTTGCCGTCGCTCCACTCGAACACGCAGGTCACCTCGACCTCGTCGCCCGCCAGCAGCTCCCGGCGGTAGCGGATGGTCGTCTCCAGGGCGACCGGGCCGACGCCCTTCGCCTGGAGGTCGGCCTGGCGGATGCCGGCCGCGTGCAGCAGCGACCAGCGCGCGTGCTCGGCGTAGTTGAGGTAGACGGCCTGGTTGAGGTGGCCCTGGACGTCGGTCTCGTACCCGCGGACGGTCACCGGAACGGAATACGGCTCGGACACGGCTTCCCCTTCTTCTTCTCCTGCCACGACGATCGGTGCTCCCGCATCCTCACACGAGGCCCTCACGCCCGCCGTGGCGAGGCCAGGAGGTAGCGGACGCGGGTGCGCGGTTCCGTGTGCTCGCCGGCCTGCCAGCCCGCCTCTTCCAGTGTGGCCCCGCAGGCCCGCAGCGCCTCGGCGTCCGGTTCGTGCACGGCGACGGCCTCCGGCTGCGGGGTCGCCCGCACCCGGTAGCCGGGTCCGTCGGCGCCGTCGGCGCCGTCGGCCGGGCGGTGTCCGGCGGCCTCCAGGGCGAGCGCGGCGGCCCGCACCAGATGGCTCCGCTCCCAGCCGCAGGGCCGGTCCACCGCACCGCCCGGGTTGGTCATCCGGCGCAGCTCCAGCAGCCCCTGCCAGGCGCTGTGCACCTCCCGGACCCGGGCCGGGCCGGCCGGCGGCGGCTGTTCCTCGCCGCCGACGCGGGCGGCGAACACACCGGTCGGCTCGGGCGGGGGTGCGGCGGGCTCGGCCTCCCGCAGCCGGTGTCCGGCCGGGGTGAGGAAGTGGTCGTGCGGCGGCCGAGGGTGGCGGAAGGCGAGGCCGTGCCGCACCAGCGCGGCCAGCTGTGCCGGTGTCGCCCTGAGCCGTCCGGTGACCGGATCGGCGGCGTCGAGGACCCGCCGCTGCGCGGCGGTGGGCGGTCGGGTCACGGCGTGCTCCCTCCATGCTCCGGGCAACTGCCCCAGTGCTTCGAAGGCTACGACGGGGGTCTGACATTCCAGCCCGCGATCACCGGCCGCCCGTGCTGGGTGCCCAGCCGGCACAGGGTGCCCGTCGCCAGCTGGAACAGCGCGCCCTGGGCCGGCGGCAGCCCGAGCCGCCGCGCGGTCAGCACCCGCAGGAAGTGCCCGTGCGCCACCAGCACCACCGCGCCCTCGGTGTTGGCGAACGCCGCGTCCACCTTGGCGAGCATCCGGTCGGCGCGCTCCCCGACCTGCGCGGGTGTCTCACCGGGGTGCTCGGGCGGCCCGGGCGCGACGCCGTCCCGGAACAGGAACCAGTCCGGCCGCTCGCGCTGGATCTCGACGGTGGTGACGCCCTCGTAGCCGCCGTAGTCCCACTCGCGCAGATCGGCGTCCACCCGCGTTCCGTGCAGCCCGATCAGCTCGGCGGTCTCCCGGGCCCGCTGGAGGGGGCTGACGAACGCGGCCCCGATGCGGTGCGAGCGGATCAGCGGCACCAGCCGCCGCGCCTCCTCGCGCCCGTGCTCGGTCAGCGGGACGTCCGTCGATCCGGTGTGCCGTCCGGACCGCGACCACTCGGTCTCACCGTGCCGCACGAGGAAGAGATCACTCATGCGGCCAGGCTAGGGAGCGCCGGGCGCCGGCTACTGCCGGTACCCGCCGAGGAACCGCCCGATCCGCCCGATCGCCGCCTCCAGGTCGTCCGCGTGGGGGAGGGTGAGGATGCGGAAGTGGTCCGGGGCCGGCCAGTTGAAGCCGGTGCCCTGGACGACCTGGATCTTCTCGCGCAGCAGCAGGTCCAGGACGAACTTCTCGTCGTCGTGGATCTTGTGCACCTTGGGGTCGAGGCGCGGGAACGCGTACAGCGCGCCCTTCGGCTTCACGCAGGACACGCCCGGGATCTCGTTCAGCTTCTCCCAGGCCACGTTGCGCTGTTCGTGGAGGCGGCCGCCCGCGGATGTGAGGTCGGTGATGGACTGCCGGCCGCCGAGCGCGGCCTGGATGGCGTACTGGGCGGGCGCGTTGGCGCACAGCCGCATGGAGGCCAGCATGGTGAGGCCCTCCAGGTAGTCCCTGGCGTGCTGCCGGGGCCCGGTGACGACCAGCCAGCCGGAGCGGAAGCCCGCCACCCGGTAGGTCTTGGACAGGCCGCAGAAGGTGAGGACGACCAGGTCGGGGGCGAGGGCGGCGGCCGAGTGGTGGACGGCGTCGTCGTAGAGGATCTGGTCGTAGATCTCGTCGGCGAAGACCATCAGACCGTGCCGCCGGGCCAGGTCGAGGACGCCCTCGACGATCTCCTTGGGGTAGACCGCGCCGGTGGGGTTGTTCGGGTTGATGATCACGACCGCCTTCGTCCGGTCGGTGATCTTCGACTCCATGTCCGCCAGGTCCGGGTACCACTCGGCCTGCTCGTCGCAGAGGTAGTGGACCGCCTTGCCGCCCGCGAGTGTCGTCACGGCCGTCCACAGCGGGAAGTCGGGGGCGGGGATCAGGACTTCGTCGCCGTTCTCGAGCAGCGCCTGCACGGCCATCGAGACCAGCTCGGAGACGCCGTTGCCGAGGAACACGTCGTCGACGTCGACCTCCAGGCCGAGCGTCTGGTAGCGCTGGGCGACCGCCCGGCGGGCGGAGAGGACCCCGCGCGAGTCGGTGTAGCCGTGCGCCCTCGGGAGCATCCGGATCATGTCCTGGACGATCTCCTCCGGCGCCTCGAAGCCGAAGAGGGCCGGGTTGCCGGTGTTCAGGCGCAGCACGCTGTGCCCCGCCTCCTCCAGCGCGTTGGCGTGCTCGATCACCGGGCCGCGGATCTCGTAACAGACCTCGCTCAGCTTGCTCGACTGCCGGAACTCCATGCGCTGTTTCCCCTCCGGTGACGTGTCTTGCTTGGTTTTACCAAGTAGCAGCTTGGAAAGTCCAACAACTTGTCTACACTGCGTCGCATGTCACCTCGTCGAAGCTACGACCAGTACTGCTCCGCCGCCCGCGCCCTCGACGTCGTCGGCGACCGCTGGACCCTGCTGATCGTCCGTGAGCTGCTGGCCGGCCCCCGCCGCTACACCGACCTGCACGCGGACCTGCCGGGCGTGAGCACCGACGTACTCGCCTCCCGGCTGAAGGACATGGAGCGCGACGGGCTGACCACCAGGCGCCGGCTGCCGCCGCCCGGCGCGGCCTACGTCTACGAACTCACCGCGCGCGGAAGCGCGTTGCTGCCGGTGCTCCAGGCGCTCGGCACCTGGGGGCAGGGCGAGCTGGGCGAGCGGCGGCCCACCGACGCGGTCCGCGCCCACTGGTTCGCGCTGCCGCTGCTGCGGGCCCTGGAGGGGCAGGGGACCGTGGAGGTCCAGCTGGAGGAAGGCCGCTTCCATCTGCACGTCGGCGCCGAGCAGGGCCCGGTCTACGGCGACGGGCCCGCGCCCGGCGACCCCGACGCCCGGCTGGTCCTGGACGCCGGCACCTGCGCGGCGGTGGCGCGCGGCGAGACGACCCTCACCGAGGCGGTGCGGGACGGACGGGTCACGGTGACCGGCGACGGGGCGATCGCCAAGGCGCTGCGGGCATGAAGAGGGCCCGCGCACGGCGGGCCCTCTCTCCGGGGGTCACCTGTGACCCGTGACCGTCACGCCGTCGGCGGAACCCTCGGCGGGCGGCCCGAGCCGCGGGTCAGGGCGTAGCCGCCGATCCCGGCCAGCGCGGCCAGCACGCCGCCGATCGCCGTCCACACCCAGCGGTCGGACCACCAGCCGGAGGACCAGCCGTCCTCCGGCTCGATGCTGGAGAGCACCGCCGAGGACGTGTCCTCGTCGGACGCGTCGGATTCCTCGTCCGCCGCGTTCGTCACCGCGATGCCCGGCACCAGCGGTTCGTCCAGCGAGCCGTCGACCGCCGCCGCGCCGCCCATGTCCTCGGAGTCCACCCGCAGTTCGGCGCCGACCGGCAGACCGAGGTCGCCGGTGGGCAGGCCGACGGCGGTGAGCCGGACGTAGTAGGTGCCCGGCAGCGGGTCGTTCGCCCACGGCTCCGACCACGCCCGAACCGTGCGCAGCACACACGCCAGTTCGACGGTGCCGGTGTCCGCCGCGGCGGTGCGGGTCTGCGCGCCCCACTGGCAGGCCTGGCGGCGCCGCAGACCGTCGTACACGTCGATCTGCCAGGTCTGGGCCGTGTGCGCCTCGGGCAGCTTCACCGTGGCGCGCACGGTCGGCCGCTGTCCGGCGTCGGCCGGGAACGACCAGTACAGGTAGTCGCCGGCGGAGGCGTCCGCGGTGGCGGTCCGCCCCTGCTCGATCTCGGTGGCGGTACGGAAGGACGTGCCCGCCGCCGTGGGCGCCTCGGCGCCGTCCTCGGAGCCGTCCGCGGCCGCGGGAGCCGCGGCCAGGCCCAGCGTCAGCAGCGCCGCGCCGATCACTCGGGAAACACGCATCAGTTGGTCCTCCAGACCGCGATCCGCCAGCGCGACACCCAGCCCCACACCACACCGGCCAGGAAGCCGGCCACGATCAGCGCGCCCAGCAGCCACCAGCCGCGGCCCAGGCCGAAGGAGGCCACGTCGTCCGCGTCGCCCGGCCCGTCGACGACGTCGAGGGTCAGCTCCACCGGCAGACCCGGCGTGGTCTTCACCCCGGCGCCCGGCGCGAAGGAGTTGGTCAGCTGGAGGCAGACGGCCTCGGCGGGCGCGTCGTCCTCGTCGGTCTCGGGCTTCGGGTAGCGCAGCCCCGCGGAGATCACATCCGTACGGCCGTGGCCCGCCGCCTCACCGCGCACGATCTCGCGTCCGTGCACCGTGACCGCCCGCAGCAGCACCCCGTAGTCGGGGTCCACCGCGCGGTCCGCGGCCACGCTCACCGAGGCGCGCAGTTCCTGGCCGGGCAGCAGGTCGACCCGGTACCAGCGCTGCTCGCCGAACTCCTCGCGGTCGGTGTACAGGCCGGACTTCAGCGTCGGCGCCTCGGCGCACTCCGCGCCGCCCTCGGTGGCCACCGGAGTGACCACGGGGTCCGCCGCGCGGTCCACCAACTGGTTGACGCGGTCGGCGAGATCGTCGGTGTGCTCGACCGAGGTGTAGGTGCCGCCGGTCGCCTCGGCGATACAGCTGAGCTGCTGCCGCATCTTGGTGTTGGGCACCAGGCCGAGGGTGTCGATGGTCAGGCCGATGCCCTTGGCCGCTATCTCGCGGGCCACCTCGCACGGGTCGAGCGGGGCACAGGTGTCCTCGCCGTCGCTGATCAGCACGATCCGCTTGGAACCGGTGCCGCCCTCCAGGTCGTCGGCCGCCTTCAGCAGCGCCGGGCCGATCGGCGTCCAGCCGGTCGGCACCAGGGTGGCGACGGCCGTCTTGGCCTCGGTGCGGTCCAGCGGGCCGACCGGGTAGAGCTGCGCGGTGTCCCGGCAGCCCCGCTTCTGGTCGTCGCCGGGATAGTCGGCGCCCAGCGTGCGGATGCCGAGCTGGACCTCCTCCGGAGTGGCGTCCAGCACCTCGTTGAACGCCTGCTTCGCCGCGGCCATCCGGGACTGGCCGTCGATGTCGCGGGTGCGCATCGAACCGCTGACGTCCAGAACGAGGTTGACCTTGGGCTGTGCGGCCGTGGTCTCGTCGGCGAGCGCCGTGGACGGCAGGGCGATGCCCGCCGTCAGCGCGGCGAACAGGACACTCACGCCTGCCGCCAGCCGTCTAGTTGTGATCATCGGCGGATCCTATTGATCCAGGGCGCCCGGCTCCAAAAACCGGCCGTCACCACCAGCCGTCACCACCAGCCGTCACAGCAGCGGATTGGGCAGCTCCGCCCACTGGTCGCCCGGCGTCCCCGGCGACAGCCGCATCAGCGTCAGCGCCTTCACCGGCAGCGGCTCACCGAGCAGCGCCGCCCGGTCCACGGTGTCCGGCAGCTCGTCCGCGACGCTCTCCAGCGCCGCCCGCAGCGCCGCCGCCGAACCCGCCGCACCGGCCAGCGCACCGCCCACCAGCGAGCCGAACACCTTGCGCCGCAGGGCCGTCACCTCGTCGGTGAGGATGCGCCGCGGCAGCTCCGGCGGCAGCGCGACACCGTGCCGGGCCAGCCGGGCCGGGCCGACCCTGATGTCGGCGAGGTCGCGGTAGACCAGCCGCAGCGGTGCGCCCGACGCGGAGAGCACCACGAGCAGGTTCTGGCCGTGCGCCTCCAGCGCCACACCGCGCTCCAGCAGCCGCAGCCCCACGGTGAGCGCGATCCTGGCCAGCTCCGCCAGCCAGCCGGGGTCCCGGGGCAGCCCGGTGCCGGCCAGGGCGGCCACCGGCACCACCCGCTCACCGTCCGCCGCGTACACCTCGGGGGACTCCCGCAGCACGGCCGCCAGCTCGGGGGAGCCGTCGGTGACCGCGCCGAGGGTGCGGGTGAAGTGCACCTGCGCATCGGCCAGTTCCTCCGCGAACGCCGACAGCGCCATCGCGGCGGTCACCGACCCGACCGAGATGTCCCGCACCGACGACGTGAGCCGGGCGCTCAGGGCGGTCTTCACATGCGGTCCGCCAGGCAGCGCCAGGGTGCGCAGCGACATCAGCGGATGCGCGGGCAGCCGCTGTTCGCCCGACCGCTTCAGCACATGCGTCTCCTGCCACGGGTGCACCGGCATCAGCACCCGCGCCCCGTCCCGCCACGCCGCGGGCCAGCCGCCCGTCACCCGGCACGCCGCGGCCGGCACCGGCACCAGCCCCAGATCCACCACCGGCCGGTGCTCGGGCGCGTACGCCAGCTGCTCGGCCACCGTGAAACCGGGCCGCGCCCGGCAGTTGGGGTGGAAGGGATGTCCGTCCACCACCCGCTGCTCCCACTCCCAGTCCCGCCCGGGCCAGTCCTCGGGACCGGCCGGCTGCCCGGCCCGCGACAGCGCCGACGAGGCCACGCTGTGCCCCAGTTCCCGCGCCAGCTCCGCGCCGTGCGGCACCGCGAGGTCCGCCATCAGCCGCGCCGGGTCGTCGTACGCCCGGCCGTCCAGCCGTACGACGGTGACGTACGCGGCGGTCGCGTACGGGTCCGGCACCGGGCCGTGCAGCCGGCGGCCGTCGCGCAGCCGCAGCACCCACCCGTCCCCGGCCGCCGCCCGGCTCCCGATCCACGGCAGCGGCTCATGGGTGAGCGCACGCCACAGCCGGGTCAGCACGGCCGCCCGCGCGCCGGGGAGTTCGGCCGCGTACCGCTCGACGAGGTCCGGACGCAGCGCGGCCAGCTCGTCGGCGACCTCGGCCTCGGCGGTGGGGGATGGGTGCACGGTCGGGTCCTTTCGTACGGGTAGGGCGGAAAGGCGCGGTCACGGCGGGCCGTGACGGCGGCGATACTGATCGTCTCCGTACGAACCGTAGAGAACGAGTGAATCGCGTGGACCTCCTGCCCCCGCCCGCCGACCGCGACGCCGAGGCCCGAGCCGACGCCGACGCGGCGGCCGGTGCCGACGTCGCCGAGCGGGCCGACGCCTGCGCGGCCGCGCCGCTGCTCAACTGCCTGCTGCGCGAGGTCGCCCGGCCGGTGGAGGGCGAGCCGGGGGTCCACCGGCTGCCCGGCAGCGGGCGGCTGCTGCGGGTGCGCGGCGGCAGACGGCCCGTCGCGCCCGAGGTGCGCGCGGACGGCGGCTGGCAGCGGCTCGACCATCCCGGACTGGTCGCGCTGGTCGCCGAGGAACTGCGCGCGTACACCGGCCTGCCCAACCACGAACTGCCCGCCGAGATGACCGACAGCCGCGACGCCGTCGCCGCGCTGCTCACCGCCAGGGCCCGCGCCACCTCGCCCGGCGACCCGTATCTGCGCTCCGAGCAGTGCCTGCTCACCGGCCACCCCCACCACCCGGCGCCCAAGGCGCGCGGCGGCGGCCCCGTGACGAGCTGGCTGCCCTACGCCCCCGAGGCGCACGCCCGGTTCCCGCTGACCCTGCTCGGGCTGCGCGAGGACGCCGTGGCCGAGGAGGGCGACTGCTCCGCGCTCGACGCCCTCGGCACCGCCCCGCCCGGCTACCGCCTGCTGCCCGCCCACCCCTGGCAGCTCGACCTCGTGGGCCCCGCCCTCGACGCCGCCTTCGCCGACGGCCGGCTGATCCGGCTCGGCAGCACCGACTTCGACACCTGGCCGACGGCCGCGATCCGCACGGTGTACGAGCCCGGGCGGGATCTTTTCCTTAAGTTCAGCCTGGACGTGCGCATCACCAACGACATCCGCCGGCTGTGGCGCCACGACCTGCTCAAACTGCGCCGCGCGGACGCCGCCGTCACCCGGGCCTTCGCCGCCGGCCCCGGTGCCTGGCTGAGCGACCGCGGCTACCGCACGGCCGACTTCGCCTTCGAGGAACTGGCCGTCCTGGTCCGCGACGGCTTCGCCGGCCGGGTGCCGCCCGGCGCGACACCGCTGCTCGCCGCCGGCCTCGTCGAGGGCTTCGGGGACAGCCCGCTGGACCGCCTCACCGACCCGGCGGCCTGGTGGAGGGCGTATCTGCGGGCCGTCGTCCCGCCCGCCCTGGCGGCCTTCACCGACCACGGCGTCGTCCTGGAGGCGCATCTGCAGAACACGCTGGTCGCGGTCGACGCCGACGGCATGCCGGTGCGGGCGCTGTTCCGGGACGCGGAGGGCGTGAAACTGCTGACGGACGTGGACCGCGCCGCGGGCTGGGAGCGGCTGGTGTACTGCCTGCTCGTCAACCACCTGTGGGAACTCGCCGACGCGCTCACCGAACGCCACCCCGGCCTCGACCCCTGGCCCGCCGTCCGCGACGAACTGACCCGGCACCCCCTCCCCGAGATCCCCGCCCTCCTCACCGCCCCCACCCTCCCCGGCAAGACCAACCTCCTCCTGCGCTGGACCGGCGCGGACGGCGCCGACGCCCGCTACCTGCCCCTGCCGAACCCGCTGGCGGCCGTCTGACCGCCGATCACCACACCGCCGGCCTGGCATACCCTGGCGGATGTGCTGCGCGACGTGACTGCTGTTCGATACGTGACCCCGCTGCGGTCCGGCGGCTCCGTCCCCGGAGTCGTGGAGGCCGACGACGAGGGCACCTACGTCGTGAAGTTCACCGGCTCCGCCCAGGGCCGCAAGGCACTGGTCGCCGAGGTGATCGTCGGGGAGCTGGCGCGGGCGCTGGGGCTGCGGTTCCCGGAGCTGGTGCTGGTGCGGTTCGACCCGGTGATCGCCGCGCACGAGCCGCACCAGGAGGTGCGCGAGCTGCACGAGGCCAGCGCGGGCGTCAACCTCGGGATGGACTATCTGTCCGGCGGGCGGGACTTCACGCCCGAGCTCGCCGAGGTCTTCCCCGTCGACCCGGTGGAGGCCGGCCGGATCGTCTGGCTGGACGCGCTCACCGTGAACGTCGACCGCACCGTGCACAGCTCCAACCTGATGGTGTGGCCGACGCTCGGCGTCGCGCCGCCGCGGCTGTGGCTGATCGACCACGGCGCCGCGCTCGTCTTCCACCACCGCTGGGGCACCACCGACCCGGCGAAGGCCTACGACTTCCGGCACCACGCCCTCGGCCGGTACGGGCCGGACGTCCGCGCCGCCGACGCCGCGCTGCGGCCGAAGGTCACCGAGGAACTGCTGCGGGCCATCACCGACGAGGTCCCGGACGCCTGGCTGGCCGACGAGCCCGGCTTCGGCACGCCCGACGAGGTGCGCCGGGCCTATGTGGACTTCCTGTACGCACGCGTGCGGGCCTCCGAGGCCTGGCTGCCCACCGATTTCCCCAGCCGCGCGGAACTGGCCGCCGAGAACGCCCGGCGCGCGGCGAAGACCCAGCAGGGCCGTCCGGACTGGCTGAAGCGGGTGCCCGACCTGCACGGCAAGCCGGCGGCGGAACAGGATTGGTCGGTGCATCTGGGATGACGTCCGAGACGCGGCGGGTGGAGATCGAGTACTGCACCCAGTGCCGCTGGCTGCCCCGCGCGGCCTGGCTGGCGCAGGAGCTGCTGACGACCTTCGAGGCCGAGCTGACCGAGCTGGCGCTCAAGCCGGGCAAGGGCGGCGTGTTCGTCGTCCGGGTCGGCGACGAGGTGGTCTGGGACCGCCGCGAGCAGGGCTTCCCGGAGCCGACGGCGGTGAAGAGGGCCGTACGCGACCGAGTGGCCCCGGGGAAGACCCTGGGCCACTCGGAGCGCTAGCGGCCGGCGCCGGGCGGTCAGCCCTTGAGCTGCTCGTACGCCGGCAGGGTGAGGAAGTCGGCGTAGTCCGTGTCGAGGGAGACCGTCAGCAGCAGGTCGTGGGCCTGCTGCCAGTGGCCGGCGGCGAACGCCTCGTCGCCGAGCTCGGCGCGGATGTTCGCCAGCTCCTCGGCGGCGACCTTGCGGGCCAGCTCGGCGGTGACCTGCTCGCCGTTGTCGAGGACGACCTCGGCGTTGATCCACTGCCAGATCTGCGAGCGGGAGATCTCGGCGGTGGCCGCGTCCTCCATCAGGTTGAAGATCGCGACCGCGCCGAGCCCGCGCAGCCAGGCCTCGATGTACCGGATGCCGACCTGGACGGCGTTGACCAGGCCCGCGTACGTCGGCTTGGCGTCCAGCGAGTCGACGGCGATCAGGTCGGCCGCCTTGACGTCGACGTCCTCGCGCAGCCGGTCCTTCTGGTGGGGCTTGTCGCCGAGGACCCGGTCGAAGGACTCCATGGCGATCGGCACCAGGTCGGGGTGGGCGACCCAGGAGCCGTCGAAGCCGTCGTTCGCCTCGCGGTCCTTGTCGGCGCGGACCTTCTCGAAGGCGACCTTGTTGACCTCGGCGTCCCGGCGGGACGGGATGAACGCCGCCATGCCGCCGATCGCGTGCGCGCCGCGCTTGTGGCAGGTGCGCACGAGGAGTTCGGTGTAGGCCCGCATGAACGGGGCGGTCATGGTGACCGCGTTGCGGTCCGGCAGGACGAACCTGGCACCGCCGTCGCGGAAGTTCTTCACGATGGAGAACAGGTAGTCCCAGCGGCCGGCGTTCAGCCCGGAGGCGTGGTCGCGCAGCTCGTAGAGGATCTCCTCCATCTCGTACGCCGCAGTGATCGTCTCGATCAGCACGGTGGCGCGGACGGTGCCCCGCGGGATGCCGACGTAGTCCTGCGCGAAGACGAACACGTCGTTCCAGAGGCGGGCCTCCAGGTGCGACTCGGTCTTCGGCAGGTAGAAGTACGGGCCCTTTCCGAGGTCGAGCAGCCGCTGGGCGTTGTGGAAGAAATACAGGCCGAAGTCGACGAAGGCGCCGGGGACCGGCCGGCCGTCGACCACCAGGTGGCGCTCGTCCAGGTGCCAGCCGCGCGGACGCATGACGACGGTCGCCAGCTCCTCGTTCGGCCGCAGGGCGTACGACTTGCCGGTGCGCTCGTCGGTGAAGTCGATGGCGCGGGTGTAGGCGTCGATCAGGTTGAGCTGGCCGAGGACGACGTTCTCCCAGGTGGGTGCGGAGGCGTCCTCGAAGTCCGCGAGCCAGACCCTGGCGCCCGAGTTGAGGGCGTTGACGGTCATCTTGCGGTCGGTGGGGCCGGTGATCTCGACGCGGCGGTCGTTCAGGGCGGCCGGAGCGGGGGCGACCCGCCAGGAGTCGTCCGCGCGGATCGCGGCCGTCTCGGGCAGGAAGTCGAGCGTGGAGGTGCGGGCGATCTCGGCGCGGCGCTCGGCCCGGCGGGCGAGGAGTTCGTCGCGGCGCGGCGTGAACCGCCGGTGCAGCTCTGCCACGAAGGCGAGCGCCGCGTCGGTGAGGACCTCGTCCTGCCGGGGCAGGGGCTCGGCGTCGACGATGGCCAGCGGGGACGGCGCTGGTGCGGACATGAGCTGTCACTTCCTTCAGCGGTGGCACCGGGTGCCAAGGGGCACGTACGGGAGATATCGCACCCGCTGTGCGGTCGGGTGCTTCTGGTCAGTGGATATTAGTTTCCTCATTGTGGAACTTCAATGGTTTGTTGATGTCGAGATTCTCTGAGTCGAGGCAAGGTGGCGCCCGGTGCCACCCCGCTCACTCAAGGTGGACCAGATCGGCCTCCGTGTCGATGTCGTAGTCCCGCGCCACGTCACCGCACTCCACCAGTCGGATCCCGGCCTCGTGCGCCTTCAGGTACGCCCGCGCTCCCCGGTCGCCGGTCGCGGTCGCCGCGATCCCCGCCCAGTGCGCCGCGCCGAACAGCACCGGGTGGCCGCGTACCCCGTCGTAGGCGGCCGAGACCAGCGAGGACTCGTCCGTGTACGCGGCCAGCACGCGCGCCACCGCCGCCGGCCCGATGCCGGGCTGGTCCACCAGTGACACCAGCGCCGCCCGCGCCGGCGTCCCGGCCAGCGAGGCCAGCCCGGCCCGCAGCGAGCTGCCCATGCCCTGCTCCCACTCCGGGTTGTCCACCAGCACGCACCCGGGCAGCTCCGCCTGCTCCCGTACGGCGTCGGCGCGCGCCCCGAGCACCACATGGACCCGGTCGCAGCCGGCCGTTCGCAGCACTCCCACCGCGTACTCGACGAGCGGCCGCCCGCGATGGGGGAGCAGCGCCTTGGGGCGTCCGCCGAGCCGCCGCCCCCCGCCCGCCGCGAGAAGCACTCCTGCCACTTGGTCCTCTGTGTGGGTCATGGATCCTGCATACCGGACACAGGGGCGAGAGGGCGGTCTCGGCGGACTGAATTTCGGTCCTCTCGGTAGCGCCGGCGCACGGGGTGGCGTTTACTGGCCCGCATCCCGGCGCCCGGCTCGAATCCGGGGGCGCACAGGGGGAGTGAACGGGACCGGGCGCAAGGGCGTGCCAGGGGGGAGAGCTGTGTTGCGGAGCTTGGGGCAGAGGCCAGTGACCGGCAGCGGTGAGGACCCGAGGGTGGCGGAACTGCGGACCGCCGTGTCCCGGCTGCGCCGTGAACTGGCCGCGCATCCGGCCGAGTTCCCGGACCGGGCGGTCGCCGAGGACGAACTCGCCGCGCTCGCCGCGATGGCCGTCGGCGGCGCCCCGGAGATTCCCCGGTTACGCCGCTCGCTGCTGCTGATCGCCGGTGCGATCGGGTCGGTCAGCGCGTTGTCGCGGGGACTGGCCGGCGTGCGGGACGCGGTGGAGCTGTTCGGCCCGCCGCCCCGGAACTGACGGAATGCGAACAGCCCCCGGGCCGGTGCGGCCGGGGGCTGTTCGGTGTGCGCCGGAAGGGTGGGGGCGCGGGCTCAGGCGCTCGTGCCCGAGCTGGCCAGCGCCGCCGAGAGCTCGACCGCCACCTGCTGGAGCATCGGCACGATCCGCTCGGTCGCCGCCTCGGTGACCCGGCCCGCCGGGCCCGAGATCGAGATCGCGGCGGTGGTGGGGGAGTCCGGCACCGACACCGCGAGGCAGCGCACCCCGATCTCCTGCTCGTTGTCGTCCACCGCGTACCCGAGCCGGCGTACGTCGTCCAGGGCGGCCAGGAAGCCGTCGGCCGTGGTGATCGTCTTGTCGGTCGCCGCGGGCATGCCGGTACGGGCGAGCAGCGCGCGCACCTCGTCGTCCGGGAAGCTCGCCAGCAGTGCCTTGCCGACACCGGTGGAGTGCGGCAGGACGCGCCGGCCGACCTCGGTGAACATGCGCATCGAGTGCTTGGACGGCACCTGCGCCACGTAGACGATCTCGTCACCGTCGAGCAGTGCCATGTTCGCCGTCTCGCCGGTCTCCTCCACCAGGCGGGCCAGGTACGGACGGGCCCAGGTGCCCAGCAGGCGCGAGGCGGACTCGCCGAGGCGGATCAGCCGGGGGCCGAGGGCGTAGCGGCGGTTGGGCTGCTGGCGGACGTAGCCGCAGGCGACCAGGGTGCGCATCAGGCGGTGGATGGTCGGCAGCGGCAGGCCGCTGCTCGCGGAGAGTTCGCTGAGCCCCACCTCGCCGCCCGCGTCCGCCATCCGTTCCAGCAGGTCGAAGGCGCGCTCGAGGGACTGGACTCCACCGCCGCCCGCGGCCTTGGCGGAGTCGGTGGTGCTGGCGCTGGACGTCGGCACGGCGCGTTCCTTTCGGGGCTGACTGGAAGGGCAGAAGCCTACCCGGCGGTCGGTTGACTCCTCGCTTGTGCGTAGCTACGTTCTGCCTGCTGGAATTCTAATTCCGCTTTGTGGAAACATCCAGAGCGGGCGCCGAGGGTGCACCGTGGTGAGTGTGCCCCTTGACGGCGCGACGGCGGGAGTGAAGACTCCGAGGCAGCTTCAACAGAGTGTTGAATTTCGTTACGTGGAAGTAAACCTCGGCGACGAAGAGAGGGGTCCGGGTGTCCGACGCTGAACTGGTACTGCGCTCGACACGCGTCATCACGCCCGAGGGGACGCGCGCCGCCACGGTCGCGGTCGCCCGGGGCACGATCACGGCCGTCCTGCCGTACGACGCACCGGTGCCGGACGGCGCCCGGGTGGAGGACCTCGGCGACGACGTCCTGCTGCCCGGTCTGGTCGACACCCACGTACACGTCAACGACCCCGGCCGCACCGAGTGGGAAGGCTTCTGGACCGCCACCCGCGCGGCCGCCGCCGGCGGCATCACCACCCTGGTCGACATGCCGCTCAACTCCCTCCCGCCGACCACCACCGTCGACAACCTGCGCGTCAAGCAGGAGGTCGCCCGGTCCAAGGCGCACATCGACGTCGGCTTCTGGGGCGGCGCCCTGCCCGACAACGTCAAGGACCTGCGCCCGCTGCACGAGGCCGGCGTCTACGGCTTCAAGGCCTTCCTCTCCCCGTCCGGCGTGGACGAGTTCCCGCACCTCGACCAGGACCAGCTGGCCCGGTCGCTGGCCGAGATCGCCGGCTTCGGCGGCCTGCTGATCGTGCACGCCGAGGACCCCCACCACCTCGCCGCAGCCCCGCAGCACGGCGGCCCCAAGTACGCCGACTTCCTCGCCAGCCGCCCGCGCGACGCCGAGGACACCGCCATCGCGGCGCTCATCGCCCAGGCCAAGCGCCTCGACGCGCGCGTGCACGTCCTGCACCTGTCCTCCAGCGACGCGCTGCCGCTGATCGCCGCCGCCCGCGCCGAAGGCGTCCGACTCACCGTGGAGACCTGCCCCCACTACCTCACCCTGACCGCCGAGGAAGTCCCGGACGGCGCCAGCGAGTTCAAGTGCTGCCCGCCGATCCGCGAGTCCGCCAATCAGGACCTGCTGTGGCAGGCGCTCGCCGACGGCACCATCGACTGCGTGGTCACCGACCACTCGCCGTCCACCGCCGACCTCAAGACCGACGACTTCGCCACCGCCTGGGGCGGCATCTCCGGCCTCCAGCTGAGCCTGCCCGCCGTCTGGACCGAGGCCCGCAGGCGCGGCCACGGCCTGGAGGACGTCGTCCGCTGGATGTCCACCAAGACCTCCGAACTCGTCGGACTCGGCCGCAAGGGCGCCATCGAGGCCGGCCGCGACGCCGACTTCGCGGTCCTCGCCCCCGACGAGACCTTCACCGTCGACCCGGCCGCCCTCCAGCACCGCAACCGGGTCACCGCCTACGCCGGCCGCACCCTCAGCGGCGTCGTGAAGTCCACCTGGCTGCGCGGCGAGCGCATCTACGCCCACGGCCGCTTCACCGACCCCGCCGGCCGGCTGCTCACCCGCACCCCCTGACCGCGCCCCGCACGAGCAGCGGCCGACTCCCGAGAGGAAGAACTGATCACCGTGACGGCGATACCCAGCTTCACCGGCGACGCGAACCCCTACGGAGGCGGTGACCCGTACGCGGACTACCGCACCGCCGACTTCCCCTTCACCCAGTACGCCAACCTCGCCGACCGGCAGCTCGGCGCCGGTGTCATCGCCGCCAACGACGAGTTCTTCGCCCAGCGGGAGAACCTGCTGGTGCCCGAGCGCGCCGAGTTCGACCCCGAGCACTTCGGGCACAAGGGCAAGGTCATGGACGGCTGGGAGACCCGGCGGCGCCGCGGCGTCTCCGCCGAACACCCCTGGCCGGCGGCCGACGACCACGACTGGGCGCTGATCCGGCTGGGCGCGCCCGGCGTCATCCGCGGCATCGTCGTCGACACCGCCCACTTCCGCGGCAACTACCCGCAGTCCGTCTCCGTCGAGGCCGCCTCCGTACCGGGCTCCCCGTCCCCGGAGGAACTGCTCTCCGACGACGTGAAGTGGACGACCCTGGTGCCGCGCACCCCGGTCGGCGGCCACGCGGCGAACGGCTTCGCCGTCGCCACGGAACAGCGCTTCACCCACCTGCGCGTCAACCAGCACCCCGACGGCGGCATCGCGCGGCTGCGGGTCCACGGCGAGGTCGTGCCCGACCCGGCATGGCTGGCGGTGCTCGGTGCCTTCGACGTCGTCGCGCTGGAGAACGGCGGCCAGGTCGAGGACGCCTCCAACCTCTTCTACTCGCCCGCCACCAACACCATCCAGCCGGGCCGCTCCCGCAAGATGGACGACGGCTGGGAGACCCGCCGCCGCCGCGACCAGGGCAACGACTGGATCCGCTACCGCCTGGTGTCGCAGTCCCAGATCCGCGCGATCGAGATCGACACCGCCTACCTCAAGGGCAACAGCGCGGGCTGGGCGTCGGTGTCCGTGAAGGACGGCGAGGACGGCGACTGGCGCCAGGTGCTGCCGCGCACCCGCCTCCAGCCCGACACCAACCACCGCTTCGTCCTGCCCGAGCCGGCCGTCGGCACCCACGCGCGCGTGGACATCTTCCCCGACGGCGGCATCTCCCGCCTGCGCCTCTTCGGCTCCCTCACGGAGGACGGCACCCAGCGCCTGACCGCCCGCCACCAGGAACTCGGCGGCTGACCTCTCCCCGAACCCGCGGGGCGCCCCGGCCTGACAGCACCGGGACGCCCCGCGAACGCGTCTCGGCCGGGGGCTGCGCGGGCTCCGCAGACCCGTCCGGCCCACCGCCGGGGAGCCGCAGGTCCGCGAGGCCGGGCGCGGTCCGGCCCGGTTCAGGCCGCGTGGCCCCCGTCCACCGAGAACTCCGCGCCGGTGACGTACGACGCGTGCGCGAGGTGGGCGATCGTCGCCGCGACCTCGTCGGCGGTGCCGAAGCGCCCGAGGGCGGTCAGGGCCGCCTGGCCGGGGGCGTAAGGCCCGTCGGCCGGGTTCATGTCGGTGTCGACGGGACCGGGGTGGACGATGTTCGCCGTGATGCCGCGCGGGCCCAGTTCGCGGGCCAGGGCCTTGGTCAGGCCGGTCAGGGCCGCCTTGCTCATGGTGTAGAGCGTGCCGCCGGGCCCCGGCACCCGCTGGGTCATACAGGTGCCGACGGTGATGATCCGGCCGCCGTCGGCCATCCGCGCGGCGGCCGCCTGCGACGCCAGGAACACCCCGCGCACATTCACCGCGAGCACCCGGTCGACATCGGCGAGCGTGAGGCCGTCCAGCGGCCCCAGCACTCCGATGCCCACGTTGTTCACCAGCACGTCGAGGCCACCCAGCGCCTCCGCCGCGCGCTCCACCGCTCCTGCCGCCTCCGCCGCGTCCGCGGAGTCCGCCCGCAGCGCCACCGCCCGCCGACCCCGCGCCTCGACGGCCCGTACGACGTCCTCGGCCGCCTCCTTGCCGTTGACGTAGGTGAGGGCGACGTCCGCGCCCTCCCGGGCGAGCCGCAGGGCCGTCGCCGCACCGATGCCGCGGCTGCCGCCGGTCACGAGAGCCACCTTGCCGATCAGGGTTCCTGTTCCTTGAGAAGTCATGGCTCCATCCCAGCCGCTGCGCCGGCCCGGCACCGGCGGTGAACGGACGTCGACCTCGCCCGGGGTCCCGGCCCGGTCCCCGTGCCGTCGACCGATGAGTTGCGGGGACCCACGGGGTCTGCCCTGATGACAGCAGACTCCTCGCACACCCACGAAAGGCATCCGCCATGGGCAAGCTGGTCTCCACCATCTTCGTCACCCTCGACGGCGTCTATCAGGCCCCGGGCGGCCCGCAGGAGGACACCCGCGACGGCTTCGAGCACGGCGGCTGGAGCTTCCCGTACGCCGACGAGGACTTCGGACGGTTCGTCGACGGGGTCTTCTCACGCGTCGGCGCCTTCCTGCTCGGCCGCCGGACGTACGACATCTTCGCCTCGTACTGGCCGAAGGTCACCGATCCCGGCAACCCGGTCGCCGGCCCGCTGAACCGGCTGCCGAAGTACGTCCCCTCGGCGACCCTCACCGACCCCGAGTGGTCCGGCACCACCGTGCTCCACGGCGACCTCGCCAAGGAGGTCACCGCGCTGAAGGAGCGCACCGACGGCGAGCTCCAGCTGCACGGCAGCGGGGCGCTCGCGCGGTCCCTGCTCGACCTCGGCGTCATCGACACCGTCCACCTGCTGACCTTCCCGGTCGTGCTCGGATCCGGCCGCCGCTTCTTCGCCGACGGCGCCGTCCCGACCGCCTTCCGGCACACCGGCGGCAGCGTCACGGGAGCCGGCGTCTCCATCCAGACGTACGACGTGTCCGGCCGTCCCGAGTACGGCACCTTCGAGCTTCCGGAGGACGCCTAGAGGGTCTCGCGGGTGCGCCGGACCCCGGCCGGCGGTCAGCCGCGTGCGCGACGGATGCGGATCGGTCCGCGCGCCGCGGTCTCCTCGACGGGCCGGCCGCCCTGGGTCACCTCGACCTCGCCGAGCGCCACCAGACGCCATGCCGCTCGGCGGACCGGCTCCATCAGCGCCCGCCAGCCTTCGTCATCACCCTCGTAGACATCGCGCGCCACGTCGGACGGACAGATCGAGGCCGTGTCGGCGCGGCGCTCCAGCAGGCTCTTGATGGCCCTCTCCAGCCGCTCGGCGAGCTCCGGGTCCGTTCGTGCCATGGCGTCAAGTGTGGCACCGCCCGAGCCCGACGGCGCCCGCGAGAGCGTGACCGGCCCGTCGGCCCGGGCCTGGCCGAAGATCCACCCTGCCGGTACGGTGATCGTCCCCGTGCGAGCCGCCGCCGTCTCCGCACCCCGACGGAGACGAAAGCCGCAGCCGTATGACCTCGATCGCCGTATCCGGCGCCCTCGCGCCGCGCCGTGCCTGGCTCACCGATCTGCCCGTCCTGCTGGTGGCGGTGGTGTGGGGCGGCAGCTATCTCGCCGCCAAGGACATCACCACCGCTCAGACGGTGCTGGCCGTCCTCGTGCTGCGGTTCGCGCTGGTGCTCCCGGTGCTGGTGGTCGCCGGCCGGCGCGCGCTGCGCGCCCTCACCGCCGCCCAGTGGCGCGGGGCCGCGCTGCTGGGACTGATCCTCAGCGGGATCTTCCTGCTGGAGACGTACGGCGTCGTGCACACCTCGGCGACCAACGCGGGCCTCATCATCAGCCTCACCATGATCTTCACCCCGCTCGCGGAGGCCGCGGTGACCCGGGTCCGGCCCGCGCGCGGCTTCCTCGCGGCGGCCGCCCTCTCGGTGCTCGGCGTCGTGCTGCTCACCCAGGGCGGCGGCTTCACCCGGCCCTCGCTCGGCGATCTGCTGATTCTGCTCGCGGCCCTCGCCCGCACCGTGCACGTGCTGGCCATGTCGCGGGTGAAGGCGGTCCAGGGCGCGCCCGCGCTGCCGCTGACCACGGTGCAGCTGGGCACCTCGGTGGTGGTGTTCGCGCTGCTGTCGGCGGGCGCCGACACCACGCCGTGGGGCACGGCGGCGGCGTTCGGGGCGCGCGAGTGGGCGGGGCTGCTGTTCCTGTCCGCGTTCTGCACGCTGTTCGCCTTCTTCGTGCAGATGTGGGCGGTGCGCCGGACCTCCCCGTCCCGGGTCAGTCTGCTGCTGGGCACCGAGCCGCTGTGGGCCGCCGCGGCCGGCATCGCGCTGGGCGGGGAGCGGCTGGGCGCGGTCGGGCTGGCGGGCGGCGCGCTGGTGCTGGCGGGGACGGCGTGGGGGCGCCGGGCGGCAGGTTAACTCCTCGAAAACTCCTGGGACTTCACGGGAAATTCGCTCCGCTTGTCATTGACATGCCATCGTCTACGCGCGTCATCATGGGCGCATGAGATTCCCCCCACGAACCTCTCGCATCGGCGCCGCTGCCGCCGTCCTGTCCGCCCTCCTCGTCGGCGGCACCGTCTCCGCCGCCCCCGCGGGCGCCGCCGCCCAGGCGGTCGGCAGCATCTGCTACAGCGACCTGCCCTCCCAGGCGTACGACACCCTGCGGCTGATCGAGCAGGGCGGCCCCTACCCGTACACCCAGGACGGCAGCGTCTTCCAGAACCGCGAGGGCATCCTGCCTAGCCGGACCACCGGCTACTACCACGAGTACACGGTCAAGACCCCGAACGTCTCCACGCGCGGCGCCCGGCGCATCGTCACCGGCGAGCAGTACCAGGAGGACTACTACACCGCCGACCACTACGCCTCGTTCGACCTGATCGACCACGACTGCTGAACGGGCCGGGCCTCAACCGGACCTCCGGCCGTCCGCGGCGGCGAACAGCGCGCACGCCAGCACCACCAGGGCGACGCTCGCGAAGACCTCGTAGCCGTCGAGGAAACCGATCCGCCGCACGAGCCCCATGTCCCAGTCGGTGAACTCGTGCAACAGCCCCATCACGCCCTGGACCAGGGCGAGGAACCCGAGTACTTCCAGCACCTGTTTCATGGACAGGACTCTCGCCCCGCGGACCCCCCACCCACATCGGCCGCGGGGCGAGAACCCTCCGGCGGAAGTCGCGGAACGCGGCCTCCCGCCCCCGACCGAGGTCGCGGACCCGGCGACTTCGGTCGCGCGGGCCGCGACTTCGGTCGGTGATCCGGCGCGGGGCGTGTGGGCACGGCCCGCGGCTGCGTACATTTGCCGACCGTGAGGGACGACCGAGCGGCGCGGCGGGCACCGGAGTTCACGGAGCGACGGTGGCTCTTCCCGTCCGCCGTGCTCCACGAGATCGACCCCGGCGGCGCACCCCCGGGACGGGCCGGCCACCCCCGGCGCACCGCCCGCGACTGGGCCGTCGACTTCACCTGCTTCCTGCTCGCCGTCGCCGTCGGCATCGCGGCCGCGGACACCGTCGCCCACGACCCCGCGACCCCGCACGGACTCGCCGTCACCGACCAGCTGCTGGGCGCCCTCGCCTGCGCCGCCCTCTGGCTGCGCCGCCGCCGACCGGTCGAACTCGCCGTCGCGCTGACCGCCCTCGGCCTGGTCTCCGTCACCTCGGGCGGCGCGGCCCTCGTCGCCCTGTTCACCGTCGCCGTGCACCGGTCCTTCCGGTACGTCGCCTGGATCGGCGGCGCCTCCCTCGCACTGATCCCCGTGGTGCTGTGGCTGCGCCCCGACCCCGACCTGCCCTACCCGGCGGCCGTCGTACTCACCGCGCTGCTCACCCTCACCGCCATCGGCTGGGGCCTGTTCGTCCGGTCCAAACGACAGCTCATGCTCAGCCTGCGGGACCGGGCCCGGCGGGCCGAGACGGAGGCGCGGCTGCGGGCCGACCAGGCCCAGCGGCTCGCCCGTGAGGCCATCGCCCGGGAGATGCACGACGTCCTCGCCCACCGGCTGACCCTGCTCAGCGTGCACGCCGGAGCGCTGGAGTTCCGGCCCGACGCCTCCCGCGAGGAGATCGCCCGCGCGGCCGGAGTCATCCGCGAGAGCGCCCACGAGGCGCTGCAGGATCTGCGGGAGATCATCGGCGTGCTCCGGGCCGGCGAGTCCGACGACGCGGGCCGCCCGCAGCCGACGCTCGCCGCCGTGGACGCGCTGGTCGCCGAGTCCCGCGCGGCCGGCATGAAGGTCACCCTCGTCCACGACGTCACCGACCCCGCCACCGTCCCCGGCTCCGTCGGCCGCACCGCCTACCGGGTCGTCCAGGAGGGCCTGACCAACGCCCGCAAGCACGCGCCCGGCACCGGCGTCACCGTCCGCGTCACCGGCACCCGCGGCGACGGCCTCACCGTCCGCGTCTCCAACCCCGCCCCCGACGGCGACGTCCCGCCCGTCCCCGGCTCCGGCCAGGGCCTGATCGGCCTCACCGAACGCGCGACGCTCGCCGGGGGCCGCCTGGAGCACGGCCCGCGCGCGGACGGCGGCTTCGAGGTGCGGGCGTGGCTGCCCTGGAGCTGACCCCGCTGATCCGCCTGATGGAGCGGTCCGACTGTGCCGACCGGGCTTCGACCGGGTGACGACCATCAACCGCCCCTCCTGGACACCCCGCGACCAGTAGCGTGAACAGGTGCTCCGCGCGGTCCTCGTGGCCGGTGCGGTGGGCGAACGGTCCTGGACGCCCATCCAGCCGGTGCCGCCCCGTCCGCCGGGTGCGCGGAGTCCGTCCACGACGAGAGGAAGGAGCACAGGTGGGGGCGAACTCCTTCATGCTGCTCGGCGCCCTGGCGGCCGACTGGCCCCGGCTGTCGCGCCTGCTGGACCCCGGCGCGCGGCAGGAACTCAGGCTCCGGCTCACGGAGTTACGGGCCGCGACCGCGGACGAACGGCCGGAGACCGGCGCGGACCCGCACACCGACGGCGGCACCGGCGGCGGCCCGGACACCGACGGCGGCACCGGCCGCGGCCCGGACACCGACGGCGGCACCGGTGGCGGCCCGGACACCGCACAGCGCCCGGACACCGACCCCGACCCGGACGCCGTACGGCGTGCCGCCGCGGCCCGGCAAACCGCCGCCGACCGCGCCGCGCGCGTCGTCCTCACCGCGCTCCCGGCCGACGAGGCCGCCCGCCTGCGGCAGGACGGCACCGCACAGCGGTTCACGGGACCGCCCGCCACCGCCGAGTACCAGGGGTACGGCGCCCTGGACCTGTGCCTCCTCGTCCTCGACGGCAACCCCATGGTCGGCCCCGTCCTCGGGCCCGTCCGCGAACGCCTGCTGGCGCGGCCGTCGTTGCCGTGGAGCGCGGACGCCGACCCGCGTCTCGTCGTGCTGTCCGGCGCCGACGGCCGCCGCCTGCTGCCCCGCTTCCAGTTCGAGGCCGGCAGCATGCCCTGGCAGGTCGTCCTGGAGATCAACGCCCTGCTGCGCGCCGACACCGACCCGTGGGGCACGGCCGACTGGTGGCTGTCGCCCAGCCCCTGGTGGGACGGCACCCCGGCCGGCCTGCTCGGCCACGGCCGCGACGAGGAACTGCGCGGCGCCGCGCGGGAGCTGGCGACCGCAGAGGGGGAGTGGTAGCCGATGGGCAAGTACCCGCCCCCCGAGGCCCTGCCGGGCGAGCCGTCCCGTGTGCTGCTGCGCGCGGGCACGCCGGTGTTCCGCGTGCACACCACACACCGCGAGCCGGCCGCCTACAACACCCGCCTGACGCACCCCTTCTACTACGGCGGCCGGTTCGACAGCACCCCCTTCGACCCGTACGGCTACCTGTACGTCGGCTTCAGCGTCGGTGCCGCCGTCAGCGAGGTGCTGCTGCGCTCACTGCCGTTCGACGGCGGCGCCGGCCCCCGGCTGCTGCCCCGTGTCGCCTTCGAGCGGCGCAGCCTGTCCTTCCTGCGCCTGGACACCGACGTCGAGGCGGTGTCGCTGATGGGCGGCACCGATCTGGCCGCGGTGGCGCAGGACTCGTGGCTGGTGCACACCGAGGGCGCGGACTATCCGCAGACCCGCGACTGGGGCCACTGGATCCGCCGGCAGACCAAGACCTGGGCGCAGGGGTTCGTCTGGCCGTCCAAGCGGGAGCCCGCCGACCGGGTGGCGATCCTCTTCGACGACCGGGGCGAGGCCCCGCTCCTCCAGCCGACCGGCGCCCCGCCCGTCGACTTCGGCACCGAGCGGGGCGAGCGGTGGCTGAACGGCGTCCTCGCGCCGTACCGCACGCAGACCGCGCCGCGGCGGCCGACAGGGGAGTTCTGAGGCGGCGCGGAAGGCGTACGACCTCCAGACACTGCTCCAGGAGGCGGTGACCTCGCCGCTGATGCACATCACGCACCGCTGTCCGAGCCGCGACGGGCTGTCGCCCGGGCAGGCGTGGCGCAGCGCCCGGTCGTGGACGCCGGACGACCGGAGCGAACCGCCGCCCGGCATGCCGGACGGGCTGCGCCGGCGGGTCCGGTACATCCGCGGCGACGACCTCACCGCCTGGGCGGGGTTCACCCACCCCGGCCGGTGGCGACCGCTCACGGCACCTCGGTGCGCACGACGACCTGGGCCGTGCCCCAGCGGCCCACACCGGGCACCGGGCCCGCGTCCCGGTCGCCCTCCCGACCGGCGAGACGCAGCAGGCCGCCCGGCCCGGCCGTGCCCAGCGGATCGCGGGCGTACGCCGGGGCGCCGGGCGACCACGGCTCCAGCCGGAACGGGGCGAGGTTCAGCTCGTTCTCGGTCACGATCAGCTTCAGGCAGTCCCGGGTGGCGGCACCGGGCACGACGGCGCTGCCGCGCGGCAGATACAGCCCCACCGGCTCGCCCCGCATCGCCCACCCCGCCCTGCCCGGGCCCACGAAATCGCCCTCGTAGAGGTCCGGCGACGAGCCGTGGCTGTCGGTCAGGTCGAGCAGGACGCACCACAGCGGCCGGTCCGAGTCGTTGTGGACGCGCACCCGCACCTGCGGCGGCCGGTGGTCCGCGGTGTACGAGCAGACGATCTCGCCGTCGGCCAGGCGCCGCAGCCGGCCCACCGCCGTCTCCTCGACGCCGATCCGGACCAGGGACGACAGCCACGGGTCCGGATTGACGAGGTCGCGGACGCGATGCCAGTGCGTGAGGTGGGCGACGCAGTCGGCGACCCGCGCCGCGTCGGCGTCGGACCGCAGCGGCAGCGCGGGCAGGGGCCGCCCGGCGCCCCCGGACACCCACGCCAGCCCGTCCCGTACGTCGACGCGCAGCCGCAGCCCGTCCCCACCGGCCGCCGTCGACAGCACGCCGGCGACGGCCCGCGACACCAGCCGTACGCCGTCGGGATCGCCGGTGACCGTCACCGCGGCCGGCGGGAACGCCAGCGCCGTCGGCGTCACCCCGTGCACCAGCTCCCGCTCGGCCGGGCCGGGCCGCCAGTCGACCGGATCCACCAGGGACGACTCCGCCCGCACCTCCCGGACGACGACCGTTCGCGCACCGGCGCCCTCCCCGAGCAGCGTGAACTCGGCGCCGGGCGCCCGCAGTCCGTGCGCGTGACCGCAGTCGACCTCCCAGCCCCCGGTGGTGTGCCGCAGCAGGAAGGGCGAGGACGGGACCGCGTCGCCGTGCAGGAAGCGGGCGTCCTCCAGGGCGCGCAGCTCGGGGTGCTGCGTCGGCATCCGGCTGCGCACCCGCTCCTGCACGCGCGCGTGCAGGACGCCGTACGCGGGCGTGGGCCCCAGCCGGTCGAGGGAGTCGAGCAGGGCGTGGCTGAAGTAGCCGCGGACCTGCCCGTCGAGCACGTTCTCGTGGGCGCGTTCCCGCGGCCGGCACGCGGCGAGCAGGACGTGCCGGCCCGGCTCGCCCCCCGGCACACCACTGCCGCGCGAGCCGCCGGTGGGCCACCACGGCCGCCAGTCCACACCGCGCGCGGTGGTGCCGGGGACGCCATTGCGGGTCGCTCCGCCCGAGTGGCAGCAGTCCAGGACGGCGACGACATGGGTGCCGCGTGCCGCGATCCGGTCCAGCAGCGGGCCGAGTTCGGTGTCCTGGAGCAGTGGCAGGCCGCCTTCGGCGAGGCTGTCGTGGCACACCAGCGCCTGCGACCAGCCGGTGGCCTCCCGCGGATCGTCCGTGGGCCGCTCGCTGCCGTGCCCGCTGTACCACAGCAGCGCCGTGTCGCCGGGGCCGCTGCGCGCCAAGTGGTCCTCGATGCCCGCCAGTACGGCCACCCGGGTGGCCCGGGCGTCGTACAGCGTCCGGATCTCGTGCGTGAGGCCGCTGCGCCGCCGCAGCCAGTCCTCGGCGGCCCGCACGTCGTTGACGCAGCCGCGCAGCGGCGCGTCGGGGTAGTCGTCGATGCCCACCAGCAAGGCGTACACGGTCCGCATGCGGCGATCCTGCCAGGACGGCGGGGCGCCGGCGGGCCGTTTCCGGGGCGGGTGCCGGGCGAGTACGGCAGATCCCCTGTCCTGGGCGCCGGCCGGCCGGTTGACTGGGGCGGAACACCTCCAGCACCACCGGGAAGGACAGCAGCGTGAGTTTCGGGGGACCCGATCCGTACCAGCCGTCGTGGCCGCCGGGTGGCGGCCCGTACCCGCCGCCACCGCAGCCCGGACCGTACGTCCCGCCCCAGCCGGGCCCGCCCCCGCACCACCCCTACGGGCCGCCCCCGTACGGCCCTTACCACCCCTACGGTCCGTACGTCCCGCCGCCGCGGACCTCCCTCTGGCGGCGGCTGCGCGACGACGAGTGGCCGACGCTCGGGGAGTTGCTGCGGCGGGCCCGGGGGCGCGGCAACGCGGGCTGTGCGTGGGCCCTGCTGACCGTGCCCTGCTTCTGGGGAGTGACCCTGCCCCTGCTGGCCGGCTATCCGCTGGCCCGCTCGGCCCGCAACCGGGCGCGGCGGATCTTCCCGGCGCAGGGACACCGCCGGATCGACGACCCCGAGGTGAGACGGGTGCAGAAGGCCCGCGCCTGGACCGCCACCGTGATGTCCTTCCTCATCCTGACCGTGTACGGCACACCGGGGGACATGGCCGAGGCCCAGGAGCAGTACCTGCTGCGGCTGGCGATCACCCCCTGGCTGCTGCTGCTCAGCGCGCCCCTCGTGGTGGCGCTGCTCTACCGCTGGGCCGCCGCGCACACCCGGCTGGAGATGCGGCGGCGACTGCGGCTCGCCGGGCGGTCGGCCCTGTGGTATCTGGGGGTCGTGACCTCGCTTCCGCTGGCGGGCCTCGGAGCGGGCGCCGTCGTCCGGTTCACCGACGGTGTCAGCGGCGCCGGACAGGTCCTGGTCGCCCTGCTGGTGTTCGCGCTGTTCGGGGTCCTCGTCTGGGCGGCCTGCTTCCTGCTGTTCGCCACCGGCTCCGCCGTGCGCGGCGCCTTCAACACCGCCGAGGTGCACGCGGCGCTGCCCGCCCTGCTCACCGGCTTCCTGGTGTGGGAGTTCACGGCGATCAGCCTGGCCACCGGCGGCATCCCGCCCGGCCCGCCGCTGGTGCAGATCTGCGCCCTGCTCGGCGGTCCCGCCTCGGTGACGGCGGTGGCCTGGTGGGAGATCCGCCGGCTGCGCACCCGGTACGGAGTGGTGCTGCGCTCCGGGTGACCGGCGCACTCCGGGCGGGCCGCCGTGATTTCGTATGGCCCATGACTGCGATCCGACTGCTCCTCGTCGACGACGACCCGCTGGTGCGGGCCGGGCTGACCTTCATGCTGGGCGGGGCCGACGACATCGAGATCGTCGGGGAGGCCGCCGACGGCGGGGAGGCCGAGGCGATGGTGGGCCGCACCCGCCCCGACGTCGTGCTGATGGACATCCGGATGCCCGCGGTCGACGGCCTCACCGCCACCGAACGGCTGCGCGCCCGCCCGGACGCCCCGCAGGTCGTGGTGCTGACCACCTTCCACGCCGACGAGCAGGTGCTGCGCGCGCTGCGGGCGGGCGCCGCCGGGTTCGTCCTCAAGGACACCCCGCCCGCCGACATCCTCGACGCCGTGCGCCGGGTCGCGGCCGGCGACCCGGTGCTGTCGCCCGCCGTCACCCGGCAGTTGATGGCCCACGCCGCCGGCACCGCCGCCGACGCCCGGCGCGCGCGGGCCCGCGCCCGTATCGCGGTCCTCGGGGAGCGGGAGCGCGAGGTCGCCGTCGCGGTCGGCCACGGTCTGCCCAACGCGGAGATCGCCGCCCGGCTGTTCATGAGCGTCCCCACCGTCAAGGCCCATGTCTCGCGGATCCTCGCCAAGCTCGACCTCGGCAACCGGGTGCAGATCGCGCTGCTCGCCTACGACGCGGGGCTCCTCGACCTCCCGGACCACCCGGAGTCCTCGAACGAGGGACCGGCGGGCGGGCACTGAGCGGGGCGCTCGCGCGTTGGAGGAGTGAACACGAGGGGAGAGCCATGGGGGACGTCATCGATCTGGGGCCGCACAGGGACGGCTTCCGCGCCGACCCGCACCCGGTCTACGCCGAACTGCGGGCCCGCGGCCCGGTGCACCGGGTGCGGCTGCCGGGGCCCGACCACTACGAGACGGTGCTCGTCGTCGGGTACGAGGAGGCGCGCGCCGCGCTCGCCGACCCGCGGCTGTCCAAGGACGGCAGCCACATCGGCGTGACCCTGCTGGACGAGGAGCTGATAGGGCCGTATCTGCTGGTCGCCGACCCGCCCCGGCACACCCGGCTGCGCAGGCTCGTCACCCGCGCGTTCACCGCGCGCCGGGTGGAGGAGCTGCGCCCGCGCGTCCAGGAGATAACCGACGGCCTCCTCGACGCGATGCTGCCGCTTAGCCGCGCCGACCTCGTGGAGTCCTTCGCCTACCCGCTGCCGATCACCGTGATCTGCGAACTGCTCGGTGTGCCCGACCTGGACCGCGCGGAGTTCCGCAAGCTGTCCACCGAGGTCGTCGCCCCGACCAGCGTCGAGAGCGGCAACGACGCGCTGGCCCGGCTCGCCGAGTACTTCACCGAGCTGATCGAGGCCAAGCGCGGCGCCGGCCCCGGCGACGACCTGCTCAGCGCCCTGATCAGCACCACCGACGAGGACGGCGACCGGCTCTCCCCGGCGGAACTGCGCGGCATGGCCTACCTGTTGCTGCTCGCCGGGCACGAGACGACCGTCAACCTCATCACCAACGGTGTGCACGCCCTGCTCACCCACCCCGATCAGCTGGCCGCGCTGCGCGCCGACATGACCCTGATCGACGGCGCGGTGGAGGAGATGCTGCGCTACGAGGGCCCGGTGGAGACCGCCACGTTCCGGTACGCCGCCGAGCCGCTGGAGCTGGCCGGGGTCCGGGTGGAGGCGGGCGAGACGGTGATGATCGGCCTCACCGCCGCCGACCGTGACGGCGCCCGCTACCCCGAGCCCGACCGCTTCGACATCCGCCGTGACCCCCGCTCCCATCTCGCCTTCGGCCACGGCATCCACTTCTGCGTCGGCGCGCCCCTGGCCCGCCTGGAGGCCCGCACCGCGATCCGCACCCTGCTGGAGCGCGCCCCGGACCTCCGCCTGGACGGCTCACCCGGCGAGTGGCTGCCGGGGATGCTGATCCGGGGGATGAGGAGCCTGCCGGTGCGCTGGTGAGGCGGTGCGTCCCGGCTGTCGTCGCGGGGCGCCGCCGGTCACCGGAACACCGCCTCCGCCCCGCCGGCGATCTCCGCCAGCCGCACCGTTCTGCGCTCCCGGCGGGAGAGTTCGCAGGCCTCGGCGATGCGCAGCGCCTGAAGCGCCTCGCGGCCGTCGCACGGGTTGGCCCGCTCGCCCCGCACCACCTCGACGAAGGCGGCGAGTTCGGCCTCGTAGGCGGGCCCGAAGCGTTCCAGGAAACCGGCCCACGGCCGGGACGCGGCCGGTGGTCCGGTGGGCTCGGTGGAGGCGATCGGCGTCCGGTCGTCCAGGCCGACCACGATCTGGTCCAGCTCCCCGGCCAGCTCCATGCGCACGTCGTAGCCCGCCCCGTTCAGCCGGGTCGCGGTCGCGGTGACCAGCGTGCCGTCGTCGAGGGTGAGCAGCGAGGCGCCGGTGTCGACGTCGCCCGCCGCCCGGAACATCGCCGGACCGGCGTCGGACCCGGAGGCGTACACCTCGACCACCTCGCGCCCGGTCACCCAGCGCACGATGTCGAAGTCGTGGATCAGCGTGTCGCGGAACAGCCCGCCGGACAGCGGCAGATACGCGGCCGGCGGCGGCGCCTGGTCGGAGGTCACCGCGCGGACGGTGTGCAGCCGGCCGAGCCGCCCCGAGCGCACCGCCTCGCGGGCGCCCGTGTAGCCCACGTCGAAGCGGCGCTGGAAGCCCATCTGGAGGACCGTCCCGGCCGCCTCCACCTCGCCGAGCGCGTGCAGGGTGCCGGGCAGGTCGAGCGCGATCGGCTTCTCGCAGAACACCGGCAGCCCGGAGCGCGCCGCCCGGCCGATCAGCTCCGCGTGCGCCGAGGTCGCCGTGGTGATCACCACCGCGTCGACACCCCAGCGGAAGATCTCCTCGACGCCGGGCGCCGCCGTCTCGCCCAGACGCTGGGCCAGCTCCTGCGCCCGCGCGGGCTCCGCGTCCGTCAGGATCAGGGAGCCCACGTCCCGGTGACGGCTGAGGGTGTTCGCATGGAGGGTGCCGATGCGGCCCGTACCGATGACGCCGATGCGCATGGAAACAAAGTGGGGGCCGACCCCACCTCCTGTCAATCTGTATGTCCGGACAATCGGACTACACAACTTCCCGTCAACCGGTCACGAAAGCTACGCTCGGCCCGTGCCGAAACCAGTTGTGGACCCGACCGTCCGGCTCGACCTCAGTGTGGACCGGAGCTCTCCGGTGCCGCTGTACTTCCAGCTGTCGCAGCAGCTGGAGGCCGCGATCGAGCACGGGACGCTGACCCCCGGCAGCCTCCTCGGCAACGAGATCGAGCTGGCCGCCCGGCTCGGCCTGTCCCGGCCCACCGTCCGCCAGGCCATCCAGTCCCTGGTCGACAAGGGGCTGCTGGTGCGCCGCCGCGGTGTCGGCACCCAGGTCGTGCACAGCCAGGTCAAGCGGCCGCTGGAGCTCAGCAGCCTCTTCGACGACCTGGAGGCGGCCGGCCAGCGCCCCGCCACGAAAGTGCTGGTCAACACGGTCGTCCCGGCGTCCGCCGAGGTCGCGGCCGCGCTCGGGGTCGCCGAGGACAGCGATGTGCACCAGGTGGAACGGCTGCGGCTGGCGCACGGCGAGCCGATGGCGTACCTGTGCAACTTCCTGCCGCCCGGGCTGCTCGACCTGGACACCGGACAGCTGGAGAGCACCGGCCTGTACCGGCTGATGCGGGCCGCGGGCATCACCCTGCACAGCGCCCGGCAGTCCATCGGGGCCCGCGCCGCGACCGCCGCCGAGGCCGACCGGCTGGGCGAGACGGAGGGCGCCCCGCTGCTCACCATGGAGCGCACCACCTTCGACGACACCGGCCGCGCCGTGGAGTACGGCACCCACACCTACCGCCCGGCCCGCTACTCCTTCGAGTTCCAGCTCCTGGTACGGCCCTGAACGGCGCCCTTCGGCGCGCTGCCCCCGGACACCGGTTCGTCGCAATGTCAGGACAATGCGACCGACTCTCCCTCCCCGGTCCCGGCGGGCACGACCCCTGTGTTCGATACTGGGGCGTTTGGGCCCGGTGGGACCACCGGGCCCGACGTACCGAAGAACACAGCAAGAAGGGCACGGCCTCGTGGCACGGTTTCGGACCTGGGTAGGCATCGCGGTGGCGGGGGCACTCACCCTCTCCCTCGCGGGATGCAGCAGTACCGGCGGCAAACGCGCCGAGGACGCCCGCAAGGCCGCGGCCGCCCGGGGCGGGGCGGCGGTGACCACCCCCCGCTGGACCTTCGCCATGATCACCCACTCGGGTGACGGCGACACCTTCTGGGACATCGTCCAGAGCGGCGCCGAGGAGGCCGCCCGCAAGGACAACATCGAATTCCTGTACTCCCACGACGACGAGGCGCAGCAGCAGGCCCAGCTGGTCGACGCGGCCATCGACAAGAAGGTCGACGGCATCATCGTCACCCTCGCCAAGCCCGACGCCATGAAGGCCGCCGTCGCCCGCGCGGTGAAGGCCGGCATCCCCGTGGTGACCGTGAACTCCGGCTCCGAGGAGTCCGAGAGGTTCGGCGCGCTCACCCACATCGGCCAGGACGAGACCATCGCCGGCCAGGCCGTCGGCGAGGAGCTGAACGAGCGCGGCCGCGAGAAGGCGATCTGCGTCCTGCACGAGCAGGGCAACGTCGGTCACGAGCAGCGCTGCGCCGGTGTGAAGGAGACCTTCGACGGCGAGGTGCAGAACCTGTACGTCAACGGCACCAGCATGCCCGACGTGCAGTCCGCCATCGAGGCCAAGCTCCAGGCCGACCAGGACGTCGACGCCGTCGTCACCCTCGGCGCCCCGTACGCCGACACTGCGGTCAAGGCCAAGCAGGGCGCGGGCAGCGACGCCGAGATCGACACCTTCGACCTGAACGCCAAGGTCGCCGCCGGCCTGAAGGACGGCACCCTCGGCTTCGCCGTCGACCAGCAGCCCTACCTCCAGGGCTACCAGGCCGTGGACCTGCTGTGGCTGTACCGGTACAACGCCGACGTCCTCGGCGGCGGCAAGCCCGTGCTCACCGGTCCGCAGATCATCACCGCGGACCAGGCGGGCGCCCTGGAGGAGTACACGAAGCGGGGCACCCGATGAGCGCGGCCACCACCGGCGACGAACGCCTGCTGCGCACCTCGCCGCTGCGCAGACTCCTCGGCCGCCCGGAACTCGGATCGGTCGTCGGCGCCCTCGCGGTCTTCGTGTTCTTCGCGTTCGCCGCCGACAGCTTCCTGCGCGCCTCCAGCCTCAGCACCGTCCTGTACGCGGCGTCCACCATCGGCATCATGGCCGTCCCCGTGGCGCTGCTGATGATCGGCGGCGAGTTCGACCTGTCGGCCGGTGTGATGGTCACCTCGTCCGCGCTGATCTCGTCGATGTTCAGCTACCAGATGACCGCCAACGTCTGGGTCGGCGTCGGCGTCTCCCTGCTGGCCACCCTGGCCATCGGCGCCTTCAACGGCTTCATGCTGACCCGTACCAACCTGCCGAGCTTCATCATCACGCTCGGCACCTTCCTGATGCTGACCGGCATGAACCTCGGCTTCACCAAGCTGATCTCCGACACGGTCTCCACCAAGACCATCGCCGACATGGAGGGCTTCCCCAGCGCCCAGGACGTCTTCGCCTCCACGCTCACCCTCGGCGGCGTCGACTTCAAGATCACCATCGTGTGGTGGTTCGCCCTGGTCGCCGTGGCCTCCTGGATCCTGCTGCGCACCCGCGCCGGAAACTGGATCTTCGCGGTCGGCGGCAACAAGGACGCGGCCCGAGCGGTCGGCGTCCCGGTGACCAAGACCCGCATCGGCCTCTACATGGGCGTCGCCCTCGGCGCCTGGATCTCCGGCCAGCACCTGCTCTTCTCCTACGACGTCGTCCAGTCCGGCGAGGGCGTCGGCAACGAGCTGATCTACATCATCGCCGCCGTCATCGGCGGCTGCCTGATCACCGGCGGCTACGGCAGCGCGGTCGGATCGGCGGTCGGCGCGTTCATCTTCGGCATGACCAGCAAGGGCATCGTCTTCGCCGAGTGGAACCCCGACTGGTTCAAGTTCTTCCTCGGAGCGATGCTGCTCCTCGCGACCCTGCTCAACGCCTGGGTCCGCAAGCGCGCGGAGGCCTCCAAGTGACGCAGACCCCGGCTCGTACGGCACTCGTGGAGCTGTCCGACGTCAGCAAGCACTACGGCAACATCCGCGCCCTCGAAGGTGTCTCCCTGGAGGTCCACCCGGGCGAGATCACCTGTGTGCTGGGCGACAACGGCGCGGGCAAGTCCACGCTCATCAAGATCATCGCGGGGCTGCACCGGCACGACGGGGGCACCTTCCGCATCGACGGCGAGGAGACCCGCCTCGCCTCCCCGCGCGAGGCCCTGGACCGCGGCATCGCGACGGTCTACCAGGACCTCGCCGTCGTACCGCTCATGCCGGTGTGGCGGAACTTCTTCCTCGGCTCCGAGCCCCGCAAGGGCGTCGGCCCCTTCAAGCGCATGGACGTCGACCACATGCGCCGCACCACCCACGCCGAACTGCTGCGCATGGGCATCGACCTGCGCGACGTGGACCAGCCCATCGGCACCCTCTCCGGCGGCGAGCGCCAGTGCGTCGCCATCGCGCGGGCGGTGCACTTCGGCGCCAAGGTCCTCATCCTCGACGAGCCCACGGCCGCGCTCGGCGTCAAGCAGTCCGGAGTCGTCCTTAAGTACGTGGCCGCCGCCCGCGACAAGGGCCTCGGAGTCGTCTTCATCACGCACAACCCGCACCACGCGTACCTGGTCGGGGACCGGTTCGTGCTGCTGAAGCGCGGCACGATGGTGGGCAGCCACACCCGTGACGAGATCACCCTGGACGAGCTGACGGAGCAGATGGCGGGCGGCAGCGACCTCGCGGACCTCCGCCACGAACTGGAGCGGGCCTGAGCGGTGCGTGGCCGTGGCGGGCCGGCTCCGGGGCGGGGCGGGCGAGCCGCGACGGTGCCGCAGCCGGCCGACGGCGGTGCGCGGCCGTGGCGGCCCGGCTCCGGCGCGGGGCGGACGAGCCGCGACGGCGCCGCAGCCGGCCGACGGCGGTCACCGCGCCACCGCTCGGCCGTTCGGCACCCCGCGCCCCCGTGAGGCACAATCGGCGGCGATGAGCACCTACGGCACCTTCAGCGCCCCCATCGGCTCCCGGCGTGCCCCCGCCCTCAGAACCATCGGCACCCGGGAACGCCGCTCGCACCTGACCGCACCGCGCGTGCCCACGGTCGGGATCGACATCGGCGGCACCAAGGTGATGGCGGGCGTCGTCGACGCCGACGGCAACATCCTGGAGAAGCTGCGCACGGAGACCCCGGACAAGTCCAAGAGCCCCAAGGTCGTCGAGGACACCATCGTCGAACTGGTGCTGGACCTGTCCGACCGGCACGACGTGCACGCCGTAGGCATCGGCGCGGCCGGCTGGGTCGACGCCGACCGCAACCGCGTGCTGTTCGCACCCCACCTGTCCTGGCGCAACGAGCCGCTGCGCGACCGCATCGCCGGGCGCCTCGCGGTGCCCGTGCTCGTCGACAACGACGCCAACACCGCCGCCTGGGCGGAGTGGCGCTTCGGCGCCGGCCGCGGCGAGGACCACCTCGTCATGATCACCCTCGGCACCGGCATCGGCGGCGCGATCCTGGAGGACGGCCAGGTCAAGCGCGGTAAATACGGAGTCGCCGGCGAGTTCGGCCATATGCAGGTCGTGCCCGGCGGCCACCGCTGCCCGTGCGGCAACCGCGGCTGCTGGGAGCAGTACAGCTCCGGCAACGCGCTGGTCCGCGAGGCCCGCGAGCTGGCCGCCGCCGACTCCCCGGTGGCCTACGGGATCATCGAGCACGTCAAGGGCAGCATCGGCGACATCACCGGCCCGATGATCACCGAGCTGGCCCGCGACGGCGACGCCATGTGCGTCGAACTGCTCCAGGACATCGGCCAGTGGCTCGGCGTCGGCATCGCCAACCTGGCCGCCGCCCTCGACCCGTCCTGCTTCGTCATCGGCGGCGGTGTCTCGGCCGCCGACGACCTGCTCATCGGCCCCGCGCGGGACGCCTTCAAACGGCACCTCACCGGCCGCGGCTACCGCCCCGAGGCCCGCATCGTCCGCGCCCAGCTCGGCCCCGAGGCCGGCATGGTCGGCGCCGCCGACCTCGCCCGCCTGGTCGCCCGCCGCTTCCGCCGCGCCAACCGCCGCCGGGTCGAGCGCCACGAGCGCTACCAGCGGTACACGCAGTCCCGCCGCACCCAGGAGACGCTGTGACGGAGACCCTGCCGCACCAGGCCGGCCCCCCGGAGGAGGCGCAGCGGCCGGTGGAGGACCGCCGGCACATGATCCGCCGCCGGGCGCTCACCCTGATCATCATCGTGCTGCTCATCGGCATCCCGGCCGGCTATCTGGTGATCTCCGCCAACCAGAGCCGCGACAGCGGCAAGGACAAGGAGGAGAAGTACTCCGCGACCGGCCTCACCGAGGGCTGGCCGTCGAAGGTGCAGCGCCGCCTCTACCAGGTGCCGATACCGCATCCGTCGAACAAGGTCGCCTGGTACGAGACGAACAACTGGAAGACCAGCCGTCTCTACGTCCAGTTCCAGACCACCCACGACGGCCTGGACGCCTTCCTGGACGAGATCGGCGTCAGCCGGGGCGACCTGACCGAGCACGACATCACCATCGGCGCCCGCGACCAGAACGTCACCGGCTGGAACTTCTCCGGCCCCGCCGCCCGGCCCGGCCCGTACTGGGGCCTCGTCCACGCGCAGAAGAACCCGAGGCCGACCCAGGACATCGTCGTGAACATGGCCAACCCGACGTACCCGATGGTGTACGTCGTCTCCCGCACCGTCCCCTGACCGACCGGCCCCGGACGGCCGTCGGGGCCGATTGTCAGACCCGGCCCGTAGAGTCGAAGACGACTGATCGGACGCACGGGGCGGGAGGTGAGAAGACGTATGCGCGACACCACAGTGACCGAGCGGACGGGCGAGGCGGTGCCCACCGGACTCGCGGCCGTCTTCCTGCCCGCACCCCTCCCGCGCGACGGCCGGATCGCCCTCTGGGACCCCGACGGCGGCCCCGCCCCCACCGGCCTCGGCCACGCCGAACCCACCGAGCTGGCCGTCGTACGCCGTCACGGCGCGCAGGTCCGCCGCAGGCGGGCCCCCGCGCTCAGCCTGCCCCTCGACCAGGCCCTGCCCCTGCTCGTGCGGGCCCGGCACGACCCCGCCGCCCACCCCGCCACCGCCTGCTGGGGCGCCGCCGCCCGGCACGCCCTGCGGCTCGCCGCCCGCGGCCGCTTCCTGCCCGGCCTCACCCCCACCGGCCACGACGCCTGGCGGGCCGGCCCGCTCGACCCCGACGACATCGCCCACCTCCGCGCCATCGCCGCCGCCCTGCCGTACGAGGGCCACGCGGTGCCGCTGCCCGGCCCCGGCCCGCTCCGGCTGCCCGAGCCGGAGGCCCTGCTGCGCGCCTTCCTCGACGCCGTCGCCGACACCCTGCCCCGCACCCCCGCCGCCCCCCACGCCTGCGGACGCCCCTTCGCCGACCGCCGCCCGCAGCGCCTGCCCGACGCCCACGACTGGGCCGCCGAGGTCGCCGCCGGCATGGACGCGGGCGTCCGCGTCTCGCTCCGCCTCGACCTCGCGGCGTCCGACCTCTTCGACACCGGACCGGACGGCGAGGCGGGCGACCGGCTGCGCCGCGCGGGCGCCGCGGTCGTCCAGGTGCACAGCCTCGCCGACCCCACCCTGGTGACCGACGCGGCAGCCCTGTGGGCGGGCGAGGCCGACACCGAGTTCGGCCCCCGCGCCCGCGTCGACGCGGCCCTCGCCGTCCGGCGCGCCGCCCGCGTCTGGCCGCCGCTCGACCGGCTCGCCGACCAGGACGTGCCCGACGTGCTGGCCCTCTCCGAGGACGAACTCGGTGACCTGCTGGGCGTCGCCGCCACCCGGCTCGCCGCCGCCGGGGTCGCCGTGCACTGGCCGCGCGACCTGGCGCGCGACCTCACCGCCGCCGCCGTGGTACGCCCCGCGCCCGGCTCCGCGACCGACGGCACCGGCTTCTTCGAGAGCGAGGAACTGCTCCAGTTCCGCTGGCAGCTGGCGCTCGGCGGCGACCCGCTCAGCGAGGCCGAGATGGACACCCTCGCCGAGGCCCACCGCCCCGTCGTCCGGCTGCGGGACCAGTGGGTGCTCGTCGACCCCGCCCTCGTCCGCAAGGCCCGCAAACGCGAACTCGGCCTGCTCGATCCCGTCGACGCGCTGTCCGCCGCCCTCACCGGCACCGCCGAGGTCGACGGCGAGACCGTCGAAGCGGTGCCGGTCGGCGCCCTCGCGGCCCTGCGCGACCGCCTCACCGCCGGCGTACGACCCGCCGAACCGCCCGACGGTCTGCGCGCCACCCTGCGCGACTACCAGCTGCGCGGCCTGGCCTGGCTCGACCTCATGACCAGCCTCGGCCTCGGCGGCTGCCTCGCCGACGACATGGGCCTCGGCAAGACGATCACCGTCATCGCCCTGCACCTCAAGCGCGCCCGCACCGAACCCACCCTCGTGGTCTGCCCGGCATCCCTGCTCGGCAACTGGCAGCGCGAGATCGAACGCTTCGCCCCCGGCGTCCCCGTCCGCCGCTACCACGGCACCGGCCGCACCCTCGACGACCTCGGCGCCGGCTTCGTCCTCACCACCTACGGCACCATGCGCTCGGCCGCCGCACTGCTCGCGCGGCACACCTGGGGCATGGTCGTCGCCGACGAGGCACAGCACGTGAAGAACCCCTACTCGGCCACCGCGAAGGCGCTGCGGACCATCCCCACCCCCGCGCGCGTGGCCCTCACCGGCACACCCGTCGAGAACAACCTCTCCGAACTGTGGGCACTGCTCGACTGGACGACCCCGGGACTGCTCGGCCCCCTCAAGTCCTTCCGCGCCCGGCACGCCCGCGCCGTGGAGAACGGCGAGGACGAGGAGGCGGTGACCCGGCTGGCTCGGCTCGTCCGCCCCTTCCTGCTGCGCCGCAAGAAGTCCGACCCGGGCATCGTCCCCGAACTGCCGCCGAAGACCGAGACCGACCACCCCGTCCCCCTCACCCGCGAGCAGGCCGCGCTCTACGAGGCGGTGGTGCGCGAGTCGCTGCTCGCCATCGAGACGGCCGACGGCATCGCCCGCCGCGGCCTGGTCCTGAAGCTGCTGACCTCTCTGAAGCAGATCTGCGACCACCCCGCGCTCTACCTCAAGGAAGACCCCGGCGCGCGAGGCGGCGACCGCGACGCGGCGCGCTCCGGCAAACTCGCCCTGCTCGACGAACTGCTGGACACCCTGCTCGCCGAGGACGGCTCGGCCCTCGTCTTCACCCAGTACGTCGGCATGGCCCGCCTCATCACCGCCCACCTCGCCGACCGGGCGGTCCCCGTCGACCTGCTGCACGGCGGCACGCCGGTGCCCGAGCGCGAGCGGATGGTCGACCGCTTCCAGAGCGGCGCCACGCCCGTCCTCGTCCTCTCCCTCAAGGCGGCCGGCACCGGCCTGAACCTCACCCGCGCGGGCCATGTCGTCCACTTCGACCGCTGGTGGAACCCGGCCGTCGAGGAACAGGCCACCGACCGCGCCTACCGCATCGGCCAGACCCAGCCCGTCCAGGTCCACCGCCTGATCACCGAGGGCACGGTCGAGGACCGCATCGCCGAGATGCTGGAGTCCAAGCGCGCCCTCGCCGACGCGATCCTCGGCTCCGGCGAGGCGGCCCTCACCGAACTGACGGACCGCGAGCTGACCGACCTGGTGTCGCTGCGGAGGTCGTCATGAGCGGGCGGCCGGAGCCCGAGGAGCGGCCCGAACGCCCTGGGGACGCGGCACGCCGGGCCTTGCAGGCCGCCCGAGGAGCGCAGGACGGCGGCTCGCCGCCGGCCATGCCCGGGGAGGACGGGACACCGCCCTCCGACGAGCGGCAGCTCGCGGCACGTGAACCTCAGGAGTCCCAGGCACCTCGCGCACCCCGGCCCGGCGACGCGGCCCGGGCCGCACTGCGCCGCGCGGTCGCGGCCCGGCGGGGCGCGGAGGAGGAGGGGGCCGAGGAGGGCGCCACCCTCGGCCGGCCGTCGCCGACGGAGGCAGCGGACTCCGCGAGCGCGGAGAGCGAGGAGCCGGACGCGGCCGCCGCCGATGCGGCCGTGCCGGAGGATGCCCGCCCGGCCGACGTCGCCCGTGACGCGCTCCGCGCCGCCCGCCGGGAGCGGGAACGCGCGGCGCAGGCACGCGACACCACCAGGAGGGCGCCGCGCTCCGCGCCGGTACGCCGCCCGACCCGGCCCACGGCGTCCGCGGAGGTGGCCGCGTTCCTCGCGAACGCCTTCCGGATGCCGACCGACGACGACACCCCCGCCGATCCCTCCCGCACCGGTACGCCTCTCCCACCCGGCGAGACCTCCGGCCCCGCGACACCCTCCGGCACCGACGGCCGCGTACCGAAGGAGACCGGGGACAGGGGCACCGCCGCGGGCGGCCGGGGCACCGGCGCGACGCAGGCAACTCGGGATGATGACGCCGACTCGGGTGGCCGGGGCTCCGGTCACCGCACCGGCGCGGACGGCTGGGGCTCCGGCGACGGCAGCGGCGCGACGCAGGCAACTCGGGAGGCCGACGCCGACTCGGGTGGCCGGGGCTCCGGTCACCGCACCGGCGCGGACGGCTGGGGCTCCGGCGACGGCACCGGCCCTGCCGATGCCGCGATGCCGGGCACCGGCGCCCATGCGTCGCAGCCCGTCGTGAACGACGGCACCGGCACCGGCACTGCTGCGTCGCAGGAAGCTCGGGACGCCGATCGCGAGGCCGACGCGGGTGGCCGAAGGGCCGGCCATGGCACCGGCCCGGCTGCTGCCGTGTTCCGGGGCACCAGCGCCCAGGCGTCGCAGCCGGTCGTGAACGACGGCACCGGCACCGGCGCGACGCACGAGACTCGGGACGGCGACCTCGACGCGGGTAGCCAAGGCTCCGGCCACGGCACCGGTCCGGCCGCTGCCGCGTTCCCTGGCACCGCCGGCCATGCGCCGCAGCCGACCGCGGACGACGGCACCGCCGGCCGCGCGCCGCAGCCGACCTCGGGCACCGGCATCGACACCACCGCCGCCCCGGACCCGCGCTACACCACCGCCCCGGACCCGCGCCACGCCACCGCCCCGGACCCGCGCCACGCCGCCGCCCCGGACCCCCGCTACACCACCGCCCCGGACCCCCGCGGCGCCGGCCGTGCGTCGTGGTCCGCCTCGGACACCGATGCCGCCCGCTCTCTCACCCCGCACTCGATGGCTTCCCCTCACCGGGACAGTGAGCTTCGCCGTACCTTCCCCGCCTTCCCGCCGCTCCCCGGGGAAGGGGACGGGCGCTTCGCCGCGACCTGGTGGGGCAACGCGTGGATCACCGCGCTGGAGGAGGGCGCGCTGGATGTCCAGCGGCTGGTGCGGGGGAGGGGTTATGCCGCGCGTGGGCAGGTGGACGCCATCACGGTGACGCCGGGCCAGGTGCTCGCGTATGTGCAGGGCAGCCGGCCGCGGCCGTACCGCGTGCAGGTGCGGTTGCGGACGCTCGGTGACGCGGACTGGGAGAGGTTCCTGGACGCCGCGGCGGACCGGCCCGCGCACATCGCGGCGCTGCTGGACAAGGAGATGCCACAGGCCCTCGCGGACGGTGCCGTGCCGCTGCTGCCCGGCCCCGGTGATCTGGAGCCCCGGTGCAGCTGTCCGGACCGCGGTCATCCCTGCAAGCACGCCGCCGCCCTCTGCTACCAGACGGCCCGGCTGCTCGACGCCGACCCCTTCGTGCTGCTCCTGCTGCGCGGCCGTGGGGAACGCGAACTCCTCGACGCGCTCTCCCGGTTGAGCGCCGCCCGCGCGGCCCGAGCCGCCCAGGAGCGGGAGCCGGCACCGCTGCCGGGCGTCCGAGCCACCGACGCGCTCGCCCCGCGCACGCTGCCGCCGCTTCCGGCGCCGCTGCCGACACCCGCGCACCCCGAACAGCCCCCGGCCTACCCGGCGGCACCGGGCGGTCCGGACCCGTTCGCGCTGGACCAGCTCGCCACCGACGCCGCCGCCCGCGCCCACGCCCTGCTCGCCACCGGCCAGGACCCGGTCGCCGAGCTGACGCTGTGGGAGGACGCGGTGCGGCTCGCGGCGGCCCGCCCCGGCTCCGGCCTCACCGCCGCCACCCGCGGTCTGTACGCCTCCCTCGCCGCCGCGGCCGGCCGCACCCCGTCCGAGCTGGCGCGCGCGGTCGCCGCGTGGCGGCAGGGCGGGCCGGACGGGCTCGCCGTACTGGAGGAGCCCTGGGACCCGCCGGCCGGCCGTTTCGACCGCGCCCGCCCGCTCCTCCTCGCCGCGGACTTCCCGGCGTTCCGCCCCTGGCGCAACCACCTCACTCACCCCCGGGGCCACCTCCAGCTCCGGCTGGGCCGCGACGGCCTGTGGTACGCGTACGAGTCGGACCCGGGCGCGGACGACTGGTGGCCGCGCGGCACCCCGGACCCGGACCCGGTGGGCGCGCTGACGGGCCTGGGCACCTCGGCGGACATCTGACCGTCGGTCTGCCCGGCCGCCTCCCGCCCCAGCGGCGTCTCCGAAATATTTCGACGTCGCTAACGAATCTTGCGAAAACTATTGACGCCGCTCACACGCTTCCTATCATTCAATTTGCTCGATACTTCGACCTTCGTTCGATATTACGAACACACACGCGTCGAAGTCGCTCCGTCGCACAGCAGTGAATCTGGGATTCTCCGGGTCACACCCCCGAACACCGAGCCGCAAGGAGCCCTCGCATGCGCATGTCATGGCACCGACAAAATCCGATCCACAGGCGAACGTCCGTCGTGCTCGCCGCGGTGCTCGCGGCCCTGGCCGCGCTGGCGGCGATGCTCGTCGCCACCCCCGCTCAGGCAGCCTCCAGCGGCGCCTTGCGCGGTGTCGGCTCGAACCGGTGTCTGGACGTGCCGGGCGCCAACCAGGCCGACGGTACGTCCCTTCAGCTGTACGACTGCTGGAGCGGGACCAACCAGCAGTGGACGCTGACGGACGCCAACCAGCTGACCGTGTACGGCAACAAATGCCTGGACGTTCCGGGCCACGCCACCACGGCCGGTACGCGGGTGCAGATCTGGACCTGTTCCGGTGGCGCCAATCAGCAGTGGCGGGTGAACTCCGACGGCACGATCGTCGGTGTGGAGTCCGGACTGTGCCTGGAGGCCGCGGGCGCCGGTACGGCCAACGGCACGGCGGTGCAGCTCTGGACGTGCAACGGCGGCAGCCATCAGAAGTGGACCGGCCTGTCCGGGACCCCGACCCCGCCGGACGGCACGTGTGCTCTTCCGGCGACGTACCGGTGGTCCTCGACGGGCGTACTGGCGCAGCCGGCGAACGGGTGGGCCGCGGTGAAGGACTTCACCACCGTGACCCACAACGGCAAGCACCTCGTCTACGCGTCGAACGTCTCCGGATCGTCGTACGGCTCGATGATGTTCGGTCCCTTCACCAACTGGTCGGACATGGCGTCGGCCGGCCAGACCGGGATGAGCCAGGCGGCGGTCGCCCCCACGCTGTTCTACTTCGCGCCCAAGAACATCTGGGTGCTGGCCTACCAGTGGGGTGCCTGGCCCTTCATCTACCGCACGTCCAGCGACCCCACCAACCCCAACGGCTGGTCCGCTCCGCAGCCGCTGTTCACCGGGAGCATCACCGGCTCCGACACCGGCCCGATCGACCAGACCCTGATCGCCGACGGCCAGAACATGTACCTCTTCTTCGCCGGCGACAACGGCAAGATCTACCGGGCGAGCATGCCGATCGGGAACTTCCCCGGCAACTTCGGCTCGTCGTACACGACGATCATGAGCGACACGAAGGCCAACCTCTTCGAGGCGCCGCAGGTCTACAAGGTCAAGGGCCAGAACCAGTACCTCATGATCGTCGAGGCGATGGGCGCGAACGGGCGCTACTTCCGCTCCTTCACCGCCTCCAGCCTCAGCGGCTCGTGGACCCCGCAGGCCGCCACCGAGAGCAACCCCTTCGCCGGCAAGGCCAACAGCGGTGCCACCTGGACCAACGACATCAGCCACGGTGACCTGGTCCGCAACAACCCGGACCAGACCATGACCATCGACCCCTGCAACCTCCAGTTCCTCTACCAGGGCAAGTCGCCCGCCGCGGGCGGCGACTACAACCAGCTGCCGTGGCGGCCGGGTCTCCTCACTCTGCAGCGCTGACCACTCGACGCTGGAGAACAGCTCGCCACGACGCCCCCACCGGACCCCGGCACAACGGTGCGGTGGGGGCGCCCCTTTCGGGACACGCCATGGCTGCCGCCGTCCCCGATCCCGTCGAGCTTCGGTGGACATCGCAGACCTCTTCGTGAGAGATCGCGCGAGACGTGAGAGGGCCTGGGGCGTGAGCAGTGACTTGGCCGATCGGAGCCTGGGCAGGCGGTTCCCGGGAGCGGTGCGGGAATCCGTCCCGAGCAGCCGACCCGCCGCACGGCGGCAGGCCCCGGTGCGAAATACTTTCCCGATGAGTCCACGCACTTCCCCGATCAGCCGGCCGATCACGGTACGCAGGGCCGTTGCGCGGGATGCCAAACGGCTCACGCGGCTGGTGCGTGGCTCACGCGCCTACGAGGGTGAGTACGCAGCCGCAGTCGCGGGTTACCGGGTCGGCCCTGATTACATCGAGGCCCACCGCGTCTTTGTGGCCGTCGGCGCTGACGAGCAGGGAGGCCGGGTCCTCGGGTTCTACTCGCTCGTGCTCGCTCCACCGGAGCTCGACCTGCTGTTCGTCGCCGACGAAGCGCAAGGACGGGGTATCGGACGGCTGCTCGTCGCGCACATGCAGTCCGAGGCCCGTGCCGCCGGGCTCGACCGTGTCAAGGTCGTGTCGCATCTTCCCGCCGAGGACTTCTACCACCGCGTCGGTGCGGTGCGGACCGGGACCGCGTTCGCGAACCCGCCCGCCGTGCCGTGGGACCGTCCCGAATTCGAGTTTCGCATTCCTTCGGAATGACGCGGCATGCGGGAGCCGCTGGACGCGGGCCTGTCCCGTTACCCGCCGGCTCAGCAGGTCCAGGTGTGCGAGGTGAACCGGCCCGCGTGCGAGGGACCAGCGGCCGAAGCCGCCGACGCCGGCCTGACGGCCGTCCGGACCGGCGGACGGGGCGACGTCACGCCGGGACACCGAGCGGCGGGTGCTCGAGCACGCGGGGCTTGTACTCGACCAGCTGGATGCGCCCGTCGAAGGTGCGGTGCTCGATCATCTCGAGGGCAACGTCCGGATAGCCGTCGTAGATGCGTTCCTCTCCCGTGGCCCCGGTGATCACCGGGAACATCACGACCCGGAAGCGGTCGACGAGTCCGGCTCGTAGCAGGGACCGGCACAGGCTGAGGCTGCCGATCGTGCTGAGGAGCCCTGAGCCACTCGACTTCATGGCGCGCACGGCCTCGACGGCGTCGTCGCGGACGAGCGTGGAGTTGGCCCACGTCAGTGGCTCCTCGAGGGAAGAGGAGAACACCACCTTGGACGCTTGCGTGAGCTCGTCGACGGACGCCTCCTCCTCGGGCCTGAACTCGTCTTGCCCATTCGGGACCTCGCCTGCGGCGAAGCCCGACATCAGGCGGTAGGTGTTCGCTCCCATCAGATAGGTGGCCTCGGGCTGCTCGCCGAGCCAGGCGAGGTACTCCGGGCCCTCGAGGCCCCAGAACCCGGGCCATCCCTGCCCCGATGCGTGGCCGTCGAGGGAGGTGATGAAGTCGACGAGAAGCTCCGACATGACGGTGTCCTTTCCTGAGGTGTCACGAGCTTGGACCGGCCGGGAGCCACAAACTCATCGGCCGCGCTGTGGAGCTACGAGAAAACCCATGAGGCCGCAGCGGATCAGGGCGGCGGAGCGGCACTGCTTCGGAGGGCCCGTTCTTCATCCCCGAGGGTTCCGGCAGTGCCGGACGTGCCGCGCCGAGAGGGTCAAGAGCCGCAGGGATCCCCGGGCTGTGTGAGATTTCGCGAGACGTGAGAGGGTCTGACGCGTGAGTGAGACAGTGCCGAACACCCTGCAATACCGCTTCGACGGGCCAGAAGACGCGCCGGTTCTGATCCTGGGTCCCTCACTGGGTACCACATGGCACATGTGGGACCGGCAGGTCCCGGAGCTGACCAAGCAGTGGCGTGTCTTCCGGTTCGACCTGCCGGGCCACGGCGGCGCCCCCGCCTATCCCGCGGCGTCCGTCACCGAGCTCACCGCCCGGCTGCTCGCCACCCTCGACGGCCTCGGCGTGCAGCGCTTCGGCTACGCGGGCTGCGCGCTCGGCGGTGCCGTGGGCGTCGAGCTGGCGCTGCGCCACCCGGAGCGGCTGGCCTCGCTGGTGCTGATCGCCGCCTCCCCGCGCTTCGGCACCGCGGACGAGTTCCGCCAGCGCGGAGTGATCGTCCGGACCAACGGACTGGACCCGATCGCCCGTTCCGCGCCGGACCGCTGGTTCACCTCCGGCTTCGCCGCCGCGCAGCCCGCGATCACCGACTGGGCCGTGCAGATGGTGCGCACCACCGACCCCGGCTGCTACATCGCCGCCTGCGAGGCGCTCGCCACCTTCGACGTCCGGCCGGAGCTGGGCCGGGTGGGCGTGCCGACGCTGGTGCTGGTCGGCTCGGAGGACCAGGTCACCGGCCCCGCCGAGGCCCGCACCCTGGTCGCCGGCATCCCGGACGCCCGGCTCGCGGTGGTCCCGGGCGCCTCCCATCTGGTGCCCGTTGAGCAGCCCGCCGCGGTCACGGACCTGCTGGTCACGCACTTCTCCACCGCCTGGCAGCCGGTCCTCGACCCCGGCACCGGCCAGATGGCCATCCCGGCCGCCCCCGTCAAGCCGGTGCTCGCCGCCGTGCCCGCGCAGAGCGCGCCCATCGCCGAGATCGCCCCGCCCGCCACGCAGCCGCAGGCCGTGGGCCGGCCGGACCCGTACGACGCGGGCCTCAAGGTGCGCCGGGAGGTCCTGGGCGACGCGCACGTGGACCGGGCGCTGGCGCAGGCCGACGACTTCTCCGGCGACTTCCAGGAGTTCATCACCCGTTACGCGTGGGGCGAGGTCTGGGACCGTCCGGGCCTCGACCGGCGCACCCGCAGCTGCATCACCCTCACCGCGCTGGTCGCGGGCGGCCACCTGGACGAGCTGGCCTTCCACACCCGGGCCGCCCTGCGCAACGGTCTGACCCCGGCCGAGATCAGGGAGGTGCTGCTGCACGCCGCCGTCTACTGCGGCGTACCGGCGGCGAACAGCGCGTTCAGGGTGGCGCAGGAGGTCATCCGGGAGGAGACCACTCCCCAGGAGTGAACGCCGGGAGTGAACGCCGGGAGTGAACCTCGACAGCGAACGTCAGGAGTGAGCGCCGGGTGTGAGGGCCGGCGAGGGGCGGGCGGCAGGATGGACCCATGAAGCTCACGAAAAAGTCGCACGCCTGCGTCCGTCTGGAGAAGGACGGGCGCACGCTCGTCCTCGACCCCGGCGGGTTCACCGAGGAGGACGCCGTCCTCGGCGCGGACGCGATCCTCGTCACGCACGAGCACCCCGACCACTTCGACGAGGGCCGGCTGCGGGCCGGTCTGGAAGCCAACCCGGCCGCGGAGATCTGGACCCTCAGGGCGGTCGCGGAGAAGCTCTCCGCGGCGTTCCCCGGGCGGGTGCACACCGTCGGCCACGGCGACACCTTCACCGCCGCCGGTTTCGACGTGCAGGTGCACGGCGAGCTGCACGCGGTGATCCACCCGGACATCCCGCGCGTCACCAACGTCGGCTACCTCGTCGACGGCGGCAAGGTCTTCCACCCCGGCGACGCCCTCACCGTCCCCGACCACCCGGTCGAGACGCTGATGCTGCCGGTGATGGCCCCGTGGAGCAAGATCTCCGAGGTCATCGACTACGTCCGCGAGGTCCGGCCGCGGCGCGCCTACGACATCCACGACGCCCTGCTCACCGACCTCGCCCGACCGATCTACGACCGGCAGATCGGGCAGCTGGGCGGCTCGGAGCACCTGCGGCTGACCCCGGGCGACTCCGCCGAGGTGTGAGCCGGGCCCCGGGCGGGACCGCGTTGTCGGTCCCGCCCGGTAGGTTGTGAGACATGCGCATCGCCACCTGGAACGTGAACTCGATCACCGCTCGCCTGCCGAGGCTGCTGGCCTGGCTGGAGAGCAGCGGCACCGACGTGCTCTGCCTCCAGGAGGCCAAGGTCGCCGAGGAGCAGTTCCCGTTCGACCAGCTGCGCGATCTCGGGTACGAGGCGGCGGTGCACGCCACCGGCCGGTGGAACGGCGTGGCGGTGCTCTCCCGCGTCGGCATCGAGGACGTGGTCAAGGGCCTGCCCGGCGACCCCGGTTACGACGGCTCGGCGGAGCCCCGCGCCATCTCCGCGACCTGCGGCCCGGTCCGCGTCTGGTCGGTGTACGTGCCGAACGGCCGTGAGGTGGAGCACGCGCACTACGCGTACAAGCTCCAGTGGTTCGAGGCCCTGAAGGCGGCCGTCGCGGGCGACGCGGGCGGCAGTCGCCCGTTCGCCGTGCTGGGCGACTACAACGTGGCCCCGACCGACGACGACGTCTTCGACCCGGCCGCCTTCGAGGGCCTCACCCATGTCACCCCCGCCGAGCGGGCCGCCCTCGCCGCCCTGCGCGAGACGGGCCTCACGGACGTCGTCCCGCGCCCCCTGAAGTACGACCGGCCGTTCACGTACTGGGACTACCGCCAGCTCGCCTTCCCCAAGAACCGCGGCATGCGCATCGACCTGGTCTACGGCAACGAGCCGTTCGCCGGCTCGGTGAAGGACGCGTACGTGGACCGCGAGGAGCGCAAGGGCAAGGGCGCCTCGGACCACGCGCCGGTCGTGGTCGACCTGGACGTGTAGACCCACGCGACGGACCCACGCGACGGACCCACCCGGCAGGGTCCCGCAAAAGCCCGCGCCGGGCCCCGGCTCACAGCAGCCGCAGGTCCACCGAGTCCGCCAGCGCCGCCAGCCCGGTGTCGCCGGGATGCAGATGGTCCCCGCTGTCGTACGCGGGCAGCATCCGGGCCGGCCGCTGCGGGTCCCGGATCACGGCGTCGAAGTCGAGCACCCCGTCGAACACCGCGGCGCCGCGGATCCAGTCGTTGGCGGCGACCCGCTCGGCGTCGACGGCGGCCGTGCAGCGGGCCTCGCCCTCGCAGGGCAGGATCGTCGCCGCCAGCACCCGCAGCCCGCGGGCGTGCGCGCGGTCGGCGATCTCCCGCAGCCCGGCGGCCAGCTGGTCGGCGGTCGTGCCCCAGCGCACGTCGTTGACGCCCTGGAAGACCACCACCGTCCGGGCCGAGGTCTGGGCGAGGACGTCCCGGTCGAGGCGGTGCAGGGCGCTCACACCACCGCTGTCCGTGGAGACCCTGTCGCCCGGGTAGCGGTCGGTGACCACCCGGTTCGCGGAGATGCCCTGGTTGAGCACCCCGTAGCGCGGCACCTCCCGCTGCGCCAGCAGGCGGGTGGCCAGCACGTTCGGCCAGCGCCTGTTGGCGTCCACGGTCGATCGGTCGCCGTCGGTGATCGAGTCGCCGAGCAGCACCACCGATCCCGGCCCGCCACCCACGTCCACGCCGGTGAGCAGCGGCCAGCTGGTGATCACCGAGGTGTACGCCGTCGCCGAGGCCTCGGCCGCGTGGTCACCGGCCTCGCTGACGTACGACCGCTGCTGGGCGAGCCGGTGCACGGGCGCGGCCGGCACGGTGCCGGGGAGGTGGAAGCTGACCAGCAGATCGGCGTCCGGGGGCACGTCGAAGTCGACGGGGTCGCTGTGACCCTGCGCGCCCGCCGGGATCTCGGTGCCGGCCGTGCCGCGGAACGTCAGCGGGACCGGCGTGCCGCGGGCCGCCGCGCCCGTCTCACGGAGTGCGACCGTGGCGCTGCCGATCCGTACCGGCGCGGCGGCGAAGGTGTTGTCGAAGCGCAGCCGCACCCGCGGCCCGCCCGCCGAGGTGTGCACCACCAGCCGCAGCGTCCGGTCGGTCCACGGTCCGACGGCCGGATACCCGGAGGTCGCCGCCGCCCAGCTGCCGGTCCAGCCGGTGGTCTCCGGCCGCACCGACACCGCGAACACATGCAGACCGGCCGCGCGCGGCAGCCGCACCGCGACGATCTCGCGGCCCGGCACGACCGGCACGGTCACCACGTACAGCCGGACCCGCTCGGCGAGTTGGCCGGTGGGGGTGTTGAGGTGCGGCAGGGCCACCGCCTTGGTGGCGAGGGGTCCGCGGCGCCAGTCGGGGGCGGTGAGCCGATACGGGGAGCGGCCGCCGCCGGCGTACTCGACCGTGCCGGAGCCGGTCACGTCGTCGCCGGTGGTGCCCGCGACCAGGAAGGCGAGGGCGTCGCCGCGGCCGTGGACCCGTACCGCCTGCCCGTCGGCGACGACGTTGTCCGGCTCGCCAGGAGCCCGGCGCGGCCAGGTCAGCCGGGCGCCCTCGACGGTGAGCGCGCGGCCGGGTGTCCAGCCGGCGGCGGTGAGGTCCCGCGCCGACAGGGAGGCGCCGGAGCCGTCGAAGTCCGCCGCGGCGGGACGGGTGTCGTCGCTGACGGCGACGTTGTCGAACAGCCGGGTGATCGGCTGTGGTTCGGCCCGTCGCTCGGCGGTGGCCCGGGCGGCGGCCGCCGGCACCGCGGAGGCGAACAGCAGGAGGACCACCACGAGTCCCCGGATCCCTCTGCGCACCGACAGGACCTCCCGACACAGCCGACACGGACACCGGCCCGTGACGCTAGAGAGCGGGCCGGGAGCCGTCAACGAACCGGGAGCGAACACGGCGTGAAACCGCCCGGAGGTGTGGCCGTGATCGTCCGCGTGCCCTGTGGTGCGCCGGCCGGTTCGAATGACAGGCTGGAGGTATGAACATCCCTTTCCTGGGCAAGCGGCGCACGGAACGTGGGGCTGTCGATCCCGAAGGCATCGGCGAACTCCTGGCCGAATGCGAGCTGCTGCGCTCCCAGGCGGGGCAGACCGGTGTCGAACTCGACGACACGGTCGGCTCGTTGGAGGCCCTGGACCAGCTGCTGCCGCGCTGGCGGGACGACGCGGAGATCCTTCCCTGGCTGGGCAACGACGCCGGGCTGTACCTGGGCACCGTGGTCGTGCGGACCGTGCCGGGCGCCGCCTGGATGATCCGCTCCGACGGCCAGCCGGTCGTCCTGCTCGCCTCGGGGCGGGAGGTCGACGTGGTGGCCGCCGGGCAGGAGTGGGCGGTCAACGGGGTGCCCGAGCTGTCGCAGTGGTACGCCGAGGTCGCCGCGGCCTGATCTCCTCCGGCTCGGCGCCGGCTCGGCCCGGACTCGGCGCGGGCTCATGGTTCGGCGTAAATACGGCTTATGCCCGACGGGTGCGTGTCGCTCCTGCGCCCTCATCGGGGCTGGATAGCTTGCGGCAGTCGCGACACAGCCGAAAGTGGGTGGCGCTGAGCATGGCCGTCGATCAGCCGATCGACTCGACCAGGTGGGCCTCCGAAGGATCCTCGAGCGCCGAGGGAGGGGGGGCCGATCCATGTTTGCGCCCGTGGACCGGACCGGCGCCCCGGATCTCGACTACGATATGCCGTTCATCCCAGGAACTCTGCTGCCTGGAGGGGGAACCCCCCACGGCCTTCGGACCGTAGGGGGCAGCAGAACTCGGAGCCGGGCCGTTCGGCCGCGGTCGCCGATCACTGCTCGCGCAGTGGCACCGACACGTACGACGGGTCGGCGGCCGGCGAGGAGAAGGTCAGCCGCGCGCCGGACGGGTTGTGCTCGATGTAGAGCGGGTCCACCGTGTCGACGACCAGGGCGAGCCGGTGCCCTGCCGGGACGTCGTAGGCCGTGGAGGACAACTCCAGGTCCACGCCGAACGGCTTGCCGGGCGTCTGCCCGTGGAAGGTGTACGGCGCGTTGCTGACCAGCTTGCCGAGGCCGAGCGGGCCCACGTCGTACAGGTAGGCGACGAGGGTTCCGCTCTCCTCGGTCGAGGTGACCGTCGTGTGCAACGCGGCGGTGCCGCGCACCCGCTGCGGAGTGCCGTACCGCTCCGACTGCCAGACGGCGGCCCAACGCCGGGGGAGCAGGGGGATCGAGGCGGTCGGGGGCACCTGCGCGATCTGGTCCAGGAGGTTGGACAGCAGCACGATCCCGCCGTCCGCGCCGGAGTTGACACCCGTGTGGATGGTGGTGGTGCCGCCGAGGGCGATCTTCCGCCGGTCGGCGCCGACCGACTTCCAGTCCGGGTAGTCCTCGTAGCCGCCGGAGGAACGGGACTTGAGCCGCACCGGCTGCTCGCGGTCGATGCCGTTGTCCTCGCCCTTGAGGTGGTGGTCGAACCAGCGCTCGGTGTCGGTCCAGACGTCGTTGGGCAGCCCGAGCAGGCCGGTCGCCTCGGCGGTGGCGTGGTCGCCGGGGCGCAGCTGGAGTCTCTTCGGGCCGGTCAGCTTCTCGTAGAAGTCGGCGTACTGGTTGGGCGGGAAGATGGTGTCGCCCCAGGCGTTGGCGAGCATGACGGCCGTGCCGTGGTCGTTGATCCGGTCGATGTGGGTGGCGGCGGACCGTTTCTGCCCCCAGGCGATCATCTCGTCCTCCTTGTCCAGGTCGGAGGCGAGGAAGTCGGTGAGGACCTGCTGCAGTTCGGCACCCGGTCGTCCCGTGAGCTGTCCGGCGCCGCCGAGCAGGGCGGCCGCCTGGGCGTGCTGGGTGCGGCCGGAGTAGATGGAGTCGATCAGGTCCGCCCAGCCGCTGAGCGCGGCGACCGCCTTGACCCGCTCGTCCTGCGCGGCGGTGAGCAGGCTGATGCCGGCACCGTAGGAGACGCCGGCCATGCCGACCTTGCCGGCGTCGGAGGGGGTGTGGGCGAGCGCCCAGTCGATCACCCGGGAGGCGTCCGCGATGTCCGGTGGGCCCGCGACCTCTATGTGGCCGCCGGACTGCCAGAAGCCGCGCACGTTGTAGCTGACGACCACATAGCCGGAGTCGGCCAGCCGTTGCGCCTGGGCCAGGTACTCGATCTGCGGCATGGCCCAGCTCGTGGGCAGCACGATGAGCGGGTAGCGGTGGCCGCCGTCGGCGCCGGCGGGGGTGACGACGTTCGCCTTGAGCGTGGTGCCGCCGTCGCCGGCGATGTCGACGAACCGCACGGTGCTCGTCGTGGCGTGGGCGGTGGGGGCGGCGGCCAGGGTGCCACCGGCGACCAGGGTCGCGGAGACGGCGCCGGCGGCGGTGGTGCGCAGGGCCTTGCGACGGACTCCCACGGGTCACTCCTCACTCGTGTCAACGAAAAGTGACCCGACGGTAACCTCAGTGCCTTACCGGGGGTAACCCGTGAGTAAGTTACGTGAAAGTAACAATCGTTGAAGACGTGAGGATCAGTCGGCCCGGTGCGAGGTCCGGGGTGCCGGGGCCGCCGGGAGCGGCGCCTGCGCCGCGCGCGTCACATCCGCCACCAGCTCCACCACGTCCGGCCCGTACGCCTGGGAGTTGACCACCTTCAGCAGCAGCACGAAGGAGCCGGTGCCGTACTTGCGGGACAACCGCTCGTGATGGCGCGCGAGATAGCGGGTCGCCGCCTGGTTGGTGATGGCGCGCTGCCCGCAGAACAGGAACACCGGCCGTGCCCGGCGGTTCTGCGGATCCGTCAGCCGGGCCAGCAGGACGTGCTCGACGCGGCCCGCGTCCAGGCGGTAGCGCTCGCCGCCGATCTGGAACGCGCCTCGGTCCGGCCCCGGTTCGGCGTCCACGTTGACCCGGACACCCGGCAGCAGGGCGGACATGTGGGCCGCCATCCGCCGGTTCGACCCCGGCCCGCCCACGCAGAACTCGGTCCGCTCGCCGAAACCCGGCTGGGCCGCGTCCTGCGTGACCACCTGGACATGGGCACCGCAGTCCTTGATCAGCGCCGCCAGCTCCAGCAGCGCGAAGACGTCGAAGCGGTGCACGGCCGGTTCGGCGGCGGCGGGGTCGCGGTTGACGACGAGCAGGGACTCCGCGTTGTCCGGCAGCCCGAGGAACGTCTGCTTGCGCCGGAGCTTCCGCTTCCACAGATAGGTACGGGTGAGCCAGCCCAGGGCCGCGCTGATCCCCGCCGCCACGACCCCGAGAACGATGTTGCGCACGTCGTCATTCATGGGCGCGCATGCTAGCGGCCCGGCGCGAACCGGTGTTCGGACACGGCGCGTTGCCTTCCTGACGAGGCCATGGCGATGGCATAGGCTGCGCGGACGGCTCCCTGACTGGAGGTGCGGATGCGTCGCCCTGTCGCACGGAAACTGACGGTCCTGGCGGTCTCGGCCGCCGTCGTGTCGGTGGGGGCGGCAGCGCCACCGACCGCCGCACCGGACACCGGTGTGGAGAAGGTCCCCGTCGCCGTCGGCTACGGCGGGGCCGTCGCCAGCGTCGACGCCGACGCCTCCGCCGCCGGCATCGAGGTGCTGAGGAAGGGCGGCAACGCCGTCGACGCGGCCGTGGCCACCGCCGCCGCGCTCGGCGTCACCGAGCCCTACTCGGCCGGCATCGGCGGAGGCGGCTACTTCGTCTACTACGACGCCCGCTCCCGCACCGTGCACACCCTCGACGGCCGCGAGACCGCCCCCCTCACCGCCGACTCCGGCCTCTTCCTGGAGAACGGCACACCGCTGCCCTTCGCCCAAGCCGTCAGCAGCGGCCTGGCCGTCGGCACCCCGGGCACCCCCGCCACCTGGCGCACGGCACTCGACAAGTGGGGCAGCAAGCCGCTCGGCACCCTGCTGAAGCCCGCCGTACGGCTGGCCCGCGACGGCTTCACCGTCGACCCCACCTTCCGCGCGCAGACCGCCGCCAACGAGACCCGGTTCCGCTACTTCCCGGACACCGCCGAGCTGTTCCTGCCCGGCGGGCAGCTCCCGGTCGTCGGCACCACCTTCAAGAACCCCGACCTCGCCCGCACCTACGAGGAACTGGCCCGCAAGGGCGTCGGCACGCTCTACCGCGGCGACCTCGCCGAGGACATCGTCACCACCGTCAACAAGCCGCCGGTGGACCCGGGCTCGGGCTGGAACGCCCGGCCCGGCGACCTCTCCGCGAAGGACCTGGAGGCCTACCGCGTCCGGCTCCAGGCCCCCTCCAGGACGTCCTACCGCGGGCTCGACGTGTACTCCATGGCGCCCTCCTCCTCCGGCGGCACCACCGTCGGCGAGGCGCTGAACATCCTGGAGCGCACCGACCTGTCGAAGGCGAGCCAGGCCCAATACCTGCACCGCTTCATCGAGGCCAGCCGGATCTCGTTCGCCGACCGCGGGCGCTGGGTCGGCGACCCGGCCTTCGAGGACGTACCGACGAAGGAACTGCTGTCGCAGCGGTACGCGGACTCGCGGGGCTGCCTCATCCGGGACGACGCGGTGCTCACCAGCCCGCTCGCGCCCGGCGACCCGCGCCACCCCGCCACCTGCGGCGGTACGGGCACGGCCGCGCCCACGACGTACGAGGGCGACAGCACCACCCATCTGACGGCCGCCGACAAGTGGGGCAACGTCGTCTCCTACACCCTCACCATCGAGCAGACCGGAGGCAGCGGCATCACCGTGCCCGGCCGCGGATTCCTGCTCAACAACGAGCTGACCGACTTCTCCTTCGCCCCGGCCAACCCGGCCGTGCACGACCCCAACCTGCCCGGACCGGGCAAGCGGCCCCGGTCGTCGATGTCGCCGACCATCGTGCTGGACCGCCACGACCGGCCGGTCGTGGCGGTCGGCTCGCCCGGCGGCGCCACCATCATCACCACCGTGCTCCAGACCCTGACCGGCGTCCTCGACCGCGGCCTGCCGCTCGTCGACGCCATCGCCGCACCACGCGCCAGCCAGCGCAACGCCGCCCAGACCGAACTCGAACCCGGCCTGTACGACAGCCCGCTGCGTACCGAGCTGGAGGCCATCGGCCACTCCTTCCGGCTCAACCCGGAGATCGGCGCGGCCACCGGCGTGCAACGGCTGCCCGACGGCAAGTGGCTCGCCGCCGCCGAGACGGTACGCCGCGGCGGCGGCTCGGCGATGGTGGTCCGGGAGGCGCGCTGACGCCGTGACCGCGAGCCCTCACCGGGCGCCCGTGCGCCGGGCGCCCGGTGAGGGTCAGCGCCAGAAGAGGTGGTGTGTCACGCCGCTGGGGCTGGGGACGACCTCCAGGTGGTAGCGGTCCCGCAGTTCGTCCGGGGACTCCCACAGGCGCAGGCCGGAGCCGAGCTTCACCGGTGAGACCGCCACATGCAGGGTGTCGACGAGACCGGCGTCGAGGAACTCGCGGATGGTGGTGACCCCGCCGCCGAGCCGGACGTCCTTGCCCCGGGCCGCCTCCCGCGCCTGTCCGAGGACCGTGGCCGGGTCGCCGTCCACGAAGTGGAACGTGGTGTCGGAGAGCGTGAACGACGGACGCTTGTGATGCGTCATGACGAACACCGGCGTGTGGAACGGCGGTTCCTCACCCCACCAGCCGCGCCACTCATGGTCCTGCCAGGGCCCCCGCTGGGGCCCGAACTTGTTGCGGCCCATGATCTCGGCACCGATGTCGCGCGCGAAGTCCCGCGTGAAGTAGTCGTCGAGGCCTCGGCTTCCGCCGGGATCCGTGCGCATGGGCCAGCTCGCCGTGGCCCCGGCCCAGGCGAACAGCCTCTCGGGACGGTCGAGGCCGAACGGTGTCTCGAGACTCTGGTGCTCACCGGCACCGATCCCGTCGCTCGAGACGTTGAAGTTCATGACTCTCAGCAGTTGATCCACGTGCTTCCTCGTCAGTTCGTGTCCGTGTCGTGCCGACGCGCGGCCAGGCGCCGTACACCACCACGTCGAACGGGACACGGCCGGATCGACAGCGGCCCACCGGCTTCTTCTAGGCGGCCGCCTGCCGGGGGAGGAAGGCGAGCCGGTCGTCCGACACGTCCACCGTGACCAGGTCGCCCTCCTTCACCCGGCCGTCCAGCAGCAGCCGCGAGATCCGGTTGTCGACCTCCCGCTGGATGGTGCGGCGCAGCGGACGGGCGCCGTACTCGGGCTGGTAGCCCTGCCGGGCCAGCCAGTCCACCGCCGCGTCGGTGAAATCCACCGCCACGCCCTGGGCGGTGAGCAGCCGGCGGGTGTGCTCCAGCAGCAGATCGGTGATCCGCCGCAGCTGGTCGGCGGAGAGCTGGCGGAAGACCACGATCTCGTCGATCCGGTTCAGGAACTCCGGCCGGAAGTGCTCCCGCAGCGGCCGCAGGATCTGCTCCCGGCGCGCCTCCTCGTCGGCCTCACCGCCGCCCGGCCCGAAACCGATCCCGGCGCCGCGCCGGATGATCGCCTCCGAACCGAGGTTGCTGGTCATCACGATGACCGTGTTGGCGAAGTCGACCGTGCGGCCCTGGGAGTCGGTGAGCCGGCCGTCGTCCAGCACCTGGAGCAGGATGTTGAAGACGTCCGGGTGCGCCTTCTCCACCTCGTCGAGCAGCAGCAGCGAGTACGGATGGCGGCGGACGACCTCGGTGAGCTGCCCGGCCTCCTCGTGGCCGACGTATCCGGGCGGCGCGCCGACCAGACGGCTCACCGTGTGCCGCTCCTGGTACTCGCTCATGTCCAGGCGGACCATGCGGTCCTCACTGCCGAACAGCGCCTCCGCGAGCGCACGCGCCAGCTCCGTCTTGCCCACACCGGTCGGGCCGAGGAACAGGAAGCTGCCGATCGGGCGGTCGGGGGAGGCGAGCCCGGCCCGCGAGCGCAGCACCGCGTCGGCGACCACCCGTACCGCCTCCTCCTGGCCGATCACCCGCTCCCGCAGATGCTCCTCCAGGCCCAGCAGCCGGTCCTTCTCCTCCTCGGTGAGCCGGCTCACCGGGATGCCGGTCTGCCGGGACACCACCTCGGCGATCGCCTCGGCCGTGACCTCCAGATGCTGGCCCTCGTCGGCCGCGCCGTCTCCGGCGGCCTCCGCCATGCGCTGCTTGAGATCGGTGATGCGGTCCCGCAGCCGCATCGCCTCCTCGTACTGCTCGTCCGCGACCGCCTGGTCCTTGTCCCGGGCCAGCTGCTCGGCCTCCCGCTCCATCGCCCGGACGTCCGTGCCCTTGGTGCGGGCGCGCAGCCGTACCCGGGCGCCCGCCTGGTCGATCAGGTCGATCGCCTTGTCCGGCAGCCGCCGGTCGGTGAGATAGCGGTCGCCCAGCTCCACCGCGGCCACCAGCGCCTCGTCGCTGTAGCGCACCTGGTGGTGGGCCTCGTAGCGGTCGCGCAGTCCGCGCAGGATCTCCAGCGCGTCCTCGGTGGTCGGCTCCGGCACCAGGATCGGCTGGAAGCGGCGGGCCAGCGCCGCGTCCTTCTCGATCCGGCGGAACTCCTCCAGCGTGGTGGCGCCCACGATGTGCAGCTCGCCGCGGGCCAGCGCCGGCTTGAGGATGTTCCCGGCGTCCATCGAACCGCCCTCGCCGCCCCCGCCCGCGCCGACCACGGTGTGCAGCTCGTCGATGAAGACGATCAGCTGCTCGGAGTGGGTGCGGATCTCGTCGACGATGTTGTTCATCCGCTCCTCGAAGTCGCCCCGGAAGCGGGTGCCCGCGACGACACCGGTCAGATCGAGGGCGACCACCCGGCGGCCGACCAGCACATCCGGCACGTCGCCGTCGGCGATCCGCTGGGCCAGCCCTTCCACGATGGCGGTCTTGCCGACGCCCGCGTCACCGATCAGCACCGGGTTGTTCTTGCCCCGCCGGGACAGCACCTCGATGGTCTGCTCGATCTCGTCGTCCCGGCCGATCACCGGGTCGATCCGGCCCCGGCGGGCCTGATCGGTGAGGTCGCGGCCGTACTTGTCCAGGGTCGGCGTGGTCGCCTGCCGCGGCCGTTCGGCACGGGCCGCGCGGGGTGCCGCCCCGGCCTCCGGCGCCTCCGGCGGCAGACCGCCGGGGGAGAACCGGGCCGAGTTGAGGATGTGCCCGGCCGCCGAGTCCGGATTGGCGGCGAGGGCGCTCAGGACGTGCTCCGGGCCGATGTGGCCGGTGCCGCTCGCCCGCGCCAGATCGTGCGCGTCCAGCAGAGCGCGCTTGACCGCCGGGGTGAGGGAGAGCGAGGTGGGCGGCGGGACGTCGCCCTCCGGGAACTGCACGGGGCCGGTGCGCTCGTCGATCTCCGAGGCGAGCGAGTCCGGATCCGCGCCGGAACGGCTCAGCAGACTCCGGGTCGGCTCCGCGGACAGGGCCGCGCGCAGCAGATGCTGGGTGTCGAGGTCCCGGCTGCCGTGCTCGGCGGCGTACTGCGCGGCGCCCCGCACCAGATCACGGGCCGGCTGACTGAGCAGCCGGCCGATGTCGATCTGGCGGGGCCCCGGACGCGGGCCGCCGAAGAAGCGGGCGAGGAACTCACCGAAGGGGTCGTAGCCCTCCGGTCCGGTGAAACCGCTGGTCATGGCGTTCCCATCCGGCGTCCCTGCGCGGGTCGGGGACGCCCTCGCTGATCGACGTGCCGGAGCCGGGTAACCCGGTCGGGAGCCGGTTACACGCGGGCGCGCTCGTAGAACACCTTCGCACGGACGAGGGGTACGGGCATGTTCAGCGGGGTGCTCGGAGCCCCGTTCCCGGCCGCAGCCGCGGCTCTCAGCGGGCCGTGAGGATCCGGGGGCCGGAGGCCGTGATGGCCACCGTGTGTTCGACATGGGCCGCGCGGGAGGCGTCGGTGGTGCGCAGGGTCCAGCCGTCGGAGTCCGCGTGGTACGTGTCGGTGCCGCCGGCGATGAGCATCGGCTCGATGGCGATGACCATGCCGTGCCGCAGCGGCATCCCGCGTCCAGGGCGGCCCTCGTTCGGCACCGACGGGTCCTCGTGCATCCGGCGGCCGATGCCGTGCCCGCCGAAGTCCTCCGGGATGCCGTAGCCGCCCGCCCGGCAGACCGTGCCGATCGCGTGCGCGATGTCGCCGACGCGGTTGCCGACGACGGCGGCCTCGACACCGGCCGCGAGGGCCCGCTCGGCGGTCTCGATCAGCCGGAGGTCGGCGGCGCGCGGCCGGCCCACGACGAAACTGATCGCCGAGTCGCCGACCCAGCCGTTCAGCTCGGCGCCGAAGTCGAGGGAGACGAGGTCGCCGTCGCGCAGCCGGTAGCGGGTCGGGATGCCGTGCACGATCGCGTCGTTCACCGAGGCGCACAGCACGGCCGGGAACGGGGTCGGGGCGAAGGAGGGCCGGTAGCCCAGGAACGGCGAGGTCGCACCGGCCTCGCGGAGGACGTCGTGGGCCAGCGCGTCCAGGTCGAGCAGGGAGACGCCGATGTCGGCGGCGTCCCGTGCGGCTGTCAGGGCACGGGCGACGACCTGGCCCGCTTCGTACATGGCGTCGATCGAGGTATCTGTCTTCAGTTCCACCATGCCAATTACTATACCGGTATTAGAATGGTCCTCATGGTGCGCACTCCACTGACCCCGGAAGAGCGGGAACGCGGCGAACGGCTCGGGCTGCTGCTGCGGGAAGCACGCGGCGGCCGCAGCATGGCCGACGTGGCGGCGAGCGCGGGCATCTCCGCGGAGACCCTGCGCAAGATCGAGACCGGACGGGCGCCGACCCCGGCGTTCTTCACGGTCGCGGCCCTGGCGCGGGCACTGGGCCTGTCGATGGACGAACTGGCCGTGGCCACGGCGGACGCGACCGCCATGGCCGGCGCCACGGCCGGCGCCACGGCCGGCGCCACGGCCGGCGCCACGGCCGGCGCCACGGCTGGTGCCACGGCCGGTGCCGCTTCCGGCATCGCGCTCGGTGCCGCTTCCGGCGTCGAGGTCGGCGCCGCGATCGGCTGAGGTGCCACGCCGCGCCCCGGTCCGCGCCCCTGTCCGCGCCCCTTCCCGCGCGCCTTCGAAAACTCCCCGTAGCGATCCCGTAACACGGCTCGTGTTGGCTACGGACCCGAGTACTCCGGTCTTGCGGGGGGTTGGGCGATGGCAGTGGATCAGCTCCCGGGACGCGTGCGGGAGTTCGCGGACTACCTGGACGGCCTGCTGGCGCGGCTGGACCCGGGCGGCGGGTGGTGCGCGGTGTTCTGGCAGCGCGACCCGGACGGCATGCGCGCCTGTCTGGACGGGCGCGAGGTGCCGCCCTGGGACGTGGTGGAGGCACTGCTCCAGGACCTCGCCGCGGATCACGGCCCCGAGGCCGCCGGTGCCGAGAAGGAGCGGGCCCGGTCGCTGCACACCGCCGCGCTCCACGCGTACGACGCCCGGCCCGGCGGCCGGGACGCCCTCGGCGACCGGCTCGACGTGATGCTCCGCGAGCAGAAGTACGCGGCGGAACGCCTCGCCGAGCTGGGCCGGCTGCTCGCCTCGGCCACCGTCCCGGAGGCCGCCGACGCCCTGCGCCTCGACCTCGCCTGGGCCCGCGACGACCACGCCCGCGCCACCGCCCGCTGCATCGAACTCCGCGCCCGGATGACCGCCCTGGACCACCGCGTCCCGACGGCCAGGAACCCCATGATCCCGCCGCTGCGGCAGGGGCCGGGCGGCGGGGCCGTGCTGCGGGTGCCCGACCGCGACCCGGTCCGCGACCCCGGCCCCACGTCACCCGCACCCGGCCCGACGTCACCCACGCCGAGCCCCCACGACCAAGCCCCAGCCCTCGGCCCGACCGGTCCCCGCCCCGCGCCCACACCCACTGCCACATCCGCACCCGCTCCCGCACTCACGCCCACCCCCGCGCCCGCCCCGGCCCCCGCCCCCGAACCCCGCAGGCGCCGCCGCGGCAGCGCCCGTTTCGCCGGGTTGGATGCCGACGCCGACACCGGTGCCCCCGTCGCCGTACCGCCCGCTCCCGCGCCTGTCGCGCCCGTCACGCCCGCGCCCGGTGCGACGGCCCGTACCCCGCGCGGAGCGCGTTTCGCCGGGGCCGCCGAGGAGACGCCGGTGCCCGCGGAACCCGCGGCCGGGCCGGCGGACGCGGCGGCGCGGCCGGAGGTCGGGGCCGTCGTCGAGGCGCTGGCGCGGCTGCGGGCCGAGGGGCGCAGCGGTGAGGCGCATGTGCTGCTGGTGGAGGCCGCGCACTGGCCCGCCGCCCGGTTCCCGCTGCTCGCCGCCGAGCTGGTGCGCGCCGGGCTCGGCGCCGACTGGGTCACACTGCTGTGGGAGACCGCCGCACTGTCCGCGGACCGGCTGGTCGCCGCCGCCGACGCGCTGGCCGCGGCCGGGCGGGGCGCGGACGGGGAGCGGATACTGCGCCAGGGGGTGATCCGCCCGGCTCCGGAGATCGGGCGGGCGGTGCTCGGCCTGGTCGGCGAGGGCCGCCGCCGCGAGGCGGACGCGCTGCTCGACGCGTACGTGCGGGTCCGCACCCCGGAGGAGGCCGCCCGCAGCGCCGGACCCGACCCGCAGACCCTCGTCCCGCTGCTGCTGGAGGCCGCGGGCCGGGTCTCCGCCGAGCGGCACTGGGACCTGGTGCACGCCCTGCGGGTCGCCGGGCTGACCGCCTGACCGGGCCCGTCGCTCACCCACAGGAGTGTGAAACGGCGCCGACTTGGCGGGTTGGCGACGATGGTCTTGGCAAGGCCTTCCCCGAGGCATACGTTCAACCCTCTACGGCCTGTTTCTACGGGCGTAGAGGCTCTGACGTCACGTCGAAGGAGCAGCTCATGGCCAACGTCGTACGTGCCGCTCTGGTCCAGGCGACCTGGACCGGCGACACCGAGTCCATGGTGGCGAAACACGAGGAGCACGCCCGTGAGGCGGCCCGGCGGGGCGCCCGGGTCATCGGGTTCCAGGAGGTCTTCAACGCTCCTTACTTCTGCCAGGTCCAGGATCCGGAGCACTACCGCTGGGCCGAGCCGGTGCCCGACGGACCGACCGTGCGCCGGATGCGGGACCTCGCGCGCGAGACCGGCATGGTGATCGTGGTCCCGGTCTTCGAGGTCGAGCAGTCGGGCTTCTACTACAACACCGCGGCCGTGATCGACGCGGACGGCTCCTACCTCGGCAAGTACCGCAAGCACCACATCCCGCAGGTCAAGGGCTTCTGGGAGAAGTTCTACTTCAAGCCCGGCAACCTCGGCTGGCCCGTCTTCGACACCGCCGTCGGCAAGGTCGGCGTGTACATCTGCTACGACCGGCACTTCCCGGAGGGCTGGCGGCAACTTGGCCTCAACGGCGCGCAGTTGGTTTACAACCCGTCGGCGACCCACCGCGGTCTCTCCTCGTACCTGTGGCGCCTGGAGCAGCCGGCGGCGGCCGTCGCCAACGAGTACTTCGTCGCCGCGATCAACCGCGTGGGCGTCGAGGAGTACGGGGACAACGACTTCTACGGGACCTCGTACTTCGTGGACCCGCGCGGGCAGTTCGTGGGGGAGACGGCCAGCGACCGCACGGAGGAACTGGTCGTCCGCGACCTCGACTTCGACCTGATCGAAGAGGTGCGGCAGCTGTGGGCGTTCTACCGCGACCGCCGCCCCGACGCGTACGAAGGGCTGGTGCAGCCGTGATCAACGACCTGTGGGGGCGGCACCGCGCGGTGCTGCCCGACTGGCTCGCCCTCTACTACGACAGCCCGCTGGAGATCACCCATGGCGAGGGACGGCACGTCTGGGACGCCGCCGGCAACGAGTACCTCGACTTCTTCGGCGGCATCCTCACCACGATGACCGCGCACGCCCTGCCCGAGGTGACCAAGGCGGTCAGCGAGCAGGCCGGGCGGATCATCCACTCCTCGACGCTCTACCTCAACCGCCCGATGGTCGAACTCGCCGAGCGCATCGCCCAGGTGAGCGGCATCCCGGACGCGCGCGTCTTCTTCACCACCTCCGGCACCGAGGCCAACGACACGGCGCTGCTGCTCGCCACCACCTACCGGCGCAGCAACACCGTCCTCGCCATGCGCAACAGCTACCACGGCCGTTCCTTCTCCGCCGTCGGCGTCACCGGCAACCGCGGCTGGTCCCCGACCTCGCTGTCCCCGCTCCAGACGCTGTACGTGCACGGCGGCGTCCGCACCCGCGGGCCGTACGCCGCGCTCGACGACCGCGCGTTCGTCGAGGCCTGCGTCGAGGACCTGAAGGACCTGCTCGGCCACACCCGCCCGCCCGCCGCGCTGATCGCCGAACCCATCCAGGGCGTCGGCGGCTTCACCTCCCCGCCGGACGGCCTGTACGCCGCCTTCCGTGAGGTGCTGCGCGAGCGCGGCACGCTGTGGATCGCCGACGAGGTGCAGACCGGCTGGGGCCGCACCGGCGAGCACTTCTGGGGCTGGCAGGCGCACGGCCGCAGCGGCCCGCCGGACATCGTGACCTTCGCCAAGGGCATCGGCAACGGCATGTCCATCGGCGGTGTCATCGCCCCCGCCGAGATCATGAACTGCCTGGACGCCAACAGCATCTCCACGTTCGGCGGCACCCAGATCACCATGGCCGCGGGCCTCGCCAACCTCACCTATCTGCTGGAGCACGACCTCCAGGGCAACGCCCGGCGGGTCGGCGGACTGCTCATCGAGCGGCTGCGGGCGGTCGCCGCGCAGATCCCGGCGGTACGGGAGGTCCGCGGCCGCGGGCTGATGATCGGCATCGAGCTGGTGAAGCCCGGCACCGACGAGGCCGCGCCGGAGCTGGCCGCCGCCGTGCTGGAGGAGGCCCGCGAGCAGGGGCTGCTGATCGGCAAGGGCGGCGGCCACAACACCAGCGCCCTGCGGGTCGCTCCGCCGCTGTCCCTGACCGTCGCGGAGGCCGAGGAGGGCGCCGCGATCCTCGAACGGGCTCTGCGGAGCATCGCCTAGTCAGCCGGCAACCAGGGGGACACCGCCATGACGACCATCCCGGAGCCCTCGGCCGCCCTGTCGGTCCGCCAGGTGCTCACCCTGGAGCGGGTGCTCGCCGGTGAACCCGAGGTGGTCGCGGGCGCCGACCGGCTGGACCGGCCGGTGCGCTGGGTGCACGTCGCCGAGGCCGCCGACGTCGGGGTGATGCTCAGCGGCGGCGAGATGGTGCTGACCACCGGGGTGCTGCTCGTCGGCGACGAGGAGAAGCAGGCCGAGTACATCCGCTCCCTGCACCGCGCGGAGGCCGCGGCCGTCGTCCTCGGACTCGGCCGGGCCTTTCCCGCCCCGCCGGAGGTGATGCGCCGGGTCGCCGAGCGGTGCGGGCTGCCGCTGGTCGTCCTGCACCGGCCCTTCCCGTTCGCGCAGCTGACCGAGGAGGTGCAGTCCCGGCTGGTGCGCCGCAAGTTCGCCGCCGTCAGCCTCTCCGAGGCGGTGCGCACCGCGCTCACCGCCCTGATCACCGCGGGTGCCCCGCTGCAACGGCTGCTCGACGAGGTCTCCCGGCACAGCGGCTGCCCCGTCGTCGTCACCAACCTCGCCCACCGCGTGCTGGCCACGGCCGGCGAGCGGCCCGCGGTGGACGACGTGCTGCGCGACTGGGAGCGCATCTCCCGGCAGGCGGGCGGCCGGGAGGGCGACGGCTGGATCCGCGCGGAGCTGGGCGGACGGGGGGAGCGGTGGGGGTGGATCGTGCTGTGCGGCCACCGCGGCGACACCGCCGCCGGCCGGCTCCTCGCGGACCGCGCGGCCGAGGCCCTGGTGCTGCACCGGATGCTCGGCGGCGCCGCGCACAGCTGGGAGGAGCAGTCGGCGCAGAGCCTCGTCACCGACCTGGTCGGCGGGGTCGTACCGGCGCGGCGGCTGCTGCCGCGGGCGCGGGCCGCCGGACTGCCGGTCAACCGGCGCACCTTCGTCCCGCTGGTGGTGCGCGACGGCGATCCGGCCCGGCTGGACCGCACGCTCCGGCTGCTGGGGCTGCCGGGGCTGGTCGCCGAGCTGGGCGACGGGACGACCGCCGTGCTGCTCAGCCTCGCCCGCGACCAGGACGCCGCCGCGCTGGCCGGGCACTTCGCCGCCCGGCTGCGGCAGGACGGCCGTCCCGCCGTGGTGGCCGCCGCCGACGCGCGCACCGACTGGGACGAGGTGCCCGCCGGGCTGCGCGAGGCCCGGCATGTCGCGGACGCCGTGGCGGACTCCCCGACCGCGCTGGACCTGCCGGCGGTGGTCCGGCTGCGCGATGTGCACCTGCGAGGCCTGATCCGGCTGCTGCGCGACGATCCGCAGGTGCAGCTCTTCGCCGAGCGGGAGCTGGACGGGCTGCTCGGGCGCGGCGACGAGGAGCTGCTGCCGGTGCTGCGGACCTATCTCGCCACCGGCCGCAACAAGTCCCGTACCGCGCAGCTCCACCATGTCTCCCGGCCCGCGCTCTACCGGCGCCTGGAGGCCATACAGGCCCGGCTCGGTGTCGACCTCGACGACTTCGAACAGGCCGCCTCGGTGCACATCGCGCTCCTCGCGCATGACGCGCAACAGCGGTGAAACACGCGACTACCTGGGAAAACGGCGGTGAAACATGGGCTGTTGGGAGCGTGACACAGTGGCACGCCGCCCACGCTCGGACGTGACACGGTGCCACTCAGCGCGGGCGCCCGGGCTTTCTAGGCTCACGGCACACCGAGCTACCGGAGCGACCGGAGGTCCCGATGAGCCGAGTGATCCGCGCCGCCGTCTTCCAGACCGCATGGACCGGCGACAAGGAGTCGATGATCCAGGTGCACGAGCAGGCGGCCCGCGACGCGGCCGCGCAGGGCGCCCAAGTGCTCTGCTTCCAGGAACTGTTCTACGGACCCTACTTCTGCCAGGTCCAGGACCCGGCCTTCTACGCGTACGCGGAGCGCATTCCGGACGGTCCGATCGTGCGGCGCTTCCAGGCGCTCGCCCGCGAGCTGGGCATCGTCCTGGTGCTGCCGATGTACGAGGAGGAGCAGCCCGGAGTCCTCTACAACACCGCCGCCGTGATCGACGCGGACGGCTCGTACCTCGGCAAGTACCGCAAGACCCACATCCCGCAGGTGAGGGGCTTCTGGGAGAAGTTCTACTTCCGTCCCGGCAACTCCGGCTGGCCGGTCTTCGACACCGCCGTCGGCAAGGTCGGCGTGTACATCTGCTACGACCGCCACTTCCCGGAGGGCTGGCGGGCGCTGGGCCTCGCGGGCGCTGAGCTCGTCTTCAACCCGTCGGCCACCTCGCGCGGCCTGTCCGGCTACCTCTGGCAGCTGGAGCAGCCGGCGGCGGCCGTCGCCAACGAGTATTTCGTCGGCGCGATCAACCGGGTGGGCGTCGAGGAGTACGGGGACAACGACTTCTACGGGACGTCCTACTTCGTCGACCCCGAGGCGCAGTTCGTCGGCGAGGTGGCGAGCGACAAGGAGACCGAACTGGTCGTCAGGGACCTGGACCTGGCCAAGCTGCGCGAGGTGCGGGACCGCTGGCAGTTCTACCGCGACCGCGCTCCGGGGGCCTACACCCCGCTGACGGCGCCCTGACAGCACTCATCACGGCAGGAGAGGGAGCATGAGCCGTACGGTCATCCGCGGTGGTCTCGTCATCACCGCCTCCGACGAGATCCACGCCGACGTCCTGATCGAGGACGGCCGCATCGCCGCCCTCGCCGCCTCCGGCACCGCCGCCGCCGAGGCCTGGACGGCCGGGAGCGTCGTCGACGCGACCGGGAAGTACGTCATCCCGGGCGGCGTCGACGCCCACACCCATATGGAGCTGCCGTTCGGCGGCACCTTCGCCTCCGACACCTTCGAGACCGGCACCCGCGCCGCCGCCTGGGGCGGCACCACGACGATCGTCGACTTCGCGGTGCAGAGCGTCGGCCACACCCTGCGCGAGGGCCTGGACGCCTGGCACGCCAAGGCGGAGGGGAACTGCGCGATCGACTACGCCTTCCACATGATCGTCTCCGACGTCAACGACGAGACGCTGAAGGAGATGGACCTCCTGGTCGAGGAGGGCGTGACGTCGTTCAAGCAGTTCATGGCGTATCCGGGGGTCTTCTACTCCGACGACGGCCAGATCCTGCGGGCCATGCAGCGCTCCGCCGAGAACGGCGGCCTGATCATGATGCACGCCGAGAACGGCATCGCGATCGACGTCCTCGTCGAGCAGGCCCTGGCCCGCGGCGAGACCGACCCCCGCTACCACGGCGAGGTCCGCAGGGCACTGCTGGAGGCCGAGGCCACCCACCGCGCCATCCGGCTGGCCCAGGTCGCCGGAGCGCCCCTGTACGTGGTGCACGTGTCGGCGATGGAGGCGGTCGCCGAGCTGGCGCGGGCGCGCGACGAGGGGCTGAACGTCTTCGGCGAGACCTGCCCGCAGTACCTCTTCCTGTCCACCGACAACCTCGCCGAACCGGACTTCGAGGGCGCCAAGTACGTCTGCTCGACGCCGCTGCGCCCGAGGGAGCACCAGGCCAAGCTGTGGCAGGGGCTGCGCACCAACGACCTCCAGGTGGTGTCCACCGATCACTGTCCGTTCTGCTTCGCCGGGCAGAAGGAGCTGGGCCGGGGCGACTTCTCCAAGATCCCCAACGGGCTGCCGGGCGTGGAGAACCGGATGGACCTGCTGCACCAGGCCGTCGTCGACGGGCACATCTCGCGCCGCCGCTGGATCGAGATCGCCTGTGCCACTCCGGCCCGGATGTTCGGCCTGTACCCGAAGAAGGGCACCATCGCCCCGGGTGCCGACGCCGATGTGGTGATCTACGACCCGCACACCGAGCAGGTGCTGTCGGCCGACACCCACCACATGAACGTCGACTACTCGGCGTACGAGGGCAAGCGGGTCACCGGCCGGGTCGAGACCGTGTTCTCGCGCGGCGTCCCCGTCATCACCGAGCGGGACTACACCGGGCACGCCGGGCACGGCGTCTACGCCCCCCGCTCCACCTGTCAGTACCTGAACTAGGAGTGGTGCTCATGGACTTCGGACTCGTCCTGCAGACCGACCCGCCGGCCTCCCGGGTCGTCAGCCTGATGAAGCGCGCCGAGCGCAACGGCTTCACGCACGGCTGGACGTTCGACTCCGCCGTGCTCTGGCAGGAGCCGTTCGTCATCTACAGCCAGATCCTGGCGAACACGCAGAAGCTGAGGGTCGGCCCGATGGTGACCAATCCGGGCACCCGCACCTGGGAGGTCACCGCCTCCACCTTCGCCACCCTCAACGACATGTTCGGCAACCGCACGGTGTGCGGTATCGGCCGCGGCGACTCGGCGATGCGGGTGGCCGGCCGCAAACCCAACACGCTGGCCCGGATCAGCGAGGCCATGAAGGTCATCCGGGCGCTGGGCAGCGGCGGGCAGGCCGACCTCGGGGGCGGGACGGTCGTGAGCTTCCCGTGGATCAAGCCGGGCGCAAAACTCCCGGTGTGGATGGCCGCGTACGGCCCGAAGGCGCTGAAGATGACCGGCGAGGAGGCCGACGGCTTCATCCTCCAGCTCGCCGACCTCTATCTCACCGAGTACATGGTCAAGGCGGTCAAGGACGCCGCCGTCGCCGCCGGCCGTGACCCGTCGGAGGTGACGATCTGTGTCGCCGCCCCGGCGTACGTCACCGAGGACGACTCGCCCGAGGCGCTGGCTCATGCCCGCGAGCAGTGCCGCTGGTTCGGCGGGATGGTCGGCAACCATGTCGCCGACCTGGTCTCCCGGTACGGCGAGCACTCCTCGATGGTCCCCGACGAGCTCACCGAGTACATCAAGTCCCGCCAGGGCTACGACTACGCCCACCACGGGCGCAGCGGGAATCCGGACACGCAGTTCGTGCCCGACGAGATCGTGGACCGGTTCTGCCTGATCGGGACGCCCGCGATGCACATCGAGAAGCTGAACCGGCTGCGCGAGCTGGGCGTCGACCAGTTCGCCGTGTACGACATGCACGACGCGCAGGAAGCGGTGATCGACGCGTACGGCGCCCGGATCATCCCCGCGGTCAACGCCTGACCGTCCGACGGCACGTCCTTCCAGGATCCGACCCCCCACACCTCGTCCCCCCTCCCCGCCGTCCCGGGGAGGGGCCCCGCACGGCCTCTCCCGTCCCCTCATGTCGATTGGCCTGCTCATGACAGAAACTGTTCCCACGGGGTCGCCCGCCGCCCGGTCCGCCGACGACGGCGGCCGGATAGAACTGGCCCCCGAGGCCTTCCCCGCCGACAGCCCGTTCGCCAACGAGGACCTGCGTCCCGTCCCGGTCTCCGAACGCCGCTGGACCACCTACAACTTCGCGGCGCTGTGGATCTCCATGGCCCACTGCATCCCCAGCTGGACCCTCGCCTCCGGCCTGGTCGCCCTCGGCATGGACTGGAAGCAGGCGGTGTTCACCATCGCCCTCGCCAACGTCATCGTGCTGCTGCCGATGCTCGCCACCGGCCACGCCGGACCCAAGTACGGCATCCCCTTCCCGGTGCTCGCCCGCGCCTCCTTCGGGCTGCGCGGCGCCAACGTCCCGGCGCTCATCCGCGCCGCCGTCGCCTGCGGCTGGTTCGGCATCCAGACCTGGATCGGCGGCAGCGGCATCTTCGCCCTGGGCTCCCGGCTCACCGGCGGCTCATGGGAGGAGGCCGGTCGGATCGCCGGCAACCCCTGGCCGCTGTGGCTGTGCTTCCTGCTCTTCTGGGCCCTCCAGATCGCCATCATCCTGCGCGGCATGGACTTCCTGCGGCACTTCGAGAACTGGGCCGCGCCCTTCGTGATCGTCGGCGCGCTGGTGCTGCTGGTCTGGATCGCCGTACGGGCCGACGGCTTCGGCGCGCTGCTCGACCAGCCCTCCCGGCTCGGCTGGGGCGCCGACTTCTGGCCGGTCTTCTTCCCGTCCCTGATGGGCATGATCGGCTTCTGGGCGACGCTGTCGCTCAACATCCCCGACTTCACCCGCTTCGGTGCCAGCCAGAAGGCACAGACCTGGGGGCAGGCGCTCGGACTGCCGACGACCATGACGCTGTTCGCGATCCTCGCCGTGCTGGTCACCTCCGGCTCCCAGGTGGTCTACGGCGAGGCGATCTGGGACCCGGTCACCCTGGCCGCCAAGGCGGACAACGTCTTCGGGCTGCTGTTCGCGCTGATCACCGTGCTGGTCGCCACCGTCTCCGTGAACATCGCGGCCAACGTGGTCTCCCCGGCGTACGACCTCGCCAACCTGGCGCCGAAGCTCATCGGCTTCCGCACCGGCGCGCTGATCACCGGTGTCGTCGGCATCCTCATCTTCCCGTGGAAGCTGATCTCGACGCCCGAGTTCTACATCTTCACCTGGCTCGGCGTGGTCGGCGGGCTGCTCGGCACGGTCGCCGGCATCCTCATCGCCGACTACTGGATCGTCCGCCGGACCGTGCTGCACCTCGCGGACCTCTACACACCGGGCGGACGCTACTGGTACACCGCCGGCTGGAACTGGCGCGCGCTGGCGGCCTTCGGGGTGGGCGGCGTACTGGCGGTCGGCGGGTCGTACTCGACGGTGGGCGCCGACGGCAGCACCTCGGGCCCGTTCCCGGCGGACGGCCTGATCCCGTTCCTCAAGCCGCTCGCCGACTACGGCTGGGCGGTCGGTCTCGGGGCCTCGCTGCTGCTGTACGTGGCGCTGATGCTGCCGTACCGCGAGCGGGCCGTGCGCTGACCCGGACGCCGGAGGACGGTCAGCCCCGGCCGTCCTCCAGCGCCGCCACCGCGTCCTTGGCGGCCTTGATGGCGCCCTTGTTGATCTCGTCGGTGCTCGGCGCCTCCTTGCTCTCGAAGTCCGAGCCGTTGTACGTGACCACGATCAGCGCGTTGGAGGCCCGCACCAGCACCACGCCCTCGCGGGTCTCCTGCTTGTCCTCGGTGGTGAGGTTGACGACGGAGTACGCGGCGTCGCCGAGGCCGGGCACCTGCCCGCCGCCGCTCTTCTCCTCGACCCGCCCCTCGTACTGCTCCGCCGCCTCCTCGTCCGAGTCGCTGATCTCGAAGGAGACGTCGAGCCACCGGTAGTCGTAGCCCTTCAGGGCGTTCCAGGAGCAGGTGCGGCGCACCGAGGTGTCGGTGGACGGGATCTCCTTGCCGGCCGTCTTCGCGCCCGGCACCAGCGAGGTGATCGTCTTGCCGGCCAGGCTGTCGCACGGCGCGGGGGCCGCGGTGTACGTCTTGGGCACCGCCGTCGTCGACGGCGCGGACGCGGACTTGGACCCGGTCTCCTTCGGCGCGTCACCCTGGGCGGCGGAGGTCGACTGGGGGCCGGACGTGAGAGCCCAGCCCGCGCAGGCGAGCACCGCGACCGGGGTCAGACGGGCCGTGAGGGCGAGCGGCAGGGGAAGAGAACGCAAGGCGCACTTCTCGTGGGGGTCGGTGCGGAGGGAGTCCGCACTGCGGACGGGACGCCAGTGTCACACGACTCACTGTGGGGCGGAAGTGCCAACTCGCTCCGTGCTCACGCGGTAACTGTGCCTCACCGGCGGCGCGTTGAATGCCCGTTATGTCCGTCCGTGGCAACCGGTGCCCACGGCTGCCGGCCGCTGCCGACCGCTCGTCAGACGGCGTGGCGGCCGCCGCCCGCGTGGGCCGAGGCCTCGTCCGCCCGCCCTCCGGCGCCCAGCAGACCGGTGTCGTGGAAGGGCGACTCGGCCTCCACCGCGGGCAGCCGCCGCCGGGCCACCCGCAGCACCACCGGCGGCAGCGCGGCCCGCGACACCTGGGCCAGACGCAGCCAGGCCGGCGCGTACACGGCGGTACGGCGCTCCTCCACCGCCCGCGCCAGCCGCGCGGCGACCTGCTCCACCGGATACACCCGCCGCGCCGGCCGCGGCATGGCGGCACGCAGCTCGCGCAGCACCGTGTAGTGGTCGGCGTCCCGGATCATGTCGGTGTCGGTCCAGTTCAGATAGGCGATGCCCACCGCCACCCCGTGGTGGGCCTCCTCGGCCCGCAGCGCGTGCGCGAACGCCTCCACCCCCGCCTTGGAGGCGCAGTAGGCGCTCATCATCGGCGCGGAACCGAGCGACGCCAGCGAGGCGACCTGGAGGTAGTAGCCCGCCGTCTCCCTCAGGTCCGGCAGGAAGACCCGGGCCGTGCGGGCGCTCCCGGTGAGGTTGACGTCGATCACCCGCGACCAGCGGTCCGGGTCGGAGCCGCCGAACGGGCCGCCCTCGGCGACGCCCGCGTTCGCCACCACGACCGACACGGGACCGAGCCGGGCGCGGACCTCCCGCGCGGCCCGGCGCAGTCCCTCGTCGTCCGTGACGTCGACCTCGTGGACCAGCGACGGCGTGGGCAGGGTGCGCGCCACCTCCGCGAGCCCGGCGGGCTCGTGGCCGAGCAGCGCCAGCCGGGCGCCGCGGCCGGCCAGGTCCCGCGCCAGGGCCGCGCCCACGCCTCGGGCGGCTCCGGTCACCACGACCGTGCGGTTCACGAGCGGGCCATCCGTCATGGTGCCGTTCCCTCGTCCAGGGGTCCCGGCGTCCGCCGGGCTTCACTGGTGTCTTCCGGTGCGGACCCGGTCCCGGATGCGGTTCCCGACGCCGCTCCCGCACACCGGGCCCACTCCCGGGCCCACGCCCGCGCGGGCGGCCGGTCTCAGACCGGCGGCCGGCCGCCCGGGCCGGTCATCGCTCCCTGCCGGTGCGGTCGCGCCGGGCCAGCACACGCTGCAACCGGACCCGGCCGGGCGGCAGCAGCCGCCGCAGCGCGGCACGGGCGGCGTTGGCGCCGGGAGCGCCGTGCACCCCGCCGCCCGGATGGGCGCTCGCGGACGCCAGATAGAGCCCGGCGACCGGTGTCTCCGGCCGCCCGCTGCCGGGCACCGGCCGGAAGAAGAGCTGCTGGTGCAGGGAGGTGGTGCCGCCGTTGATGGCGCCCTGGTGCAGATTGGCGTCGAGCGACTGGAGCGTCGGCGGCGCGAGGACGCGGCGGGCGCGGATCACCGAGCGGAAGCCCGGCGCGAATCGTTCGACCTGACGTTCGACACGGTCGGCCATGATCTCCTGCTCCTTGGCGTCCCAGACGCCCGTCAGGCCCTCGTCCCCGGCGTCGGAGCCGACCTCCAGCGGCACATGCGTGTACGCCCACGCGGACTCGGTGCCCGCCGGCGAACGGGTCGCGTCGGAGGTCGTCATCTGCCCGAACAGCGCGAAGGGGCGGTCGGGAACCTGGCGCATGGCGATCTGGGCGGCGAACCGGGTGAGCTCGTCGACGCCGTCCGCCAGATGCACGGTCCCGGCGCCCGCGGCCTGCTCGGCCCGCCAGGGCACCGGACCGTCCAGCGCCCAGTCCACCTTGAACGTGGCGAAGTCCCACTGGAAACGCCGCAGGTCCTCCAGCAGCTGGGCGGGCAGATGCTCGGGGCGGACCAGACCGCCGTAGAGCGCGGGCACCGACACGTCCGCGAGGACCGCGCGGCGCGCCGCGACCGCCGCGCCGCCCGCCGTGCGCACCCCGACGGCCCGGCCGCCGCGCACCACGATCTCCTCGACCCGCTCCGAGCAGCGCAGGACGCCCCCGAGGGCCTGCATGCGGCGGGTCAGCGCCGCGGTGAGCGCGCCGGAGCCGCCCTCCGGCACCGGAAAGCCGTACGTCTGCCCGAGCATCGACATCAGCCAGCCGAAGCCGCCGCTGCCCGCCGCCTCCGGGGCCAGATCGGCGTGCAGCGCGTTCCCGGCCAGCAGCAGCCGGCCGCCCTCGCCGCGGAACTCCTCCTCGCCCAGGCGCCGCACCGGCAGCACCAGACTGCGGGCCAGGCGCAGCCCGCCCGTGCCGCGCAGCCGCACAGCGAGGCGGGCGGCGGCCCGCACCGGCGGGAACGGCGTGAACAGGGCCTCCAGCAGGTCGGGGCGGACGCGCTGCCACACGTCCTCCAGGCGGCGCCAGGCGTCGCCGTCGCCGGACGCGAAGGCCTCCAGGGAGTCCGCTGTGACATCGAGGCGGCGGTCGAGGACCGCGCAGCGGCCGTCGCTCAGCGGATGCGCCAGCACATGCGGGGCGTGGCTCCACCGCAGACCGTGCTCGTGCAGCCGCAGCCCGGTGACGATCGGGGAGGCCGCGGCGAGCGGATAGAAGGAGCTGAACAGATCACTGACGAACGCGGGATCGACGCCCTGGTCGTGCCGCACGGCACCGCCGGCCTCCGGCTGCTCCTCCAGGACGGTCACGCTCCAGCCCGCGTCGAGCAGCAGGTTCGCCGCGACCAGTCCGTTCGGCCCGGCCCCCACCACCACGGCGTCAGGCATACCCGCCTCCCGGCGCGCCCGCCGCCGTCGGCGGTCCGGCGGCGCTCCGGCGCGCCTCGGCCTCGCAGACCCGGGCCAGCCGGGGGAGCATGGCGCGGTGGCGCAGCTGGATGACGGCCTCGGTGGCCATGTTGTGCAGGCGCCCGCCCGTGCCCTGCAAGGGGTGCTCGTCCACCAGGACCAGGCAGTGCTCGCCCCAGGGGCGCACTTCGATGGCGATCCGCGCGGTGCCCAGCCAGCCGGCCTTCGCCTCCAGCTCGAGCACGGTGCCCTCGACGCAGCGCCGCACGACCGTCTCGTTCTCCAGCGCCACCGGGCCGAGCCGCACCTCGTAGCCGATCGCCGAGCCCTCCTCGGGCCACCGCCCCCGCACGGGGTGCGAGCTCTCGGTGCCCACCACCCAGTCCCCGTACCGGGTGCCGTCGGCGAGGACGCCCCAGACGACGCGCGGATCGGTCTTGATCAGACAGTGACGTACGGCCATACCCGGCTCCCGCTGCTCGGCGACAACGTCCGTCACGCCGGAGTGCCCTGTTCCGCCGCGGTCAAACGGTGTGCTCAGTCCGTGCCGTAGGCGCGCAGGAAGGTGTCGACGGCGGCCTCGGCCAGGGTGCGCATCTCGGCCGTGGTCACCTTGCGGGTGCCCAGGCGGGTGCGGGTCTCCAGCGGGCCGGTGATCAGGGCGAGCAGCTGCTCGGCTGCGAGGGCGGGGTCGCAGGGGCGCAGGTGTCCGGAGACGGTCAGCCGGGACAGCCGGTCCGCCATCGCCTCGGCGATGCGCAGCGAGGTGCAGCCCTGGACGACCTCGATCAGGTCCGGGAAGCGCGCGACCTGCGCGTAGGTGAGCCAGCGCAGCGAGCGCGACCGGCGGTCGCAACAGGAGCGCACCAGCTGGTAGGCGACCTCGTCCATGGTGGCGCGCAGATCGTCACGGGGGGAGCGCATGCGGTCGAGCGTGGTGATGTTGGCTTCCATCACCGCCTGCGCGGCGGCCGTCAGGGTCGCCCGGAACAGGCCTTCCTTGTCCGTGAAGTGGTTGTAGACCGTCGGCTTGGCGACCCCCGCCCGCTCGGCGATCTCCTGCACCGGCGCGTTGGCGTAACCGTGCTCGGCGAAGACGTCGAAGGCCGCGTCGAGGATCGCCTGCCGCTTGTCGATGCGGCCGCGCGGGGCCGTCCGGTCTCTCGTCGTCGCTGTCGTCGCCGCTGCTGATGCCATGAGCCCAGGGTAGACCGCCGCCCGCTCGAACTGTACCGACGGTTTCAGTCTTGTGAACCGGACTGTTTCTTTCCTCGCGAGGTTGCTAAATTGAACCCGCAGGTTCATTTTTGAACCCGCTGGTTCAGTCGGTACGACTCCGTCGGGAGACCAAGAAGATGACCACCCCCACACATGACAAGCTCGACCCGGCCTTACGGCGGATGATCGGCGTCATCCTCATCGGCGGCATCATGGGCATCCTCGACGGATCCATGACCGCCGTGGCCGTCGACACCCTGTCCGAACGCTTCGACGCCTCACTGACCACCACCGGCTGGGTGTCCACCGGCTACCTGCTGGCCCTGACGGTCACCATCCCGGTCACCGCCTGGGCCGTCGAGCGGGTCGGCGGCAGACGGCTGTGGCTGTTCGGGCTCGTCCTGTTCATGGTCGGATCGATCGCCTCAGGGCTCGCCTGGGACATCGGCAGCCTCATCGCCTTCCGTGTCGTCCAGGGCGTCGGCGCCGGCATCCTCGACCCCCTGATGCTCACCCTGCTCGCCCGCGCGGCCGGCCCGGCACACATCGGCCGCGTCATGGGCGTGATGGGCATCGTCGGCTCGACCGGGCCCGTCCTCGGGCCCATCGTCGGCGGCATCATCCTGCAAGGCCTCGACTGGCGCTGGATGTTCTTCGTCAACGTGCCCATCGTCGTCGTCGCCTTCGTCCTGGCCCGCCGCACCCTGCCGACCGACCCGCCCGAGGCCCGCGCGGCCGCCGGCCGGCTCGACATCCTCGGCGTCGCCCTGATCGGCCCCGGCGTCGCGTCCGGCGTGCTCGCCCTGTCGGAGATCGCCCAGCGCGGCTCGTTCACCACCTGGCAGGTGCTGCTCCCGCTGGCGCTCGCCGTCGTCCTGCTCGCCTGGTACGCCGCCCACGCGCTGCGCACCCGCGAAACGCCGCCGCTGATCGACCTGCGCCTGTTCACCCGGCGCAGCTTCACCGCGAGCGTCGTCGCGGCGGCCGTGCTCGGGCTCGCCACCTTCGCGTCCATCTTCGTCATCCCGCTCTACTACCAGCAGGTGCGCGGTCACGGCGTCTTCGAGTCCGGGCTGCGCCTGGCCCCCTTCGGCGTGGGATCGGCGCTGGTGATGCCCCTGGCCGGGCGGCTGTCCGACCGGTGGGGCTCGCGCAACCTCGCCCTGACCGGCGCGGCGATCGCCCTGCTCAGCTCGCTGTCGTTCAGCCGGTTCGACGCGCAGACCGACCAGGTGTGGCCGCTGCTGGCCGCGTTCACCCTCGGCATCGGCACCGGCTCGGCGGGCGCGCCCGTGATCGGCTCGGTCTACCGCACCCTGCCTCCGCAGCTCGTGCCGCAGGGCAGCTCCGTGCTCTACATGCTCAACCAGCTGGGCGCGTCGATCGGCATCGCCGTCGTGGCCCTGCTGATGCAGAACGCGGGCGCCGACGACCCGCAGGCCGGCTTCAGCGACGCGTACCTCGCCGTGGTCGTGGCGCTGCTGGTGATGATCGTCGCCAGTCTCTTCATCCCGGGCCGCGCACCCGCCGCCCCCGAGCAGCCGGCCGAACAGCCCGGCGCCCAGCCGCCCGCCCCGCGCGTCGGCCAGGAAGAGAACGTCAAGTAACCCGGCACGACCGACACGTCACGGAAGAGGTGATGGCTCTGTCCGCGCAATGGATCGACATCCTGCAGGCCCCCGAGCGGGACCGGCTCACCGTGGCCGAGGTCTGTCGCCGCCACGGCATCTCCCGCAAGACGTTCTACGTGTACCTCGCCCGCTACCGCAGCGAGGGGCCCGCCGGGCTGGCGCCGCGCTCCCGCCGGCCCAAGAACTCCCCGGCCCGCACCGCCGGTGAGATCGAGGCGCTCGTCGTGCAGATCCGCGACGCCCAACCGCGCTGGGGAGCCCGGCGCATCCACAACGAACTCGTGCGCCGCGGCGTCTGTGACGTCCCGGCCGTGTCGACCGTGCACGCGATCCTGCGGCGGCGCGGACGACTGCCCGCCCCGCTGACGGGCTGACAGACCGGCGGTGGGCGGGGTCACCATCCCCCGGCCTCGCCCACCGCCCACTCCCCGCTCCGCCTACCAGGTCACCGGCAGCCGCTCCACCCCGTAGACCAGCGCGTCGTCCCGGTACTCCACGGCGTCGAACTCCACCGCCAGGCGCAGCCCCGGCAGCCGGCGCAGCAGCGCCGGCAGCGCGATCTGGAGCTCCAGGCGCGCCAGCTGCTGGCCGATGCACTGATGAGCGCCGTAACCGAAGGCCAGATGAGCCACCGGCCGGCGCCGCACATCGAGCCGGCCGGGATCGCCGGACACCAGCCCCGGACCGTGGTGCGCGGCGAGCGTGGACAGCAGGACCCGCTCTCCGGCCTTCACCGGCTGTCCGCCCAGCTCCAGGTCGGTGCCGGCCTGGCGGACCAGAGGCGGCGCCACCGACAGCAGCCGCAGCAGCTCCTCGACGGCACCGACCGCCACACTCTCGTCGTCCCGGACGATCGCCAGCTGCGCGGGGTCACGCAGCAGCGCCAGCGTGCTCAGCCCGATCATGCTCGACACGGTCTCGTGGCCCGCGACCAGGATGCTGTTGCCCATACCGATCAGCTCGTCGTCGCTGAGCTCGTCACCGTGCCTGCGGATCAGGTCGCCGAGGATGTCGTCACCGGGGTCGGCCCGCTGCCGCCGGATCAGATCGCCCATGTAGGCGGCCATGGCGGCGAAGTTCTCCAGCTGCGTCTCCAGCGAGTTCGACACATCGGTGCCGATGGCGCTGCGCCGCTGCACGCCGTCGCGGTCCTCGGCGGGCACGCCGAGCAGCTCGCAGATGACCAGCAGCGGCACCGGCCCCGCGAAGGTCTCGATCAGGTCCGCACCGGGGCCGGCCTGCTCCAGGGCGTCCAGTCGCTCGTCGACGACGCGCCGGATCGCGGGCGCCAGCGAGCGCACCCGCTTCACGGTGAACGCGCCGGACAGCATGCGCCGGTAGTGGGTGTGTTCCTCGCCGTCGTAGTTGAGCAGGATCCCGGGCTGGTTCATCACCGTGCGCGGGCCCGTGCGGTCGAAGGCGAAGCCCGCCTCGTAGCGCGGGTCGGCGAGCACCTGGCGCACCTCGTCGAACCGCGTCACCAGTACGGCCTCGAACGGGCCGAGCTGCGGATTGAACGCGGGCACCCGCGGCAGTTCCGCGTCGTCGCGGAGCTGTTCGAGCCCGGCGTCGGGCCGGAACGGGCAGCGGGCGGGGCGCTGATTGTGCGGCATGGGCACGGAGGCGGTCATGACTCTCCTCTTTATCGGGTGAAGGGGTGGCCGGCGGACGCCGTGAGCAGGGTCCGCGCGGTGCGGGTGCGGCCGGGGCTGTTCCATCCGACGACGCCGGTGAGCCGCCCGCCGGCCTCGACGTGCGCCACGAACCTGCGGTCCGCGACGGAGCCCTCGACGACGCGGACCGCGGCACCCTCGGGCACGCTGCCGTAGACCTGGATGCGCACCTGGAACTGGTCGGACCAGACGTAGGGCAGCGGCCGGTACGCGCCGGAGGCGGCCCCCAGGAGGTGCGCCGCGACGAAGAGGCCCTGCTCGGTGGCGTTCGTACGGTTCTCCAGACGCACCCCGCGCGCCCCGCCGCCCGCGCCGAAGCGGGCGACGTCCCCGACCGCGTACACGTCCTCGCCCGCCCGGCAGTGGTCGTCGCAGACCACACCGTCGTCCAGGGTGAGGCCGCTGCCGGCCAGCCAGCCGGTGGCGGGCCGGGAACCGACGGCGACCACGACGACATCGGCGGGCAGCACGGCACCGGACGCCGTCCGGACACCGGCGACCCGACCCCCCTCACCGGTCAGTCCGGTCACGGACGTCGAGGTGAGCAGCCGCACCCCGTGGTCCGTGTGCAGCCTGCCGACCTCCGCGCCGAGCCGCGGACCGAGCAGGCGCAGCATCGGCCCGCCGGCCGGCTCCACCAGGGTCACCTCCCTGCCGAGGCCGCGCGCGGTCGCCGCGATCTCGCAGCCCAGCACGCCCGCGCCGACGACCACGACCCGGTGCGCCGCCTGGAGCGCGGCGCGCAGTCGCCTGCTGTCGTCGAGGCTCCGCAGGGTGTGCACCCCGGCGAGGGCCGGGCCGGGCAGGCGCCGGGCGTGCAGGCCGGTGGCGAGCACGAGGCTGCGGTAGCCGAGTGTGCCGCCGCCCGACAGGGCCAGACGGCGGCCGCGCGTGTCGAGCGCGACGGCGGCACGGCCCAGCAGCAGCTCGACGCCGAGCGCGTCGAGCTCGGCGGCCGAACGCAGCCGGGCCCGCTCCGGCGGCCAGCGCCCGTCGAGGACCTGCTTGGACAACGGCGGCCGGTCGTAGGGAAGTTCGCTCTCGGCGTCGACGAGGGCCACCGAGCCGGTGAAGCCGCGCCGGCGCAGGCCCTCCGCCACCGCCAGCCCGCCCGCCGACGCGCCGACGATCGCCACTTCCACGTCCACGTCCACGCTCACGCCGGCGCCTGCCGCAGGCGGATGACCGCGGCCGGGCACAGCAGCGCCGCCTCGCGGACGGTCTCGTGGGCCACGGCCGGCGGCCGGGCGTCGAGGAGGACGACGACGCCGTCGTCCTCACGCTGGTCGAAGATCTCGGGCGCCGCGACGACACAGTGCCCGGCGGCCACGCACCGGTCCTCGTCGACCGCGATCTCCAGCGCCGCGCCGTCCTGTGGCGCGCTCATCGCAGCTCCTCGATGACCTTGGCGAACGCCTCCATCTCCGGCTCCAGGACGCTGAAGTAGCTCAGTCCGTACTTCTGCCGCCGCTCCAGCAACTGGTCCGCGCACTCCGTCGGGGTGCCGACGAGGAAGGAGGGCAGTTCGGCCAGCTGCCCCGGCTTCAGATCGAGCTCGTTCTGCCACACGTCGGTGACGGCGCCCGACGCCGCCGACGGCAGCACGCGGTGGATCGGTATGTTCAGCTCCACGTCGCGGGCGCGCTCACCGAGCAGGTCGTGCACGTCCGCGATGCGCCGGGTGATCTCCTCCGGACCTCCCAGGCGCAGGCCTTCGCCGTCGCGCACGGGCGCGGTGGCGGTGAAGCCGACGATGTCGGCGTGCTCGGCGGCCAGGCGCAGCACCCGCGGGCCCCGGCCGGCGATGAGGATCGGGGGCCCCTTCGGCTGGGCGGGCTGCGGGACCGTCTCCGGTGAACCGAACACCTTGCGCAGTTCCCGCACCGTCCGCTCGAGATGGTCGACGCGCTCGCCGGCCGGGATCCAGGGCAGGCCCGCCCGGTCGAACTGCGCCTTGTCGTAGCCCGCGCCGAGGCCGATCTCGAGCCGGCCGCCCGTGTAGTGGTCGAGGGTCGCGATGTCCCGGGCCAGGACGGTCGGCTGGTAGAAGACGGTGTTGAGGACGAGGGTGCCGATCCGGATGCGCTCGGTGGCCTCGGCGACCACGGCGAGCGTCGCCAGCGGCGCCGGCATGCCGAGATGGTCGGAGACGGACACGATGTCGTAGCCGAGCTCCTCCGCCCGGCGTACCTTGGCCACCCACTGCGCCCGGGTGGCGGGGGTGAACACGACGAGGCCGAACCGCAGGGGCCGGTTGTGCGGGCTGGTCACGGGTGAACCCTTCTCTCGCTGGTGGCGACCCGGTCGGGTCAACGCTGGTAGGGCCGCACGGCACGGGCGGTGCGCAGCGCCTCGCCCCACCACACGAGCCGGTTGAGCAGGGTCTTGGCCGCCACCTCGCTGTCCTCGGCGTCGCGCGGGGCGTCGCCGTCGAACCGGTTCCACACCTGGTGGAAGATCAGCTGCTCGCGCAGCGGCACGGCGTGCAGTTCGGTGAAGACATGGCGCAGATGGGAGACCGCCCACAGACCGCCGCTCATCCCGCCGTAGGAGACGAAGCCGACCGGCTTGGCCGCCCACTCGTCGAAGATCCAGTCGATGGCGTTCTTCAGGGCCGCGGGAATGGTGTTGTTGTACTCGGGTGTCACGACGACGAACGCGTCGGCGCGGCCCAGCCGTTCGGCCAGCCGCCGGCGCAGCTCCGCGGTCGCCTCGTCGGGCGGGTCACCGGGGGTGGCCTTCTCCAGCGGCAGCGGATAGTCGGCGAGGTCGACCAGCTCGACCGCGATGTCCTCGCGCGGACTCGCCTGGCCGGCGAACCAGCGGGCGACGGTGGGGCCGAAGCGGCCCTCGCGGACGCTGCCGATGATGACGGCGAGGCGCAACGGCGCCGCCGTGGCGATCGGTTGCTCGGTCATACGGGTGATCCCTTCTGGGAACGGCTGTGCAAGCCGGAGAGCGAGACGACGGTCCCGGCCGCCCCGGCGAGCGCGATGGCGAGCAGCGCGGGCCGGTGACCGGAGCCATGGGTGAGCAGGGCGGCGGCCGTCGGCAGCAGCAGGACGCCGCCGAGCTGGACGCCGGTCTGGTACACGGAGACGGCACTGCCGCGCACCTCGGCCGCCAGCGTGCGGGTGGCCTGGAGGTTCAGTGCCGCGAAGGACAGCACGAAGGCGGCGCCGACCAGCAGCAGACTGGGCAGCAGATCGGCCGCGTACGACCGGGGTGCCGGGCGCAGCAGGAGCAGCAGCTGACCGGCGAGAGCGAGCGCCGCCCCGGCGGCGATGGGCCCGGCCGTGCCGAAGCGCGCCGTCAGCCGTCCGGCGAACGGCACGGAGACCGCGAGCGGGACACAGGCGGGCAGCAGGCCGAGCGCCAGCGCCCAGGGCCCCCAGCCGAACCGGTCCGCCGCCTGGAAGGTGACCACCAGCAGCAGGGCGGCGTAGGTGCCGTTGAGGGTGGCGGCGCCCACCGTGGAGCGCGCCAGGGCGCCGTCCCGCAGGAGCGTGCGCGGCAGCGGGGGCGCATCGCGCCGCTCGGTGCGGGGGACGACCCGCAGGCCCCAGCCGAGCAGCACGAGGGCGACCGGCGCGGGGAAGACGAACGTCCAGTGCCAGCTGACGGGGGTGAGCAGGCCGGACAGCAGCAGGCCCAGTGTGAACCCGGCGGCGCCGAACAGGGAGTAGACCGACACGGCCCGGCGCAGCCGCGGCCCGTCGGGGAAGGCGGCGGCGATCAGCGTCAGACCCGCGGGCGCGGTCAGCGCGGCGCAGGCACCCTTCACCAGGCGCACCACGATCAGCACCCACAGTGTGTCGCTCAGCCCGCCCACCACGGACGCGGCGGCGAACACCAGCAGAGCCGCCAGGTAGCAGCGGCGCAGTCCCCAGCGGGCCGTCAGCCGGGCGGCCGGCAGCAGGGCGGCGGCGAAGCCGGCCGCGAACGCCGTCATCAGCCACTGCACCGCCCAGACTGACACGCCCAGGTCGGCGGCGATCGACGGCAGCGCGACCAGCACCACGGACACCTCGATGGCGTCGAGGACCATGTTGCCGGAGAGCACGAACAGCAGTCGGCCGCCGCCGGCCTTCGCGGGCGCGGGCGCGAGGAGCGGCTCAGCCACGGGCGGGCACCCCGGCGGGTGCGGCCTCGGCGGCGGCCCGTTCGGCGAGCAGCGCCGGCAGCCGCTCACTGATCAGTTCGATGTTGCGGACGACGAGGTCGTCCGGCATGCCCGCGATGCTCGCCCAGAAGATGAGGTGCCGCACCGGCAGGCCGCGGACCCGCTCGTGGATGCGGGCGGCGGCGTCCTCGGGGGTGAGGATCTCCAGCAGGGACCAGGAGCCGTCCTCGGCCGGCTGCTGCGGGAAGTCCTCGGCCTTCAGCAGGGGCGGACGCGGCAGGTCGGTGCCCTCCACCGAGCCCTGACGGTAGGTGTTCATCTGGTGGGCCAGATGCGGGGCGACGCGCGGCCAGGCCGCCTCGGGGTCGTCGGCGAGGATGACGGGCAGCAGATCCGACACCCGGGCGCTGTCCGGGTCGTGGCCGCCCTCGGCCAGCCCTTCCCGGTAGGGGCCGTACAGCTCGTGGTTGATGTGCAGCAGCCCGATGCCGAGCCGGCCGGCCAGGCGGGCGCCGCGCGGACCGTAGAAGCCGCCCCACAGCGGCACCGGCGACTGGAGCGGGCCGGGCGTGATCCCGCCCTCCTCCCACAGCCGTCGGACCTCACGGATGTTGATCTCGACCTGGCGGAACCGGCGGCTGAAGTCCGCGTCGAACAGCTGGTACTCGGGAAGCCGGTAGCCGGCGCCGAAGCCGAGCTCCAGCCGGCCGCCGCTGATGAGGTCGACGAGCGCGGCGTCCTCGGCGAGCTGGGCCGGCTTGTGCAGGTTGGGCAGCACGACGGAGGTGCCGACACGCACCCGGCGGGTCCTGGCGGCGGCCGCCGCCGCGAACGTCAGGGGCCGCGGCAGATAGCCGTCCTCGAAGAGGTGGTGCTCGGTGAACCACACGCCGCCCGCGCCCCGCCGGTCGGCCTCCTCGACGTACTCCAGGGAACGGGCGTAGTGGTCGGCCCACGGCCGGTGCCAGGCTCGGGGGTTGCGCAGGTCGAAGAGAAGTCCGACGTCCATCGTCAGGTCTCCGTTCGCAGCAGGGGCGGGCGGGCGGACGGGTTGCGGCGCGGGGCCGGGGGCCGGCGCAGGGGCGTGGTGAACACACGGACCACCAGGGCGCGCAGATCGCCGGGCTCGTCCGGGTCGTCCAGCAGGCGGTGGTGGTGGGGATACGGCGCGGTCGTCATCGCGGTGCGGTCCTTCCTGTGGGGCGGGCGGGCCGGGCGGTCAGCCGAGCAGGGTCCCGCCGCTGGCGTCGATGAAGGCGCCCGTGACCCAGCGGGCCTCGTCGGAGGCCAGGAAGGTGACCACGTCCGCCACGTCCACGGCCTCGCCGACCCGCTTGAAGGCGGACAGCTGGGCCATCTGCTCCACGGCCTCGGGGATGTCGAACAGCGCGCTGCCGTTGTTGGTGATGCCGGGGGCCACGCTGTTGACGGTGATGCCGCGCGGCGCCAGGTGCCGGGCGAAGTGCAGCGAGAGCTGCTCGATCGCGCCCTTGGTCATGGCGTAGGCGACCTGGTCCGGGCTGGCGAAGCGGGTCAGTCCGGAGGAGATGTTGATGACGCGGCCGCCTTCGCGCAACAGCGGCAGGGCCCGCTGCACGATGAAGAAGGGAGCCTTGGCGTTGACCGCGAAGAGCCGGTCGAACTCTTCGGGGGTGACGTCCTCCGGCTGGACACCGGCCGGGGTGGTGACGCCGGCGTTGTTGACCACGATGTCCAGGGCGGCCTCGCCGATGCGTTCCTTCAGCCCCTGCTCGACGCCGAGGAACAGCTCGTGCACATCGCCCGGCACGCCGAGTTCGGCGCGCACGGCGAAGGCGCGTCCGCCGTCGCCCTCGATCAGCTCCACCGTCTGCCGGGCCGCGTCCTCGTCGGTGGCGTAGTGGACGGCGACCAGTGCGCCCTCCTCGGCGAGGCGCCGGGCGACGGCGCGGCCGATGCCCCGGCTCGAACCGGTCACCAGCGCGGTCTTGTCGGTGAGCCTGCCCATGGTCGAACTCCTTTTCGTCGATGTGGTGGTGGGAGCCGAGGGCCGGGTGAGCGGCGGGGCCGGACGGCTGATCCGGCGGGCCAGACGGCGGCGCACGGACGGGAACTCCAGCAGCTCGGCGAAGAGCCGGCGCGCCGGCTCCACCTCGGGGCCGCCGAGCAGCAGATACGACTGGGCCTGGATGTCGGTCAGGGTGCGGGCGCCGACGGGCCGCCGTACGGCGTCGTAGGCGTCGAGATCGGACGCGGCGAGCCGGGCGCCGAGCTCCGCCGCGTCCTGGAGGCCGAGATTGAGCGCCTGCCCGCCGACGGGCATCTGGACATGGGCGGCGTCGCCGGCGAGCAGCACCCGGCCGCGGCGGTAGCGGTCGGCCTGGCGCCGCCGGTCGTCGAAGGCGTTCAGCCACAGCGGCTCGCCGTGGCCGATGTCCTCACCGGTCACCTTCGACCAGGCCGCGACGACCTCGGCGTAGTGCGGCGGCCCGGCGCGGGCCACGGGCTTCGCGCCGAACACGTGCACCATCACCCGGGTGCTCCCGTCGGGCCAGCGGTGGGCGGTGGCCAGGCCGTGCGGATGGCGTTCGAAGCGCCGGTCGGGGATGTCGAGCCCGGCGACGTCCGCCCGCAGCATCTCGCGCCGCGCGTCGTGCCCCGGGAAACCGAAGCCCGCCGCACGGCGGACGGTGCTGTCCCCGCCGTCGCAGCCGACCACGTAGGAGCAGGCCAGCGAGGAGCGGCGGCCGTCGGAGGCGACGTACTCGACGAGCACGTCGTCGCCGCGGTCGTGCACGGCGACCACCCGCCGGCCGCGCCGCACATCCGCCCCGAGTTCCACCGCCCGTTCCTGGAGCACCGCCTCCAGCCGCTTCTGCGGGCACTTCCACTGCCCGGCGTGGCGGTGGCCGGGGTCCGCCGCCCTCAGGTCCAGCCGCAGTCCGCCGAAGTGGCCCGGGCCGCCGTCGGGCAGGGGGCCGAGCCGGTCGAGGACACCGCGCTCCTCCAGCACCTCCATCGTGCGGGTGTGCAAGGTGGACGCCCGTGACTCGGTCATCGGCTCGACGCGCTGCTCCAGCACCACCGTCGGGACGCCGTGCGTGCGCAGGTCCCCGGCGAGGAGCAGGCCCACCGGGCCCGCCCCGACGACGGCCACGGTCCCGGTCAACGCCCGGCTTCCGCGAACCGCTTGGCGTGCTCCAGGGTGGCCCGGCTGTTGGCGCCGAGCGCGTCCCGCACGAACGTGCGCGCCTCGGCGACACCGGCGTCCGGGCCGAGCACCTTGGTGATGTTGTCCGGGTTGAGCACGACCGTGTGCTGCGAGGTGGCGGTGACGGTGCCGTCGTCGCCGGTGCTGAACTCCCAGTAGCCGGTGTGCAGCGTCATCAGCGCGGGCAGCGTCGTCTGCTTGTACGCGATCCGCTGGTGCGGGAAGCAGACCCGCACCGACTCCGTGGTGTGCGTGGAGCCGTCCACGGCCCGGGTCTCCATGCGCAGCACCTGGAGTCCGGGGGTGTCCTCGGTCAGCGTGACCGAGCCGACGTGCGGCAGCCGCTCCACCCAGCGGTCGGCCTCGTTGACGAAGTCGTACAGATCCTTGGCGGAGCCCTCGACCTGGACCGAGTCCTCGAAGGAGAGCGTCAGCTCCGCCGTCCGGGTGGCCTCCTCGAGGCCGGCCTTCAGCCCCGGGAGCTCCTCACGGCTGTTGCGGTCGACGGCCTCGTCGATCCACTTCAGCCCCTCGGGGTCGTCGTCGACCGCGCGGTAGGAGTGCAGCAGCCGCAGATGCGTCTCCCGCTCCCCGCGCGGCTCGATGACCCAGGTGCCGCTCATCTCGGCGACCGGCGGCGCGGAGACCTCCTGACGGAAGGCGATCCGCAGCGCCTGCGGGTCCAGTTCGCGCCGCGACGTCCAGTTCTTGGCCTCGCCGTTGGCGGTGGCCCAGATCCGGATGCGCTCCTGGTCGCCCTCCCGCTCCAGGTACTCGACGTACACGGAGGGCGGGAAGAGCCGCGGCCAGTTCTCCACCTCGGCGAGCAGCCGGTAGACCTCGGCGGCCGGGGCGTGCACGGTGATCGCGTGCTCGACCTCGCGGACGGTCATCGTGAACTCTCCTTCGTGGCAGGGTGATGGGGGGCGGTCAGAAGTTGCCGAGGCCGCCGCAGACGTTCAGCGCCTGCGCGGTGATGGAGGCGGCGGTGTCGGAGGCCAGGTAGCCGACGAGGCCGGCGACCTCCTCGGGCGTGGAGTAGCGGCCGAGCGGGATCTTGGCCTGGAACTTCTCGAGGATGGCGTCCTCGGTGGTGTCGTAGGCGGCCGCGTAGCCCTGGCGGACGCGCTGGGCCATGGGGGTCTCGACATAGCCGGGGCAGACGGCGTTGACGGTGATGCCGGTCGGCGCCAGCTCGTTGCCGAGGGCCTTGGTGAAGCCGACGACGCCGTGCTTGGAGGCGGAGTACGGCGCGCCGAGGACCACACCCTGCTTGCCGGCGGTGGAGGCGATGTTGATGATCCGGCCGCGGTCCTTGTGGCGCATGCCGCCGGTGTTGAGCACCTCGCGGGTGACCAGGAAGACACTGGTGAGGTTGGTGGCGATGACGTCGTCCCACAGCTCGTCGGCGATGTCGGCGGTGACCCCGCCGCCGCTGCGGCCCGCGTTGTTGACCAGGACGTCGATCGGGCCGAACCGCTCCACCGCGGCCCGCACTACCTCGGCCACCTGCTCCTGGGAGCGCACGTCACCGGTGGTGCCGTCGACGTCGAAACCCTCGTTCTGGAGCTGCTTGACGGTGTCGGAGACCGCCGTCGCGTCCCGGGCGCACAGGAAGACCCGGTGGCCCTGTTCCGCCAGCAGCCGCGCCGAGGCGAGCCCGATGCCGCTGGTGGCCCCCGTGACCAGTGCGACCCTGGTTTTCTCGGTCATGCGTGAGTGTCCTTTCCGGGCGGGCGGAGTGCGGTCAGACGGCGCGGGCGGCCGACAGATGGGAGTTGACGAGGTCGATCAGCGCGCGCGGCGTACGGGCCTCGGCGAAGGCCTCCTCGTCGAGGCTGATGTCGTAGGTGCGCTCGATGCGCCCGGCGGTCTCCAGCAGCGCGAGCGACTCGTAGCCGAGGTCGTTGAAGTCGAGGTCGGCGATGTCGCCGTCCAGGTCGACCTGCTCGTCGGTGCCGGCGGCTTCCAGGAGGATCGTCCTGAGCTCGGACAGGGTGAATTCGGTGGCGGACATGTCGGGGCCTTTCGTCAGTGGGTCGAGGCGTCGGCGGCCTGCACGACCAGCGCGGAGTTGAATCCGCCGTGGCCGCGGGCCAGCACGAGAGCGGTGCGGACCGGGGCCGGCCGCGGCGCGCCGGTCACCAGGTCGATGTCGTAGGCGGGCGAGGCGACGGAGCCGGTGGTCGGCGGGATCACGCCGTCGCGGATCGACAGCAGGGCCGCGGCCAGATCGAGCGGCGCGGCACCGGAGTACAGCCGGCCCGTCGTCGTCTTCGGCGCGGTCACCGGCACGCCACGGACACCGAACACCTTGGTGATCGCCTCGGCTTCGGCCCGGTCCAGCTCGGGCACGGCGGCGGCGTCGGCGAAGACCACGTCGATGTCGTCCGGTTCCACGCCGGCGTCGGCGAGGGCCGATTCGACGGCGTGCTGCAAGGTCGGAGCGCGGTCGCTGCCGGGACGCGGGTCCACCGTGGAGGCGTGGCCGGCGATCTCGCCGTACACCTGGGGCGCGCCGCGCTCGCGGGCGTGCTCCTCCGCCTCCAGGACGAGCAGTGCGCCGCCCTCACCGGGTACGTGCCCGGCCGCGCGTGCGTCGAACGGCAGGTAGGCGCGCTCGGGGTCGTCGGCCGTGCTGAGCCGTCCGCTGGTCAGCTGCGCCACCCATCCCCACGGGCAGATCGAGGCGTCCACCGCGCCGGAGATCACCACGGAGGTGCCCTTGCGGATCTGCCGGCGGGCCTGGGCGAGGGCGTCGAGACCGCCGGCCTGGTCGCTGACGACCACGCTGCTGGGCCCGCGCAGCCCGCCGCGGATCGAGATCTGCCCGCTGTTGACCGCGTAGAACCAGGCGAACGACTGGTAGGCGCTGACGTGCTGGCCGCCCTTGCTCCACAGGGCCTTCAGCTCGTTCTGCCCGAACTCGAAGCCGCCCGAATGGCTCGCGGTGATCACGCCGACGTCGTACTCCGGCAGGTCCGCCGGAACCAGTCGGGCGTCCGCGAACGCCCAGTCGGCGGCGACCAGCGCCAGCCGCGTCATTCGGTCGGTCTGCGGCAGCAGCCGGCCCGGCAGGTGGGCGGCGGCGTCGAAGCCGCTGATCTCACCGGCCAGCCGGGACGGGTACGGCGTCGCGTCGAAGCGGCTGACCGGGCGGATCGCGCTGCGCCCGGCGAGGGTGGCCGCCCAGTACTCCTCGATGCCCAGACCGGTCGGCGCGATCACACCGAGGCCGGTGACGAGCGTGCGCCGGGTCATCGCGCCGCCCGCTCGGGGTCGGCCAGCACGATCGCGGACTGGAACCCGCCGAACCCGCTGCCCACCGACAGCACGGCGTCCGTGAGCTGGTCGCGGGCGGTCAGCGGTACGTAGTCCAGATCGCACTCGGGGTCGGGCGTGTGCAGATTGGCGGTGGGCGGTACGACGTTGTGGACCATCGCCAGCACCGACGCGGCGATCTCGATGGAGCCGATGGCCCCGAGCGAGTGCCCGACCATCGACTTGATGGAGCTGACCGGTGTGCGGTACGCGTGCTCACCGAGGCTGCGCTTGAACGCCGCCGTCTCGTGCCGGTCGTTCTGCTTCGTGCCCGAGCCGTGCGCGTTGATGTAGTCGATGTCGTCGGGGTTGAGACGCGCCTCGTCGAGCGCGACCCGGATCGCCTCCGCCATCTCCTTGCCGTCCGGGCGCAGGCCCGTCATGTGGAAGGCGTTGGAACGCGTGGCGAAGCCCGCGACCTCGGCGTAGATCCGCGCCCCGCGTGCCCGGGCCCGCTCCAGGTCCTCCAGGACGAACACCGCCGAACCCTCGCCGAGCACGAAGCCGTTGCGGCTCGCGTCGAAGGGCCGTGAGGCGTGCTCGGGGTCGTCGTTGCGCGGGGTGGTGGCCTTGATGGCGTCGAAGCAGGCGACCGTGATCGGCGAGATGGGCGCGTCGGTGGCGCCCGCCACCATCACGTCCACGGTGCCCTCGCGGATCAGGTCGGCGGCGTAGCCGACGGCGTCCAGCCCCGAGGTGCAGCCCGTGGAGACGACCGTGGCCGGGCCCTCGGCGCCGACGGCCCAGGCGACCTCCGCCGCGAAGGAACTCGGGACCATGTAGTTGTACAGGTGCGGAACGGCGTAGGTGTGGTCGACCAGTTCGAGCCGGCCGCCGTCGGAGACGGTGCGGTACTCCTGGTCCAGGCCCATGGTGGCGCCGACGGCACTGCCGATGGTGACGCCGGTGCGGCGCGGGTCGAGCTCCTCGAAGACGAGGCCGCTGTCGGCGACCGCCTCACGGGCCGTGACCACGGCGAACTGCGCGGCCCGGTCCATCCTGCGGACCTCCTGGGGCGTCAGGCCGGACAGCTCGGCGTCGAAGTCGACTTCGGCGGCCACCTGCGAGCGGAACGCCGCCGGGTCGAACAGCGAGATGCGACGGGTCGCCGTACGGCCGTCGGTGAGCAGGTTCCAGAACGCCTTGGCGCCCTGCCCGCCCGGCGCGATGACGCCGACGCCGGTGATGGCGACCCGGCGGCGCGAGATGCCGGTCATCAGGCGCTCCATTCGTAGAAGCGGCGGGCCATGGCGTCCGCGGGGGAGCGCCAAGTCGCCGGGTCGTAGGCCTCGATGTACGGCTTCAGGTCGTCGCTGATGGTGATGAAGCGGGGGTCGGACTTGGCGTCCTCGATGCGCCCCGCGCCGTCGTCCGCGTCGAAGTCCTGCAGGTGGAAGTAGAGCCCTCGGTACTCGAAGAGCTGCCGCCGCCGGGTGCCCATCCGGCCGGGCATGTCCGTCCGGTCGAACGCGCCGAAGAGGTCGGCGACGTGCTGGGCGGAGGAGGGCGCCATACGGGCCACGATCAGTGTGCTGTGCATTGTTCTCCTTCTGGGGCTGGTGGTGGTGCGGGTTCAGCGGGCCGGGCCGAACCAGCGCTCCAGTGCTGTCGGCAGGTCGTGGTGGCTGCCGGGCGCGGCCCAGGCGACGTGGCCGTCGGGCCGCAGCAGGACCGAAGTCGTGCCGGCCAGCGGGCTGTCGTCGGGGACCTCGCGGGGTGCGGCGGTCACGAGGTCGACGCGGTCGGTCCACCCGTCGGCGCGCCGGCGGAGCGTGGCGTTGTCGGTGAGGTCGAGCAGCAGTCCGCGTCCGGAGCGCAGCAGCCGGGTGCTGGTGGTGCGCTCGGTGCCGCGGTCCAGGGCGAGTTCGGGAAGGCGGGCGCCCAGCAGCGGGTGGCGGCCGCCGCCGACGTCGTAGCGGATGTCCAGTCCGCTGACCCGGCTCGCCAGATGACGGGTGACCTCGGTGTGTTCCAGGAGCTCGGTGAGGACCTCGCGCACGGGCGTCACCTCGTCGCCGCCGAGGATGAGCAGGCTCTGCGCCCGGGTGTTGGCGAGCAGCCGGCTGCCGACCGGATGGCGCTCGGAGTGGTAGGTGTCCAGCAGCGTCTCGGGCGCCGTGCCCCGGACCACCGCGGCCAGCTTCCAGCCGAGGTTGACCGAGTCCTGGACGGAGGTGTTCATGCCCTGGCCGCCGGCCGGGAGGTGGACGTGGGCGGCGTCGCCCGCCACCAGCACCCGGCCCCGCCGGTACTGCGTGACCTGGCGGGCGGCGTCGGTGAAGGCGCTGACCCAGACCGGTTCGGCGGCGGAGATGTCGGTGCCGGTCAGGCGCTTGAAGACATCGGCGACCTCGCTGAACTCCGGGGGCGCGGTCCGCCGGGCCGGGGGTGTGCCGCGTTCGGCGGCGATGATCCGGGTGATGCCGCCGGGCAGGGGCGCGATCATCACCAGACCGTCCGCGGACGGATCGGCGGTCATCTTGGGCGCGAGGTCCACTCCCCGGAGGTCGGCGAGGTACAGCTCGGTCGTCGCGGGGGTGCCGGGGAAGTCGAAGCCGGCCAGCGTGCGGACCGTGCTGCGGCCACCGTCACAGCCGACCACGTACCGGGCTCGCAGCGGGCGCTCCGCGCCGGCGACGCCGACCGTCACGCCGTCGGCGTCCTCGGAGAGCCCGGTGACCTCCTGGCCCCGCCGGATGTCGGCGCCCAGCTCCCGCGCCCACGACTCCAGCACGGCTTCGGTGCGGGACTGCGGAACGGTGCGGGCGGCACTGTGCGCGGCGCCGAGGACGGTGAGGTCGAGCGGGAGCCCGCCGAAGTGGCCGGCGTCGCTGGTCTCGATCTCGCCGAACCGCGGCAGCAGGCCACGCTGGTCGAAGACCTCCATGGTGCGGACGGTGAGGCCGATGCCGCGGGACTCGCCGGTGCGTTCCGCCAGGCGTTCGAGGACGAGGACGTCCACGCCCGCCAGGCGCAGTTCCCCGGCCAGCGTGAGTCCGGCGGGTCCGGCACCGACGACGATGACGGAAGCGTCCATGCGTGTCTCCTCTCGGGGCGTGCGTGCGTGCGTGCTTGCTTGCGGCGTGCGTGCTTGCTGGGAGGGGCGGAAGGGGTGCGGGTGCGGCGCGCGGGGGAGCCGGGTGCGGGCGGTGGGGGCACCGGGTGCGGGCCGTGGGGGAGCCGGGCTCGGGCCGTGGGGGAGCCGGGCTCGGCCTGTGCGGGTGGGGTGGGCGCGAGGTGCGGCGGCTGCGAGGTGCGTGGCGGCTGTGAGGTGTGCGGTGGCCGCGAAGGTGCGGTGGCCGCGAGGTGCGTGGCGGCCGCGAGGGTGCGGCGGGCGCGAGGTGCGCGGTGCGGGCGGGGGCGTGGTCGTCCGGCGCCGGCTCAGAGGTAGGCCGTGTTGGGAGCCAGCCCGCTCAGGGACCGGCCGTACAGCTCGATGTTGACGCCGGGCGTGATCATGGCGTGCAGCGAGGCCGCGTGCAGGTCCCGCTGGATCCGGACGATGGGTGTCTCCTTGTGGATCGACGAGCCGCCGCTCGCCGCCGCGAGGATGTCGACGGCCGCCTTGGTCTGCCGGGCGATCCAGCCGATCTGCACCCGCGCGGCGACCCGCTCCTGCGTGCTCCACGGCTCACCTCGCGCGACCTTGCCGGCGATGAGCTCGGTGAAGTGCCGGGCGCGCAGCTCCGCGTCCTCGACGAGCAGTGCGGCCTCGCCGACCTGGAGGTGGGTCAGCGGCGCGTCCCGCTGGCTGGGGTAGTCGGTGTACGTCAGCGGGCGTCCGGGAAGCCGTTCCAGGAAGCTCGACAGGGCGTACCGGGCGGCGCCGATGAACTGGCCGCTCTGGATGGCGTTGGTGGTGACGAGCACGGGGACGCGGTAGTGCGCCTTGGGGGCGTTGATCCGCGACTTGGAGACGTTCTGGTAGAAGTCCGCGCCGGTGATCACTCGGTGCTCGGGAACGAAGACGTCCTCCGCGACGGTGGTGACGCTGCCGGAGCCCTGGAGCCCGATGGTGTGCCAGTCGTCCTCGACGCGCAGGTCGGCCACCGGGACGAGGCAGAAGAGCGGGACGCTCCGCTCGTCCGGGTTCTCGGGCAGGGCCACGCTGATCTTCCACTGGCTGTGCAGGACACCGCTGTTGAACCGCCAGCTGCCGCTGAGCAGGTAACCGCCCTCGGTGGGCCGGACGGTGCCGGTCGCCGCGGTGGTGCCGCTGATGCGGACATGGGGGTCCGAGAACAACTCGTCGAGTGCCTCGTCGGGCCACAGGGCGGCCATCCAGCCCAGCGAGGCGTAGACGGAGAGGCAGAAGGCGACCGAGCTGTTGCCCTTGGCGATCTCGGCGAGCACGTCGGTGAAGGTGCGCGCGTCCGACTCGTAGCCGCCGTACTGCGCGGGGACCTGCATGCGCAGCAGGCCCGAGTCCTCGATCGCCGTGACGACGTCCTGCGGCAGTCGCCGGTGCTCGTCGATCCACAGCGACCGTGAGCGCAGCAGCGGCACCAGCTTGGCGGCGGCGTCGACGAGTTCCTCGCGGGTCGGGGCGGCGGGGTGGGGCATCAGAACCTCCGGCGGGTGCGGCTTCGGGTCAAAGACGGCACGTTTCGCTACTCGCTCTCGAGATTCGCTGCGATGCGGGCCAGGACGTCGTTCGCGGCGAGGAATTCGGCTTCGGATATTCCGACGAGGGAACGGGCGGCGTGCGCGTTGACAAGCTTCTCCGCGCGTTCGTGGGCCGCGGCCCCGGAATCGGTGAGGGCGGCGGTTCCCGCTGTCACCACGACCCATCCGCGACCCGCGAAATCATCGATGACGCCCTGATATGTGGTCTCGCCGTCCACCGCCAGGAACGGTGCGAACGCGGCATCGATATCGGCGGCCTTGTCCACGCCGATACTGATGGCGTGCAGCACCTGCCACTGGCGCCGGTTCAGGTTCTCCCCGGCCAGCGCCCGGCCGGTCGCCTCGTCGAAAAGCCGGTGCAGATGCAGAAGCCAGTAGCCGAGCCGCTTCGTCGTGTTCTTCTGAAGCAAGGGAATTCCCTCAATCCTTCTCGGGCGCCGTTTTGCGCACCAGGCCCTCGGAGTGCGGGAGAACCCAGTACAGGTCGAGTTCGATGCGCTCGAAGAGCCACCGGCCGTCCTCGCGGACGTAGGTGTCGGTGAACCTGCCGGCCACCCAGGCGCTCTCGTCGTCGAAGACCACGCGCTCCTCGAAGTAGCTGACGCCGGTGGCCCGGTCGCCGGAGACCTCCACGTCATGGCCGTGCACGAACTGCTTGACCAGCAGCTGGGAGCCGGGCTTGTCCTGCTGGATGAGGTCGGGGAGCGAGGTGAAGTACTCCTGGATCGCCGCCCGGCCGGTGACCTGGCCGAGGTGCTGGTAGTCCAGGTGCGCCGACCGGGAGAACAGCTCTCCTATCCGTGCCCACTGCCCGTCGTTGATACGGCGCGGCAACTCGGACCGCAGCCGGTTGAGTTCCCGTACGTCCTCGAGTTCCTGTACGCGTTCGACGAGCTTTTTCACGGTCTCCGCGAGATCCGGCTGATGTGCCATGGACGAAGAAACCCCCTCTGTCGTGGACGGCTGTCGATCCGTGCTGTCCTGCCATTCGAGGCTCGCATCTCGTTAAGTCCACGTACAGAGGTGCCGGTGAATCCTACGGTCGAACCGTAGGGTTCTCTGCGGTGCTCCCACGGTGCCCGTGGGAATGCGAACGCGCCGCCTCCTGGTGGGGGAGACGGCGCGTCGCGGGACGTATACCCATATCAGGACGTGCCTCTATCAGGACGTACCCGTATCAGGACGGTGGTGTACTCAGTGCCGAATACAGCTCTCGCCGGCCGGAGATACCGAGTTTGCGGTAGACGCTCGACAGATGGAACTCGACGGTGCGTACCGCCAGGAAGAGGGTTTCCGCGATCTGCCGATTGCTGTATCCGGCCCGGGCCAGTTCGCTGATCCGCAGTTCCTGACTGGTCAGCTCGGGCAGGTCCTGCCGCTCCAGGGCCGTGCTGAGCCGGTCCCTCCACAGGCCGGCCCGGCACTCGCGCGCGACCGCGCAGGCGGCCTCCAGCCGGGCGCGGGCCGCCGCCGGGTCGCCGCGCTCACCCTGCACGACCGCCAAGTCGTGCAGGGCGTGCACGAGTTCGCCGCGCGCGTGGGCGAGGTCGAGGAGATCCACGGCCTCTTCCAGCAGGGCGACGGAACCGTTGTCCCGGCCGGCCATGGCCACCGCGTGCAGGGCCAGGCCGACGCCGCGCGGGGCGCCCCAGGTGCGGGCCGCGGTCAGTTCGTCGCCGGCCAGCGCGAGGGCCAGGTCGTGCCGCCGGGTGGCGAGAGCCGCGAACGCGGCCCGTGAACGCCAGGGGACGACCGCCGGGTTGGTCACGCCCTGCGCGGTGAGGACCCGTCCGCAGGCGGTGAAGTCGGCCAGGGCGTGCTGGAACCGGCCGGTCGCCATGTGCAAGGTCCCGCGGGCCGCCAGGACGTACGCCAGGTCGGGCAGATCGGGCTCCAGGCGGTCGGCCAGATCGTGCGCCAGCAGCACCTTGTGCGCGGCGTTCGTCTCACCGGCCAGGACATGGGACTCGACCAGCCAGGCGACGGCCAGCTGCGTCAGAGGCGCCGGCAGACCACGGACCAGGGCCTCGCCGAGCAGGGCCGCCGACTTGACGCCGTCACCGGCCAGGAGGCTGATGCGGGCCCGCATCAGCGTCAGCAGCGCCTGGTGCTGCGGAGAGCGCGACCACCGCGGGTCCAGGGCCAGTTGGCGGCACTCGGCACGCGCCAGGACCAGGTCGCCCGTGTACAGCAGGGTGACGATCGCCAGCCACATGCAGTACGCGTGGCCGCGCCGGTCCTGGGCGTCCAGCACCGTCCGGATCTGTTCGTGGACGAGGGCGCGGCGCACACCTAGATTGGCCAGTTCGAGGCTCTGGAGCGACAGGCACACCTCGTCCGGCGGTATTCGCTCCTCGTCGTCGGATTCCAGGCGCCCCGGTATATGGATCGCGGACCCCTCCCGGAAGGGCCCCGCACCGCTGCCCGTCCAGCCGGTGGTGTGCAGCGTGCTTGTCATGATCTCCCCCTCGACTCTGCGTACGGATGCCTGTCCGGGCGTGCCCGGTCCAGCTCCAGCGGTGCCGCTGCCGAGGTGCCCGCACGTCATCCATGGCTCGTAGGCGGGATGAGGTTCGCGAAGGAGTGGGTGCGGCGAGGCGATCGCCGACTCGTGAGGCTTCCGCCGGGCTCAAGACCGGACGGCACTGTCCGGGGCACCGGGCGGGGCGCAGTGGCACAGCATGGACGAGGACACGCTTGCGGCAGGACCTAATCGACCGTACACGCTGAACGTTGCTGCAATGTCAAAAACCGGCCGCTCGCCTTTGGTGGGTCCGTCGCCGGTTTCCCGCACCTGCCGCACACCCGTTGAAACGTGAATGTTGCCACAGTGGCTCAGGGGGCGGACGCCCCGTTCCCGCACGAGGCCGGAAAAGGGGCGGCCGGCCCCGCCGGGGAATGTGTGACCGATGTCCCCGAATCACTGTCACCGAAGTGTCCGAATGAAAGTCACCGGTCTCTGTGAATATCCGTCACCGAAGTCCCCGAATGCATGTCACCGGATTCCCCGAATGCATGTCACCGGAGTCTCCGAATGCATGTCACCGAAGTGTCCGAACAGGTGTCACCGATGTGCGGGAACACCGTCACCGGTGTCCCGGACAACGTCACCGCACACCTTCAGAAAGGGCCCCGGCCCGCGGCGACCAGCCCCGCGACGGGCGCGACGAAACGGCGGCTGATCAGCCAGCGGCCGTCCTCCTGCTCGAAGTCGTCCTCGACGAGCCCCACCACGGTCCAGTCCGCGGGCCGGTGCCGCCCGTCGACCGTGCGGGTGGCGCTCCAGTGCCAGACCGTGGCGTAAGCCTGCACGTGAGGCCTGCCGTCGGTCCACTCGATGAGGGTCTGCCCGAGGACATGGGCGACCGTCGGTTCACGCCGCGGGACCCGGCCCGCGGACATGAAGGAGGTGAATTCGTCCCGTCCGTGGAAGCGCTGGACGGGCCCGGGCATCACGTCGTACTCGATCAACGCGTCCTTGGTGAAGCAGTCGACCAACTGCTCGTACCGGCCCGTGTCCACCAGCCGGAAGAACTTGTAGAACGTGCGGTAGATCTCCCGCTCCGCCTCGATCGTGGCCAGAAGATCACCGTTCAAGGAGGTCATGCTTTTCCTTTCCGACGCACCGGTCAATGTTCCGCTCATGATGCCACGCGGCTTCCCGGCGGAAGAAACAAGCCATTGACGGCAGTTGTCGCCCCCGGTTACGGTACGCCCATTATCGGGTGACGCCGGTTCGATCCAACAGGGATCCAACGGGAGGGGAAAACAGATGCGCAGCGCGCTTTTCCCCGCCCGTGGCACCGCGTTCCTTCCCGTCGAGACGCTGTTGTCGTCCCGTCGCCACATCGATCTGCAGCGCGTGAACAGCGCGGTGTGTCCCACCGCCTGAATCCGCCTCCCCGCGGCCCCTCTTCCGTGCGCCTCCCGGCGCCGGGCCCTGACGCGGTCCCGCAGAGCCACCTCCCGGCAGTGCTTCAGATCCGCCCTGCCCTCGTCCCGTCCCGCAGGAGACACCACCCGTGAACAAGGATCGCCGACGTCCCTCCCGGTCGTCCTCGGCCCTGGCCCTGGCCCTGACGCTCCCTCTCGTCGCCTCGCTCAGCGCCTGCGGCGGCGCCGCGTCCGGCAGTTCGGACGCCGACGCCGGTCCGCCCGTGACCGGCGGCAGACTCACCTTCGCCGTCGCCACCGACGCCGGATGCCTCGACCCGCAGCAGGTCGGCAGCAGCGACACCCTGTACGCGCTGCGCCAGACCGTCGACTCGCTCACCGACCAGGACCCGTCGACCGGACGCATCGTGCCCTGGCTCGCGAAGAGCTGGGAAGTCACCGACGACGCCCGGACCTTCACCTTCCATCTGCGCTCCGGCGCCACCTTCAGCGACAAGTCACCCGTCGACGCGGAGGCGGTCAAGAAGAACTTCGACGCCATACCCGAGCTCGGCGGACTGGCGATCCTGGCCCAGGGCCACCTCAACGGCTACCGCGGGACGAAGGTCATCGACAAGTCGACCGTCCAGATCACCTTCGACCGGCCCAACGCCCAGTTCCTGCAGGCCACTTCCACGCCGGCGCTCGGCCTGGTCTCCGCCGCCGACACCGCCCGCACCCCTCAGCAGCGCTGCGCCGAAGGCGTCCACGGCTCCGGGCCCTTCACGGTGTCCGCCTACCGCCAGAACCAGAACCTCACCCTGAAGAAGCGCACCGGCTACGCCTGGGGCTCCGCCGCCTGGAAGAAGAAGGGCGAAGCGTACCTCGACACCGTCGAGTTCACCGTGGTCGCCGAATCCGGGGTGCGCGCCGGCAGCCTCGGCTCGGGACAGGTCGACGTGATCGCCGGAGTGCGCCGCCAGGACGAGGCCGTGCTGCGCCGCGGCGACGCCCGCGTCGTACGACGGGCCAACCCCGGTGTGGTGTTCAACCTCGGCTTCAACAACGCGCGTCCGCTCACCAAGGACGCCCGGGTCCGGCAGGCGGCCCAGGCCGCGATCAACCGGTCCGAGATCGCCGCGGCCGTCTTCCCCACCGGCACCCGCGCCGCCACCAGCGTCCTGTCCCGCACCACTCCCGGCTACACGGACCTCTCCGAGGACCTCGCCCATGACCCCGCCAAGGCGAAGTCCCTGCTGACCGAGGCCGGCTGGACCGAGGGCAAGGACGGCATCCGCACCAAGGACGGGCAGAAGCTCAGCCTGACCGTGGTCACCTTCAGCAACGCGGGCTCCTACCGCTCCGCCCTCGAACTCGTCCAGCAGCAGCTCAAGGACGTCGGCATCGAGCTGGTCATCAAGCAGCTCCAGGTCACCCAGTTCCCGCAGACCATCCAGACCGGCGACTACGACGCCCTGTGGGGCGGCGACCTCACGCGGGCCGACCCCGACGCCCTGCGCACCCTCTACTCCACGCACCAGATCAACTCCTACCGGCTCCCGGCGGGCGAACTCGACACCGTCCTGGACGACCAGGCGGCCACCACCGACACCGCCGAGCGCGACAAGCTGGTCGCCCGCGCCCAGCAACTCGTCGTGCGGGCCGCGTACGTCCTGCCGATCGTCGACCAGGAGGCCCTGATCGGCGTCTCCGGCCGCGTCCACGACCTGACGCTCGGCGCGTCCGGCGGAGTGCGGCTGCACGACACCTGGAAGAGCTGACCTCCCGCCGGCCGCGTGGGACACCTCGCGTGAACACCAAAGGACCACGATGACTCGGTACGTGCTGTGGCGGCTCGTGCAGTCCGCCGGCGTGCTGTGGGCCGCGTACACCCTGGCCTTCGTCCTGCTCGACCTGCTGCCCGGCGACCCGGTCGCCGCGATGGCGGGCGCGGGACTGAACTCCACCCAGGTCACCCCCGAGCGGCTGGCCGAACTGCGCACGGAGTACGGATTCGACCGGCCGCTCCTGGAGCGCTACACGACCTCCCTCGGACACGCGCTGCGCGGCGACTTCGGCGACTCGGTCGCGTGGGGGCGGCCGGGGGGCGGCCCCCGCGCCCGAGCGGGACAGC
>NZ_JBEPAL010000015.1:0-154335 GCF_040298625.1 Streptomyces sp. NPDC001532
TCCTGCACACCTACAACCACCACCGCTGCCACACCGCACTCGGCGGCCAGCCACCCATCACCCGCGTGAACAACCCTGCGGGTCAATACAGCTAGCGCGTTGTTCGACATCGCCCGAGTATCCCTGACACGCGATGCGGCTGCGTCGGTGAGGGTTGCCAGTGCGTCCCCGATCGTCAGTGCTCGTGGCCGGTGCCACGCTCTGCCGGGCTTTCGTGGGCCGGTGAGTGGCCGGGACGGTACAGGGCGCGTCGCCGTCAGACCAGGCCGATGCGGCGGGCGACCTCCTCGTTGTGCCGCATGTGCTGGTGCGCCTCGTCGCCGAGGGCCGTGATGAGACCGGCCACGACGGTCTCGATGACGGCGAGGGTCGGCACGAGGCTGTCGTACGGGGAGGGAGTGGTGACCTGGCTGGGGAGGACCACTTCGGCGTGGGCGCTGGCGGGTGACAGCCAGGTGTCGGTGAAGACGACGACCTTGCCGCCCTGTTCCTGGGTCAGCTGGGCGAGCGCCACCTTGTCGTCCTCGTAGCGGCGGTAGTCGAAGACGACGAGGACGTCACGGCGGCCCAGCCGGGCGAGGGCGGCGGCGCGCTCGACGTCGCGCTCGGGCAGGAGCTGGACCTCGTCGCGCAACTGCATGAGGTGCAGGCCGAGATACTGGGCGAGCAGATGGGTGAAGCGCCCGCCGACCAGGGTGATGCGCCGCTTGCGGTCGGAGAGCAGCGCGACGGCCCGTTCGAGGTCGTGCGGTGGGGTCTCGGCCAGGGTCTGCGACACGGCGGTGGCGAACAGCCGGCTGCTGCGCGCCATGAGGCCCGCGGCCGAGTCGTCACCGGAGGCGTCGTCGGCGCCCTCGTACAGCGACAGGGGTGAGGCGTTGCGCTGGTCGAGTTCGGCGCGCAGGGCGGCCTGGAACTCGGGGAAGCCGCTGTAGCCGAGGCGCGCGACGAAGCGCAGCACGGTGGGGGCGCTGACGGCGGCGCGTTCCGCGAGGGTGGCCACGGTCTCGAAGCCGGCTGCGGGGTAGGCGGCCAGGAGCACTCGGGCGACCTTCCGTTCGGCCGGGCTGAGGTCGCCCAGTCGGAGACGGATGTCGTCGGCGAGTGTGCCGGAGGCCATGAGGGCTCCTTTCGGATCTTGCGGTGCGCCGGTGCCGAGCCTAGCGCTCGCCGGAAAGCGGCGGAGCCGGACCGGCGTACGGTTCGGCTTCGCCCAGGGGTGGCTGTTTGCGAGGCGGGTCACTGCGGTGCGATGTCGATGCGCAGGTCGTGGAGCGTCTGCGCGGTGGTGCCGTCGCTCGTCCAGGCGGAGAAGCCGGGGCGCTGGGTGAAGGTGACCGTGAAGCGGGGGCCGGTCTCGTGGGTGGTGGCGGTGGCGGTGCGCTGCGCGCGGGTCGCCGCGAGCGCACGGGCGGTGTTCAGGAAGGAGTACGGGACGCCCGCCGGGTTGTCGACCGAGTAGAAGACGTCGGTGTTGGCGGGCACGGGGGATGTCCCGCGTGGGATCAGGGGGCGCTTGCCGGGGGCGGGGCGCAGGGCCCAGCGGCGGGCGTCGTACCGGTCGCCGTCGGTGAGGTGGGAGTATCTGGCCCCGGTCTGGGCCCATCCCGCCGGGGTGGTGCGCGGGCGGGCGTCCCGGAGGTCCAGGACGCCCACGCCGTTCGGACCGAGGACGGTCATGGTCTCGGCGTGTGTTCCGGGACGGTCGACGACGAGGGCGCTGTTCTCCTGGAGGGCGTAGACGCGGTCGTGGCCGGTGTCCGCGGCGAGGCGCACGGCCCGGCCTTCGCGGCCGTACGCGCCGGTGTGGGTGTCGATGAGTCCGGAGCGCAGGAGGCCGAATCCGCCCTCGGGCAGGTAGCCGAGGCGTGTGGGGTCGTCGAAGTAGCCGGGCGCGCTGCCGTCCCGCAGTGCCGGGTAGGAGTCGCCGCCGGTGATCATCTCGGGGCCGGAGGCGATCTGTGCTCCCGCGGAGGTTCCGGCGACGACCGCGCCGTCGGCAAGCTTGGCGCGGATGGCGGCGAGCACCTTGGAGTCGGTGTGCCGGTGCCCGTGCAGCAGGGTGGTGACGTACCGGTACTGGTCGCCGCCGCCGAAGAAGAACCCGGTCATGGATTCGACCTGGTCGACGACCGCGTCGGAGTCGGCGTTCGCGACGTGGTCGAGGTCGATGGGGATCCACTGGGCGTCGGCCGCCCCGTGCTTCTTGAACAGCTCGGCGTAGTAGGCGCCGTTGCAGGCCGAGTTGCCGCACCGGTCGGGGTCGTCGGCGTGCGGGTCCTGGCTGGCCGGGACGGAGGCGGCGGTGAGGACGCCGATGCGGGCGCCGGCGCCGCCGGCCCTGCGGATGATCTCTCCGTACACCTGGGTGTTGCTCTCCTTGAGGGCACCGCCGATCAGGACGAGCGAACCGGTCGGCTGCGGGGCTTCCTGTCGCGGATCCGCGTGTGCGGCCGAGGCGGCGGTGAAGGCGAGAGCGAGGGCTGTGGCACCGGCGAGCACATGGCGCCGGGTGGGCTGGGAGCGGCGAGGCATGCTGTTCTCCTGGGGCGGTGAGCGATGTCGGGACGTCGCTGTGGAGCAGGGCTCCCGGTCGGGAAGTGGCGGGGAGCTCAGCTGTGGAGCAGGGCTCCCGGTCGGGAGGTGACCGGGGAGGTGGCCGGGCAGGTGGCCGGGGAGCCGCGCTGTGGAGCAGGGCTCCCGGTCGGGAGGTGGCCTGGGGGTGGCTTGTGAGGTGGCTTGTGAGGTGGCGGGGGGCCGCGCTGTGAAGCCCGGCCCCTGGCCGGGGGGTGGCCGGGGGCCGGGCGGTCATACGTCGCCGTGGCCGCTGTCGCCGAGTGCGGCGATCAGGGCGGCGAGCAGGGCGACACGCTGGGGAACGGTCTCGGTGTCCAGCCATTCCTGCGGGGTGTGGTCGGCGCCTCCGACGGGACCTAGCCCGTCCAGGACCGGGACGCCCGTGCCGGCGATGAGGTTGGCGTCGCCGACCCCGCCGGTGGCGGCGGCTCCGAGGCTCAGTCCGAGTTCCGTCGCCGCGTTCCTGGCGGCGGCGAACATCCGCTGGGCCGTGGCGGTCGGTTCCATGGGCGGGCAGTCGTCCAGTTGCTCCACGGTCACGGTGGTGCCGGGAACCGCGGGGCGCGCGGCGACCTCTTCGATGGCCCGCTTCATCCCGCGGACGCCGTCGGTGGTGGCCGCGCGTACCTCCAGGCGGAGTTCGGCCTCGGGGCAGACGATGTTGGGCCGCTCGCCGGCCCGGACGACTCCGACGTTGACGGTGACGTCGTCCCGGACGCCGTTGAGGGCCTGGAGCGCGACGACGAGGTGCGCCGCCGTGAGGGCCGCGTTGGCTCCCCGCTCGGGCTCGATGCCGGCGTGCGCGGCGCGGCCGGTGACGGTGAGCCGGAAGTCGGCGACTCCCTTGCGGGCGATCACCAGGTCACCGTTCTCGCGTGCGCACTCGAGACCGAGCGCGTAGTGGACGCGGCGCGCCACCGCTTCGGTGATGTGCCGGCTGGCGGGTGAGCCGATCTCCTCGTCGGGGGTGGCGAGGAAGACCAACTCGGCGTACTGGTCGACTCCTTGCGCGTCGAGGACCTCCAGCGCCGTCAGGCCCGCCATGAGTCCGCCCTTGTCGTCACTGACTCCGGGGCCGTGCGCGAGCGTGCCCTTGAGGGTGAAGGGCCGTTCGGCGGCGGTGCCGTCCTCGAAGACGGTGTCCATGTGGGCAGCCAGGAGAATCCTGCGTCCGCCGTCGGCCTCGGCGAGCCGGCCCGCCTTGCGGGCGACCAGCACGTCGCCGGTGCGCTGTGGCATGGTGCCGGGGGCCGGCCGCGTCGCGTCGCTGGTGCGGATGCGCTCGACGGTGAAGCCCAGCGTCCGCAGGCGTGCCTGCACCCAGTCGGCGACCTTGTTCACGCCTTCGGGGCTGTACGACCCGGAGTCGATGGCGACGAGTTCGGCCAGGCCGCGCAGGTAGCGCGCGTGACGGGTCCGGGCGGGGGCGAGCAGGTCGGCGGGGCGGGGCCGCTGCCGGGAGGGGGCGCTCACAGGACCTTGGACAGGAATGCGCGGGTGCGTTCCTGCTCCGGTTCGACCAGGACCCGGCGCGGGTCGCCCGCCTCGACGATCACTCCTTCGTCCATGAAGACGGCCGTGTCCGCCACTTCGCGGGCGAAGCCGATCTCGTGGGTGACGACGACCATGGTCATCCCGTCGTCCGCCAGTTGCCGCATCACGTCGAGGACGTCGCCGACGAGTTCGGGATCGAGGGCGGAGGTCGGCTCGTCGAAGAGCATCAGCTTGGGCTCCATGGCCAGGGCCCGGGCGATGGCCACGCGCTGCTGCTGGCCACCGGAGAGCTGCGCCGGGTAGTGCCCGGCCCGGTCGGCGAGGCCCACCCGCTCCAGCAGGTGGTGCGCCTCCTCGCGGGCCTGCCGCTGGGCGACGCCGGCGACCCGTACGGGTGCCTCGACGACGTTCTCCAGGGCCGTCATGTGCGGGAAGAGGTTGAAGCGCTGGAAGACCATGCCGATGTCGCGGCGCCGCTCCGCGATCTCCCGCTCGCGCAGTTCGTGGAGCTTGTCGCCCTGCTGGCGGTAGCCGACGAGCTCGCCGTCGACCGTGAGCCGGCCGCCGTCGACCTTCTCCAGGTGGTTGATGCAGCGCAGGAAGGTGGACTTGCCCGATCCGGACGGCCCGAGCAGGCAGCAGACGCTGCCGCGCCGGACGGTGAGGTCGACGCCCTTGAGGACCGCGAGCCGGCCGTAGTGCTTGCGCACGCCCTCGGCGTGCACCATGGGTGCGCTCACCGGCCCCCCTCCTTGTCGTTTCGTCCGACGGGCCCTGCGGCGCCGCCGAGCAGGCGCCGCAGGGGCGAGACGTACTGGGCGCGGGCGGTGCCGCGGCCGTAGCGGCGCTCCAGGTAGGCCTGCGGGATGCCGAGCAGGGTCACCAGGGCGAGGTACCACAGGCTCGCGACCACGAGCATGGGGATGACCTGGTAGTTCTGCGCGTACACGTCTTGGATGTTGGACATCAGGTCGTGGGCCGAGATGACCGAGACGAGGGCGGTCATCTTCAGCATGTTGATGGTCTCGTTGCCCATCGGCGGGATGATGACGCGCATGGCCTGCGGCAGCACGATCCGGCGCATGGTCAGGGCGGGGCGCATGCCGAGCGAGTGCGCGGCCTCGGTCTGGCCCGGGTCGACGGACTGGATGCCGGCCCGCACGATCTCCGAGGCGTAGGCGGCCTCGTTGAGGCCGAGGGCGAGCAGCGCCGCGACGGCGGGGGTGAGCAGTGTGTTCGTCTCGGCCTGGAAGAAGGTGATGTCGGTGAACGGCACCCCGATCTTCACGTACTTGTACAGGGCGGCGGCGTACCCCCAGAAGATGATCTGCACGAGCAGGGGTGTGCCGCGGAAGATCCACACGAAGAAGGTGGCCAGGCCGTACAGGACAGGGCTCGAGGACAGCCGCATCACGGCGACCAGGGTGCCCAGTCCGAGTCCCAGGACCATCGCCGCGGCGGTCAGCCACAGCGTGGTGATCAGGCCCTCGAAGATCAGGTCGGCGAAGAGGTAGCGGCCGACGATGTCCCAGCGCAGGTTGTCGTTCTTGGCGAGCGAGCCCACGAGCCCTACGAGTGCGGCCAGGGCGGCCACGGCGGCGGCCCATCGGCCGTAGTGGCGCACCGGGACGACCTGGAGGTGCTCCGCCGCACGGTCGGGTGCGGGCGCGGCCGTGTCCCGGGGTGTCTTCAGCTCGACCATGCTCAGTCGACCGCCGCGTTCTTGGTGGCTTCCTTCACCGCGATGGAGGACACGCCGTACTTGCCGTAGATCTTGGTCACCGTGCCGTCGTCGATCAGGGCCTGGAGGGCCTTCTGGATGGCGTCGGTCAGGTCCGGCAATCGCTTGGTGACGGCGATCCCGTTCGGCGAGGCGTTGTAGCCGCCGGGCGCGGCGGGGTCCTCGACGAGGTCGAACGTCTTGCCGCCGTCGGCCGTCTTGGCCGTCCAGCCGGCGGCCGGCTTGGTCAGCAGCTGGGCCACGACCTTTCCGGAGCGCAGGGCCAGCTGGGCGTCGGAGTCCTTCGGGAAGGTCTGGATGTCGATCTTGCCGGCGTCGGCCTTCTCGCACTCGGCCTGATGGGACTTGAGCAGCGAGAGCTGGTTGGTGGCGGTCTGCACGGCCACCTTTCGGCCGCACAGGTCGTCGAGAGTGGCGATCTTCTCGGGGTTGCCGTCGGCGACGAGGATGCCGGACCCGGACTGCGAGTAGTCGACGAAGTCGACGACCTTCTGCCGTTCCTTGTTGTCCGTGATGGCCGACATCGCCACGTGGAACTTGCCTGCCTGGAGGGCCGGGACGATGCCGTCGAACTTCTGGGGGGTGAAGGCGAACCGCACGCCGAGCTTCGCGCCCAGCGCCTGGCCGAGGTCGTAGTCGAGACCCGTCAGCCGGCTCTCGCCCTCTTCGACGTACATCTCGAAAGGCGGATACGGCACGTCGGTGGCGACCTTGACCGTGCCCGACTTCTTGATCTCCTCGGGCAGCGCGTCGTGCAGCGCGGGGTCCTTCTCGATCTTCACACCGGCGACGGTGACGGGCCCGTCGGCGGCGGCCGGTGCGGAGTCGTCACCGTTCGAGCAGGCGGAGAGCACGGAAAGGGCGGTGGTCACTACGGTGGCAGCCGCCAGGCTGCGGACCGTGCGAGCGTTCATGGGGATCGGACCTCTCGGAAAACTCTGCCGACGGAGGGTGCCGTCGACCGCACCCCGGAAGTTACAGAACACGTCGCTGATTGGCTAGATGTATCGCACGTTACTTTCACGTGACGCGTGATCCTCGGCACCAACCGACGGAGAACACGCGGGGTGAGCTGAGGTTTCCCGCCTGCGAGCGGTGTCGGCACCCCGAATCACGCGATACATCTTCACGCCGAAGACCGCTGGCTGTACCTTCCGCTAGCACATGACGCCTGACCTACGCGTCGGCGCGCGCTGCGTGACACTCACCCACTCACCCACTCACTCACTCCCTTGGAGGACCCATGCCCGCACGACCGGCCCGACGCCCGGCGGCCGCCGCCGTTCTCGCGCTGCTCACTCTCACCGGCACACTCGTCTCCGCCTCCTCCGCTCAGGCCGCGGCCGACCGGATCCGGCTGGGAAGCGCTTCCGACGTCGGCCGCGGCAGCTGGAGCGGCCCGGCGTTCACCATGAACGGTGACGGCTCGGTGGTCCCCGGCTCCATGACCCGCGCCATCGACGCGATCCGCGGCGGCACCGGCTCGCTCGACGTCGTGGTGCTCGCCGGCTCGGCCCCGTCCTCCGGCAGCAAAACCCCGGAGTGCGACAGCGTCATGAAGCTCTCCGGGGTCAACTCGTGCACCACCTGGACGCTCACCTCCGCCGCCGACGGCAACAACAGCCAGGTCAACTCCGACATCCGCAACGCCGAGTTCGTGTTCTTCGCGGGCGGCGACCAGTGCCGCTACGTCCGGTGGAAGGGCACCGCGCTGGAGGCGTCCGTCGAGTCCGTAGTCGCCAAGGGCGGCGGAGCGGGCGGAGGCAGCGCGGGTCACCACGTCAGCAGCCCCATCGTGTACGACGCCTGCGGAGGCAGCGCCACCAGCGCCGACGCGCTGGCGGACCCCTACGACTCCGCCCTCACCTTCACCACCGGCATGTTCGAGTGGCCGCACTACTCGGACGTCGTGAACGACTCCCATTTCAGCGCCCGCGACCGCATGGGCCGCACCATGGCGTTCGTGGCCCGCGCCATCAAGGACGGCATGGCTTCCGGTGGCCGGGCCTGGGGTGTCGGGGTCGACGAGAAGGCCTCCCTGTTCATCGACAAGAACGGTCTGGCGACCGCGTACGGAGCCAACGCCTACGTCGTCCTCGGAGACCACCAGCCCGAGCGGGCCGTCGCCGGCAGCCCGCTGACCTTCTCCGGCTACAAGATCTGGCGGCTGACCCCGGGCGCCACGTTCGACTTCGCGAACCGCCCGACGTGCGGCTACTACCGCCGTGGCGTCACCGACGGCGTGGCCGACGCGAACCTCTACGACGGCACACCGGAGGGCTGCGCGTCCGGCGGCACCACACTGGCCGAGACGGAACCCAACGACTCCCGCACCGACGCCGATGACGCCACGACCCTGACCTGGCCTGCCACCCTCACCGGCGGCACGGCAACGGCCTCCGACCGCGACTACTACCGGATCACCCTCGACTCCGGCCGGACCGCGACCGTCCGGTGCGACATGCCCTCCGCCTACGACGCCGACCTGTATCTCCTGGACTCGGCGGGCCGCACCCTGGAGCGGTCGGTCAACGACGGCAACGGCAGCGACGAGACGGTCACGCTGACACGCACCGCCTCGGGCACCGGCACGTACTACGTGGACGTCGAGGCCTACAGCGGCTATGGCACGGCTTCGTACGCCTGCACGCTGAGCCACACCTGACGCGTGCCGCGCGGCGGGAGTCGACGTGCGCGGGGAGGTTCGGCGCGGGGCGGTTCGGCGCGGGGCGGTTCGGCACGGGGCCGCAGGCGGTGACGTACGGCGCCGGTGAGGCCCGAGCCCGACGGACGCGGCCCGTGTCGACGACGGGCGGCTCCCGCACGCACACCTCGACGCGGAGCGTCATGGGGTCGCCGAGTCACCGCTCACCGGTGACTCGGCGACCAGCGGTTCGGCCGCTGTGCGCTGACCGGCGCTGCCGCGGGCGCCTTGGCGCTCACCGCCTGTGGGGGCAACGCGGGCAGCGTCGAGCGGGCGGCCGACGACGGTAAGGACACGCCCCGGTGCGGCGGTCACGCGCTCTCAAGGGCCTGGATCACGTGGTCCAGTTCTTCCGGCATGACCGCTATGAGGACCGTCCCGTCCGAGGATGCGCACTCCACGATCCGAGATCGAGGGTTCAGACCCATCCACTCGCGCGGTGAGGGCGAACGCGTCCCCGTCCGGCGTAGACCCGGGGGCAGGACGGTCTCCTGCTTTCCCAGGGAGGGCTTCCAAGCCAAGGGACCTGGGCCGATGAGCAGGCGTCCGGCCTTCCAGCGAGAGCCGTGTGCGGGCCGCTTGAGCATGCAAGGCACACCGGCCCGTTCCCCGGCGGCCATCGCCGTCGACCGCTGCTGCCGCTTCCGGTTCATCATCCACACGACGAGGGCCGCACCGGCCATGCCAAACGCTGCTTCGATCACGGTCGCATTGAAGCAGGTGAGGAGTCCGGGGGAAACGGGCGGAGGCTTTCACCTGCCGGGGTGTGGCGGTGCCGCGGGCAGCTCCACAGTGATGGCGAGTCCGCCCTCGGGGCGCGGGGTGAGGGTCAGGGTGCCGTCGTGGGCCTGGGTGATGGTGTCGACGATGGCCAGACCGAGGCCGACGCCCGCGTGGTCGGCGTGAGTGCGCTCGGTGCCGCGTTGGAACGGCTCGGTGAGGGTCGGGACCAGCTCCGGGGTGAGCTTCTCTCCGGTGTTCTCGACAGTGAGCCGCACGGTGGCGGGGTGGACGCCGGTGTGGATCCGGATGCTGCCCCGCTCCGGCAGGTTGTGCACGATCGCGTTCTGCACGAGGTTCATGGTCAGCTGCAACAGGAGCGCTGGGGAGCCGTGCGTGAGGGCGAGGTCGCCGCCGGTCTCGATGGTGACGCCGTGCTCTTCGGCGAGCGGGAGGAGCGTTTCGGTGGCATCCTCCGCGAGGAGGGACAGGTCGACCTGCTCTCGGGTGAAGGCTCGCCGCTTGGCGCGGCTGAGCAGGAGCAGTGCCTCGGTGAGGTCGATCGCCCGGGTGTTGACCTCGTAGAGACGCTCGATGAGTTCGCCGGTGGCGCGGTTCGGGTCCGTGCGGGCCACGTCGAGCAGGGTCTTCGAGACGGCCAGCGGAGTGCGCAGTTCGTGGGAGGCGTTGGCTGCGAAGCGCTGCTGTTCGGCCACATGTGCTTCGAGCCGTTCGAGCATCGCGTCGAAGGCGTCGGCGAGTTCGCGGAACTCGTCTCTGCGGCCCGGCAGCCGGATCCGGTGGGAGAGGGATCCGTCGGTGGCCATGCGGGTGGCGTCGGTGATGCGGGTCAGCGGGGCGAGCATGCGTCCGGCGAGGAGCCACCCTCCGAGGAGGCCGAACACCAGCAGGACGGGCAGGAGCCGGCCGGCGGCCTCCACGAAGGTGTGCAGCACGAAGTCGCGGTCGGGAGACAGCCCGTAGGGGGTTCTGACCGGGCGCTCGGGCACGTGACGCAGCAGGGACCACCACACCGCCACGAGCAGCAGGACGCCGGCCAGCATGAGGAACCCGGCGTAGCTGAGGGTGAGTTTGACGCGAACGCTCAACCCAGGTGCCCTATCCACGCTCCCCTCCCCCGTCCCCTGCCTCCGGCTGCGTGTCGATGCGGTAGCCGACGCCGGGCACGGTGGCGACGATCCAGGGTTCGCCGAGCCGTTTGCGCAGGGCCGAGACGGTGATGCGGACGGCGTTGGTGAACGGGTCGGCGTTGTTGTCCCAGGCCCGTTCCAGGAGTTCTTCGGCGCTGACGACCCCGCCCTCGGCGGCGACGAGGACTTCGAGCACGGCGAACTGCTTCCGGGTGAGCGCGACGTAGCGGCCGTCGCGGTACACCTCTCTGCGGAACGGGTCCAGGCGCAGGCCCGCGATCTCTCGTACGGGAGGTCTGTGGTGGGCGCGCCTGCGGTCGAGTGCCCGGAGCCTGAGGACCAGTTCCTGGAGTTCGAAGGGTTTCGTGAGGTAGTCGTCGGCGCCGAGTCCGAACCCGGAGGCCTTGTCGTCGAGGCGGTCGGCCGCGGTGAGCATCATGATCGGCATGCCGCTGCCGGAGGCGACGATGCGTGCGGCGATCTCGTCGCCGGACGGTCCGGGGATGTCGCGGTCGAGGACGGCGATGTCGTAGGCGTTGACGCTCAGCAGTTCCAGGGCGGTGTCGCCGTCGCCCGCGATGTCGGCGGCGATCGCCGCCAGACGCAGGCCATCGCGGATGGCTTCCGCCAGGTACGGCTCGTCCTCGACGATCAACACACGCATGTCACCAACGCTACGGGTCGGCACGTATCGTCGGCATATCGAAAACCGCATACGGGACGGCAACACCGGGCTGCCTTGACTGGCGGTATGAGTCACACCCCGCCATCCGTAGGCTCGACCGGCATCGATCACCGGCTGCCCGAGTCCGATTCCGAGTCCGATTCCGAGTCCGAATCCGCGTCCGAATCCGCGTCCAAGTCCATCGGCTCCGGTGCTTGGCGCGCGGGCATCCGCCGGGCGATCCGCCTCGGCTCAGGGCCGGGCCCGTGGAAGCGCGGCCTCGTGCTCGCGGCGCTGGCGCTGCTGCTGGGCCTGCTGATGCTGCTGCACGCGAAGATCCCGAACCGGATCGGGAGCCTCGGCAGCCTGGTGGAGACCTTCCTGCCGTGGTTCGGCCTGGGCATCCCGGTGCTGCTGGCCGGGGCCGTCCGGCGGCGCTCCGCCTCCACGGTGGCCGCGCTGCTGCTGCCGGTCCTGGTGTGGCTGGACCTCTTCGGCGGACTGCTCGGCGACAAGTCCCACCCGGGCGGCGGCCTCACCGTGGTCAGTCACAACGTCGGCGCCGAGAACCCCGACCCGGCCGGCACCGCCCGCGACCTGGCCGCCTCCGGTGCGGACGTGCTGGCGCTGGAGGAGATCACGGCGCAGGTGAGGGCCCTGTACGAGAGGGAACTGGCCGAGGCGTACCCGTACCACGCGGTCCGGGGCACGGTCGGGCTGTGGAGCAGGCTGCCGCTGTCGGACACCCGGCCGGTCGACATCAAGCAGGATGTCGGGCCGCTGGGGGATGCCAAGCCGGCCGAGGTCAAGATGACCTACAACCGGGCGCTGCGCGCCACAGTGGCCACGGAACACGGGCCGCTCACGGTGTACGTGGCCCACCTGGGATCCGTACGCGTGACGCCCAGGACGGGCTTCTGGACGGACAGCCGGGACCGCAACGCTCATGCGCTCGCCGAGGCCGTCGCCGCCGACAGGAGCGAGCGAGTGGTGCTGCTCGGCGACCTGAACGGCACCATGGACGACCGTGCGCTGGCCGGCCTCACCTCGCGGCTGCGCTCGGCCCAGGAGGAGGCCGGGGACGGCTTCGGCTTCAGTTGGCCGGCGAGGTTCCCGGTGGCGCGGATCGATCAGATCCTGGTCCGTGGTGTCACACCGGCCGACTCCTGGGTGCTGCCGGCCACCGGAAGCGACCACCTGCCGGTGGCGGCGCGCGTCAGCTGGTGAACACCACGCCAACGCTTCGGATCGCTCCTGTCACCTGCGGGAGGGAGGGATGCGGCGCGGTCACGTCGATCAGTCGCAGTAGTAGTACAGGTACTGGGCGGAGGCCCAGCCGTCGACTCCCGTGGTCCGGTCGAGGATGTGGACGAAGCCGTTCTCGATCTGGCCGCAGTACCAGCTGACGAAGTGGTCGCGGTATCCGAGGCCGAGCACGGTGCAGCTGAGGCTGGGGCAGGACCGGATACGGACGCCGTCGGCGTTGAACTGCGCGCCGCCGGCGGGATCGTCGGCCTGTACGGTGGTCGGCCGGCCGGTCGACTGGGGCTGAGCGGTGGCGGGGGTGAAGGGCAGCAGTGCCAGCGCGGCAGTGGTGGCGCCGAGTCCGAGAAGCCGGGTCATGGCCTTCACAGTGGTGATCTCCCTGTGGTGGGCGGCGGGCGTTCGAGAGCCCGTGGGCGAGACGGCTCGCACGGCACTCGGCCGGGCGGAACCCGGCCGAGTGCGCGCTGCGACGGTGCGACGGTGCGACGGTGCGACGGTGCGACGTGAACGAGCGGTGCGCGGTGGGCGTACCGGTGCGTGCTGGTGCGACTCAGCCCGCCGCGCAGCTCATGGTCGTGTCGGCCATGCCGTCGATCCGGGAACCCCAGGACCAGTCGATACCCCAGTCACCCGGCCGGATGGTGCGGTAGAAGCAGGTGGTACGGGTCCAGTCGATGGCGTAGACGGTCTGGCCGAGGTTGCGGGCGTCGAAGGACTCGGCGTCGTCCTGGAGCCAGCTGGGCACGTCGACGTAACCGGGCGGCGCGTAGCACCAGGAATCCCCGCCGAAGTTGGTGTCCGTGAAGAAACAGACGTCCCCTGCGGCCGCCTTCTGGGACGGGGCCGGGGCCGCCTGGCTCGGGGCGGCACCGGCGACCACGCCACCGACGCTCATGGCCAGCGCGGCGACGGTGACGGACAGTTTGCGCAGCACAGCGTATTCCTCTCCTCCAAGAAGTACGGGTCGCGGAACGTCGGGCGGCTCGGCTCGGGTCCGTACCGTCCGACGACCTTCCTGAAGGATTCACTCCGGGCTCCGGACTGTCGTTACGGCTGAGCGCACAGGACTTCGAGCTGCGCGCACTGCGCGCGGAACTCGCGCGGCGAAAGGCCATAGGCGCCGCGGAACGCCTGGCTGAAATGCGCGGGGCTGGCGAACCCCCACCGCGCCGCGACGGCATTGATGGGACGGGCGGCGAGTCGAGGGTCGGCCAGGTCACGTCGGCACCGCTCAAGACGGCTTTCCCGCACCCAGCCGGCGACGGTACGCCCGTCCTCCTGGAACAGCTTGTGCAGGTAGCGCAGGGAGATGTGGTGCGCGGCGGCGATGGCGTCCGGGGTGAGTCGTGCGTCGCCGAGGTGCTCCTGGACGAAGGCGTAGATCTGCGCCGTCAGCGCTCGCCTTCTGGTGTGGGACGGCACCGCCTCCTGTACGTCCAGGGCGTGTGCCAGGGCGGCGGTCAGCACATCGAGCGTGAGAGTGGACAGCCTGGTGGTGTCCGCCGGGCTGAGTTCGTTCATGCGCCGGGCGAGTTGCAGCAGAAAGTGCGAGGACAGCGCGCCGACGCCCTCGGCACCGGGAATGCGGAGTCCGCTCAGCCGCCGCAGGTCACGGGAAGGCAGCGGGAGTGAGGAACGCGGAAAGCGCAGGAGCATGAGCTGGTTGACCGGGCTGTTCGGAGCGAATTCGGCCAGATACGGCCGGGACGTGTCGTACAACACGAGATCTCCGACGCCGAAATCCGTGCGCCGGCCGTCCTGGGTGATGGCACCACTCCCCTGAACGAAGCAGCCCACCTTGAAGACCTCGGGATCGGCCTGGCGAATGAGTCGGGGCGTGCGGTGCACGGAGTGCGGCGTCGTGGTCATCAGGGCCGCCTGTACGGGCCCGAACCCGCTGACTTGGACCCGAGCGCGGAACCCGTTCTCGGACTGTCCTTCCCACCGTAAGTCGTACGGCACCCAGAGTTTCGAGTTCACTTCACGCCAATAGGCGAACTGCTCTGCCGGAGCAACTTCGTCAGTGCTGATCACGTCCATGACCCACCGTCTTCATCGTCGCTGCGAGTAGAAAAGCATCACCCGAATCAGCTCTCGAATTCCAGCGCTTTATGCGTGGCGATTCAACGCCTCTCGCCGGGCCTCAGAACTCGTAACACGATCATGGGTGGGTCTTCAGGCGTCTCCAGCAGATGAGGCTGCGGGCCAACGAGACGAAGGCGTCGTGGAGTTCGGTTCGGCGTTCCCAACGGACGTCAAGGCGTTTGAACTGGTGGAGCAGGACGAGGGTCTGCTCCACGACGTGACGGAGTTTGCCCAGGCCCTTGATGTTCGGGTTTTTCGCGCGGCTGTGGGAGCCGTCCACGCACGCGCGGGACCAGTCGAGTTCGCCGGCCGCGTTCAGCTCGGCGAGCAGGATGCGGTGCAGTTGGTCGAAGACTCCGGCCTGCCGCCAGCGGCCCGGGCGCCGCCAGCAGGGCTGTCCCGAGCCGAATCCCAGCTCCAACGGCAGGAGTTGCCAGGCTGTTCGCCGGCCTGGGCATGGCTGAGGGTCTTGGTGATGTCAGGGCGTAACGGGCAGGCTAGCGAGGTGCCGCGAGTACGTCCCGGAGTACGTCCGCGAGCGTGACGCGGGCCAGCTCGCGCCTCAGGGTCTCCTCGATGCCCTCGTAGATGCTCTGCATCGCCGGCTGGATGCCGTGACCCACCACGCATCCCTGGTCCGGGGTGGCGCGGTGCATTGCGAACAGCGGGCCGGGTTCCACCGCCTCGTACACGTCGAGCAAAGTCATCGACTCCAGCTCGCGTGCCAGCGACCAGCCCGCGCCCACGCCCCGCCGGGACTCCACGAGCCCGGCCCTGCGCAGCTCGCCGAGCAGCCGTCTGATCACCACCGGGTTGGTGTTCGCGCTGGTCGCGATCTGCTCGGAGGTGGCGACCTCATGGCCCTGGCGCTGGTAGAGGCCGATCCAGGCCAGCGCGTGGGCGGCGATGGTCAGCCTGCTGTTGGCGCCCATGAACTTCTCCTCTCGGCCGCGACGCTTCATGTTACGGCAGTCGTAACAGTGAAGGTTGCGACAGCCTGTCGTAACAATTAACGTTGCGACTGCCAGGAAGGATCAATCAACGAGGTGAGAAGAATGAGCAAGCCACTCACGGGCAAAGTCGCCCTGGTCACCGGGGGGTCGCGCGGACTGGGAGCCGCGACCGTACGACTGCTGGCCGAGCAGGGCGCCGACGTCGCCTTCACCTACGTCAGCTCCGAGAAACAGGCGCAGGCCGTCGTCGACGAGGTGCACGGCAAGGGAGCCAAGGCCGTCGCCTTCCAGTCCGACCAGGCGGACACGAGCCGGGCGCCGGCGCTGATCGACGACGTGGTCGCGCACTTCGGCGGCCTGGACATCCTCGTCAACAACGCGGCGATCTCCGTGGCCGGCACGGTGGACGACCCGGATGCCGACACCGCCGCACTGGACCGGATGCACGCCACCAACTACCTCGGCGTGATCGCCGTCATCCGGGCCGCGTCCCGAGTGCTGCGCGCGGGCGGCCGCATCATCACAGTCAGTTCCGGACTGGGCTCCCGTGTCGGCGCCCCCGGCCTTGCCGACTACTCGGCGACCAAGTCCGGGATCGAGAGGTACACCATGGGCGTCGCACGCGACCTCGGGCCCCGGAACATCACGGCCAACGTCGTGGAGGCCGGACTGATGGAGGGCGGCATGCAACCGCCGGACACCGAGACCCTCAAGGCCCTGGTCAGCTCGCTGTCCCTGCAACGCATGGGGCACCCCGACGAAATCGCCGCGGCGATCGCCTTCCTGGCGAGCCCCGCCGCGTCGTACGTCACGGGCGCAGTGCTGGACGCCCACGGCGGCTACAACGCCTGAACCCGAACCCCTGCCGCGCGCGCCGAAGGACATCACGCCTTCTGGGCGCGCACCGCCAACGACCCGCGTGTGCGTGGACACGCCTCGCCCTCCTGCCCCTCCCGCTCCCGCGGTCACCAGACCTTCACGTCTGTGCGCCGCTGGCCCGGCCGGAAGGGGAACCCGGTCCGGTGTCGCCGACCGGGAGGGAACTGGGACTGTGATCGCTGTCGCCGTGCTGCTGCTGCCGGTCCTGGGCGTGCTGCTGTACGCCATGGACCGCATCGAGGACAGACTGTCGGCTCGCCCGTCGGTGGCACGCCATGCCCGGCGACGCCACCTGCGTCTGGTGCACGGCGCCGGCCCGTCCGCCGCCGACCGCGGTCCGACTGGGCACACCTCGCGGCGCACCGACGCGGCGTGAGGTGCCGGTGCCGCGTCAGGGGCGGGTGGGGTCGGCGGACACCGAAGTGAGCTGGTGGTGACCCGCACGCCTGCCGCGCGCCTCGGCGGGCACCCGTAGGAGGAAGCAGGAGGAAGACGACAGGGAGGACACCGTGACCGAACACCACGCATCCCATGTGCCGACCGCCGGCCACACCCCGGACGACGACCTGACCGGATACCAGGTGGACGCCACGGACGGTCGCGTCGGCAAGGTCAGCAAGTTCTCCAGGGACCTCGGTCCCCGGTTCCTGGTGGTGCACACCGGTCTGTGGGTCCTCGGCAAGGATGTGGTGATCCCGTCGGACGCCGTCATGAGCATCGACCACGTCGCCCGTACCGTGGTGCTGGCCCGGACGAAGGCGCAGGCCAAGTCGGCACCCGTCTTCGACGAGGACACGTACCTGGGCGATCCGCGCCACCGCGACCAACTGGGCGGCCGACACGGCTCCGGGCACTGACGGATGCACCGACGGATGCGCTGACGGATGCACTCAGGGATGTACTAGCGGATGTACCGACCGACTCACTGACGATGCACTGACGATGCACTGACGGGAGTACCCGGCCACAGACGCTCAGTCGAGACAGAACTCGTTGCCCTCGACGTCCTGCATCACGATGCACGACTCGTCGACGCCATCGGCGGGCAGCAGACGCACACGCACCGCGCCGAGCGCGACCAGGCGCGCGCATTCGGCCTCCAGGGCGGCCAAGCGCTCCTCACCCACGAGCCCGGTGCCGACCCGCACGTCGAGGTGGAGCCGGTTCTTGACGACCTTGCCTTCGGGCACGCGCTGGAAGAACAGGCGCGGGCCCTCACCCGCGGGATCGGCGCACGCGAACCATGAACCCTGATCCTCAGGCGGCAGGGAGCGATCGAAGTCCTCCCAAGTGGCGTGTCCCCGCGGTGGCGGCGGTACGACGTACCCCAACACCTCGCACCAGAATCGAGCGACGCGCTCAGGCTCCGCGCAGTCGAAGGTGACCTGGAATTCCTTGATCGATGACATCGGCCCACCGTAGCCAGGGGCAACCCATTGCTCAACCCCCGGTCAAGGCGCGCACGTTGGCCGTGATGCGTTGCGTTGATGTGCGTTGCGTGTGATCGGGCGCCGGGTGTCGGGTGGGACGCCAGAATGAGGATCATGAGCGGTGAAGCGAGTCCGGAGAGGCGGCAGGACATGGAAGAGTCAGGACGCCCGCTGGCCCTGGTCACAGGAGCGGGACGTTCGGCGGGGATCGCGGCGTCCGTGGTTCTGGATCTGGCCCGGGCCGGCTGGGACGTGGCCTTCACCTACTGGACTCCGTACGACGCGCGGATGCGGTGGGGCGCGGAGGCCGGAGCGCCCGAGGAGTTGCGGAAGCGGGCGGCTTCGCTCGGGGCTCGGACACATGCGGTCGAGGCGGACCTGAGCGACCCGGCTGTGCCGGCTCAGCTCTTCGACAGCGTCGAGCGTGAGCTGGGCAACGTCACCGCGCTGGTGCTCTGCCACTGCGAGTCGGTCGATTCAGGCCTGCTGGACACCACGGTGGAGAGCTTCGACCTGCATTTCGCGGTGAACGCGCGGGCGACCTGGCTGCTGATCCGGGAGTACGGGCTGCGCTTCCGCGGGCGGCACGGCAGCGGGCGCGTCGTCAGCCTGACCAGCGACCACACCGCGGGCAACCTGCCGTACGGGGCGAGCAAGGGGGCGATGGACCGGATCACGCTGGCGGCCGCGCATGAGCTCGCCCAGCTGGGAGTGACCTGCAACGCGATCAATCCCGGACCGACCGACACCGGGTGGATGACCGAGGAGCAGAAGGCGGACATGATCCGCTTCACGCCGCTGGGGCGCCTCGGCGTGCCGCAGGACTGCGCCAATCTGGTCACCTTCCTCTGCTCGGCGGAGGGCGGATGGATCAACGGCCAGCTCCTTCGGAGCAACGGCGGCCTCGGGTGACCGGGCATACGGACCGGACGCGTCCCGGGGACCCGTTCAGCCATGGTTCGGGCGCTGATCGAAGCCGGACCAACCGCCGGGAAGTGCCCCAGATCGAGTCCGTGCGGGCGCGGGCGGCACGGCCCCGGCAGGCGGCGAAGCGATCCGCAGCACGCTTTTGGCTGACATAAAAGTCGGATAACCGCGCGGCGATGGGGTAGAACGGACGCCGGGAGCCTTCCCTCGAGGGTCGGCCCCACCCACAGACCAGCCGGGACTTCCCGGCGATATCGAAGGACACAGCATGGCCAGCGGCACCGTGAAGTGGTTCAACGCCGAAAAGGGCTTCGGATTCATCGCCCAGGACGGCGGCGGACCGGACGTCTTCGCCCACTACTCCAACATCGCCGGCAACGGCTACCGCGAGCTCGTCGAGGGCGAGTCGGTCACGTTCGACGTGACTCAGGGACAGAAGGGACCGCAGGCCGAGAACATCGTCCGCGGCTGACGACCGCGTTGAGCGAAGAGGGGCCCGGCACCAGCCGGGCCCCTTCCGCGTTCCGCCTCGGCGCCGGCGCCGGCGCCGGGGCAGCACTCGCAGGACGTGCTCCCGTCCATGATCATCTGGGGTGCTGGAGCATCTCGCGCAGCCATGGGCCGCGGGCGGCGGGCAGCCGGGCAAGGGTGTGGTGGAACACTTCCGTGTCGATCCGGAACACGCCATGGACGTCGGGTGTGGGCGGGTCGTCGCGCAGGACGTCGTCGGGCGTGAGACGCGACCCGGGAACGGGAGGCTGCGACTCGGGGAAGACCAGCCGGAGCCACACCCCGAACGGCAACGGCACCGGGTACGCCCCGCCGGCCGAGGCGGCGGGCCTCCAGACCTCTCCGGTCTGCGGATGGGACGGCACGAGGAGGATGTGGTCGTCCGTGTCCGGAGCGGGCACCCCCGGTCCGGCCAGTACGGCGCGCCGCGCCGGAGGACCGGCCGGCAGCAGGGCGTCGAGGTCGCTCTGGAACATCCTCGCGGTCAGGCCGTCCGGGACGGTCACCGGCCGGCCCTCCGAAGCCGCCAGCAGGTGTGCGAGCGCGCTTCCGGCCGCCGCCACCCACTGCGGGCTCCAGTGCCACCGGTCGCTCGCCCCGAACAGCGATCCCCACGAGCTGATCGGCTCGAACGGGGGCACGCCCGCCCCCTCCGCCATCAGCTCCGCCCAGGACAGCGTTGCGGCGTCGGCTCCTTCGACGCGGCGGCGGCTCACGGCGTCCGGGGCGAGCCACACGACCTGCCAGAGCGAGCAGTCGTCGATCCGGCTCGCCACCGGCAGACCGCAGGCCTCGCAGGCCATGTTGGGAGCGTCGCCCCTGTCGAGGCCGCAGCAGGCACCGCCTCGCCTGTCCGGAAGCAGTACGGCGCCACGGATGTCTCCGGGTGCGACGGCGATCGCACCCGGCGCACCGTAGGACAGGCCGCGGACCGGCCCGTGGACGCCACGGCTCACCGCTTCCGCCGGATCGATCTGCTCCCAGCTGCGCCACGGCGGCCCCGAGGGCTCCGGATCCACGGCGAACGTCCCCGTCTCCATGAGCACCGGCAGCTGAAGCCCGTTCCCGTACCTCTGATGGGCGTGCAAGGGCAGGGCGACCTGGGACAAGGGGGTGGTCAGCTCGGCGTCGCACTCCGCGCACACAAAAACGAACAAACGTCCTCCACTCCGGAAGCAACTCCGGAGAACAGCGGCATCATCGCAGCCCGGCGATGGCCGGCCAACTCCGCTTTGCGCCTTCACCAGGCCAGCTCGTCGATCAATACGGTGGCGTCCAGCTCGGGGGTGCCGTCCAGGCTCTGCTCGGCCCAGATCACCTTGCCCCGCTCCGCGTAGCGGGTGCCCCAGCGGTCCGTGAACTGAGAGACGAGGAAGAGGCCGCGGCCGCCTTCGTCGGTGGTGGCCGCGCGGCGCATACGGGGTGAGGTGTTGCTGCCGTCCGAGACCTCCAGGACCAGGGTGCGGCCGAGCAGCACCCTGACCCGGACGGGCGGGGCGCCGTAGCGGATCGCGTTGGTGAGGAGTTCGCTGAGGACGAGTTCGGTGGCGAAGGACGACTCCTCCAGGCCCCAGTCGGCGAGCCGGCGGGTCACCTCCATGCGGACCCGGGACACGGCCTTCACGTCGAACGGCACGTCCCACGCCGCCACCCGGGAGGGGTCCAGGAGCCGGGTCCTGGCGACCAGCAGGGCCACGTCGTCGCCGGGCCGGTCGGGCAGCATCGACTCCATCACGGCGCGGCACGTCTCCTCCGGCGTACGGTCCGCATCGGCGATCGCCGCGCGCAGCATCCGCAGGCCCTCGTCGATGTCGCGTCCGCGGTCCTCGATCAGTCCGTCGGTGAACAGCACGAGCCGGCTGCCCTCGGGAAGGTCCAGTCGGCCGGTCTCGAAGGGATGCCCGCCCACTCCGAGCGGCGGTGACAGGGGGAGGTCGGGGAAGGTCACTCTGCCCTGCGGGTCGACCACCGCCGGTGCGATGTGCCCGGCGCGGGAGAAGGTGCAGTGCCCGCCGACCGGGTCGTAGATGGCGTACAGGCAGGTGGCGCCGGTGACCGGGGCGCTGTCGGTGTGGACGCTCGCCGTCTGCGTGTCCAGGAGGGCCACCATCTCGTCGAGGTGGCTGAGCAGCTCGTCCGGGGAGAGGTCCAGCGAGGAGAAGTTCAGTACGGCGGTGCGCAGCCGGCCCATGGTCACCGCGGCGTGCAGCCCGTGCCCGACGATGTCGCCCACGACGAGTGCCACCCGGAAGCCGGGCAGTGGGATGACGTCGAACCAGTCGCCGCCCACGCCGGCCTGTGCGGGCAGATACCGCCAGGCGACCTCCAGCGCTTCCTGGTCCGGGACGTCCCGCGGCAGCAGGCTGCGCTGCAAGGTCACGGCCAGGGCGTGCTCGCGGGCGTAGCGGCGGGCGTTGTCGATGGCGACGGCGGCCCGGGCCACCAGTTCCTCGGCGACCGCGATGTCCTCCTCCTCGAAGGGGACGGAGCCGGCCCCGCGCCAGAAGTTGACCATGCCGAGGACCACACCGCGGGCCCGCAGCGGCACGGTGATCAGCGAGTGGATGCCGTACTCCAGCGCCTGGCGGGCGCCTTCCGGGTCCTGGGCCCGCCAGTCCTGGGCATGGTGCAGATCCGCGACGCGTACGGCCTTGCCCCGGTGCAGGGCGGCCACCATCGGGGTGTCGGCCACGACGAACTGGATCAGGTCTCCGACCGGTTGCAGCGGATGCCCGCCCTGGGTCCCGCTCAGCGCGGTGCGCCGCATCCGCTGCACGGCACCGGTGGGCTCGTCGCCGCGCAGCACGGAGTCGAGGAGTTCCACGGTGACGAAGTCGGCCATGCGCGGGACCGCCACCTCCGCGAGTTCCTCCGCGGTGCGCCGGATGTCCAGCGTGGTGCCGATGCGTACGCCCGCCTCGTACAGGAGGGCCAGCCGTCCGCGTGCCACTCCGGCCTGGCCGGTCAGCGCCTGGAGTTCCGTGGTGTCGCGGAAGGTGGCCACCAGCCCCTGGACGCCGGCGTGGGGCTCGATGGGCCGGGTGTTGACCGCGAGCAGCCGCTCACCGGCCCGAAGCACCTCGTCGGAGACCTCCTCGGCCGACCCCAGCATCTTGGTCAGGCGAGGGCTGAGCCCCAGCTCCGCGACCGGGCGCCGGTCGGCGTCGTCGGGCAGGTCCAGCAGGCGGCGTGCCTCGTCGTTGGCGAGCATCAGCCGCCCGTCGGGGCCGACGATCAGGACGCCCTCGCGCACCGCGTGCAGCACGGCGTCATGGTGCTCGAACATCCGTGTGATCTCGGCCGGGCCCAGACCGTGCGTCTGCCGGCGCAGCCGCCGGCTGACCAGCGCCGTGCCCGCGGTGGCGAGCGCGAGCGCACCGACCGCCGCGGCCAGCATCACCGGTACCTGCTGGTTCAGCACCTGCCCCAGGGTCTCGAACTGGATCCCGGCGCTGACCATGCCGACCACGCGGCCGCTGTCGTCCCGTACGGGCACCACCGCGCGCACGGCGTCCGCGGGATCGCCGCGGAACGTCTCGGTGAACGCCTCTCCCCCGGCGGCCCGGTCCACCCCCTCCGCCCGCGTGCCGATCAGCTCCGGCCGCGGATCGGTGAGCCGCACCCCCCGCAGATCCAGGACGGTGACGAAGTCGACGCCGGAACCTTCCCTGGCCCCCTCCGCCGCCCGCTGGAGCCGTGCGGTCGGATCCTCCGCCCGCAACGCGGCGGCCAGTCCGGGGGCGTGCGCGAACGCCTCCGCCGCCGCCAGACAGCGGTGCTCGGCCCCCCGCTCCGCCTCGTACCGCCCCTGCACCACCAGCGCCACGACCGCCACCACCACGAGCAGCAGCATGATCAGCACCTGGAGGAGGAAGACCTGCGCGGCGACCGTGCCGACACTCAAGGGCGTCGAGAAACGCCGCCCCGGCGAATGCCACGCCCTGGGGCGGCGGGGGGACGAGCCGGGCGAACGCCCATCACCGAGCGGCGCCGCTCTCGTCCGGGACCGGCGAAAACGACCGATCATGACCCATTTCTAACACCACACCCGCGATGCGGGCCAACGCTGCGCTTGGCGGAGGAGCGACGGACGGTGCGGCTCCCTTCGCCGGGGTTGCCCTTGACGTCTGCGGCAGGGGTTAGCTTCTGCGCGCCCGTTCCGTCCGCCGCCCTGGCTGACCTCGAGCGGGCCCCCGTCTTCTGCGTTCGCTCCGTCGAAAGAGGTCGTCATGACGCCATCGCTGCCTCGGATCAGTCGCGAGGTGCGGCTTGCCGCCGTGCCCGACGGGCTTCCCACGCCCGCGGACCTCACCCTCGCCGAGACACCGCTGCCTCCCCTCGACCCGCACCACGTCCTCGTTTGGAATCGGCAGTTCCTCGTCTTCGCCGGCCTGCGCACCCTGATCGGCGGAGCTGCGCGGAACACTCCGCTGCCGGGACTGCGACCAGGGGACACGCTCTTCGGACCGGCGGTCGGCGAGGTCATCGCCGCTCCTCACGGGAGCCGCCTGCGCCCCGGAGATCTGGTGACACACATGCTCGGCTGGCGCGAGTACGCCGTCGTACCCGTGGAGGCGTGCACCGCTGTCGACCCGGCATTGCCCGAGCCCGCCGCCCAGCTCTCCTTCGGCTCCGCCGCCTACGGCGCGCTGACCCGTGTGGCACCGGTGCGCGAAGGCGACGTCGTGCTGATCACGGGTGCGGCCGGAGGCGTCGGCACCATGGCGGGCCAGATCGCCCGGCTGCTGGGCGCCGGGCGAGTCATCGGCACTTCGAGCTCACCGCAGAAGGCGGAGCGACTGCGGACCGAGCTGGGCTACGACGCCGCGCTGACCGCCGGGTCGTGGCGCGGCGCGAAGGACCGGGCCGGCAGGAAGATCGCGTCTCAGGAGTTCGCCGGTCAGCTCGCCGAGGCGGCTCCGGACGGCATCGACGTCGTGCTCGACCTGGTGGGAGGCCCGCAGCTCACCGCGGCGGTGGACGCCGCCCGGCAGGGGGCTCGTATCGCGCTGGTCGGGTCGCTGTCCGGGCAGCTGGCGGCCGAGGGCGGCGGCGGACGCGCCGAGGTGGAGATCGACACCTACCGGCTCGTGCTCCTGGGGGCATCCGTAAGGGGGTATCTCGGCAGCGATCACCCTGGCGTGGAGGCGGAGTGGCACGAGCGGTTCGGGTCCTGGCTGCGGAGCGGTGAGATCCGCTTTCCGCTCACTCGTGTGGTGGGCATCGAACGCGCCCCGCAGGCGTTGCCGCAACTGATCGAGGGCAGGCATTTCGGCACGGTCGTGGTGGAGTTGGCGCGGCATGAGTGACCGACGGTGGCGCAGCGGGCAGGAGCAGACGAGCATGCGGATCGCAGACGCGGCGGCAGCGGTGGGTACGACGCCCAGGGCGCTGCGCTTCTACGAGCAGCAGGGGCTGCTGCCCCCGCCCCGCCGCACGAGCTCGGGACAGCGGGACTACACCGCTGACGAACTCGCCGTACTGCGCGTCATCCGTCGGCTCCTCGCGCTCGGACTCACCGTCCAGGACCTGCACCGCATCGCGGATCGCCTGCCTCTGCTCGCCGCCACGCCTGGGCCGAGCTGCGCCTCCGCGGCGTCCGACGGGAGCGCGGGCGGCGTCGGCGCGGCAGTCGTGGAGCGACGCATCGTGGCCCTCGAGGCGGAGATCGACCGCCTGACGCGGCTGCGGGACGCGCTGAAGGCCGAACAGGAGCAGGACCGCGCAGGCCGGAACGACACGGCCGGAGCCCGTCCGTCGGCACCGCCCGCGCGTCGTCACTGACCTCCCGAGGACATCGGGCGCCTGTCGCCGAAGCACGGGCGTCGAGACCACCGGAGGGGGCCCGCGTGTACGCCCCGGTCCTGGCCACGCCGCGCGACACCACCGATCCGCTCGGCTGACCGGCGAGCCGGGGCTACGACCACCGACGTCCGCTGACTCGGCAACGGCCGAGGTGCCGCGCTCCGCGCCGAGTCGGACGGGGCGGTCATGTCGAGCAGAAGCAGGGCGTCGTGGTCGGGGCTGCCGGGTTCGGCGGTGCAGACGCCGATGCGCTGGCCGGGAGTGCCTTCCACGTGCGGTGACTGCGAGGTGAGGGTGAGGGTCCCGATTTGGGGATGGTGGAACGTCTTGTGCGCGGGCTTGCGTCCGGTCACCTCGTAGCGCTCCCACAGTCCCCGCGAAGGCCAGTGGCGCGCCATGGAGGCACTGAACCGCCAGGGCGTGGCAAAGGCGATCGGCGTCGCCAACTTCTACCCCGACCGTCTGATCGACCTGATCGTCAACAACGAGATCACCCCGGCCGTCAACCAGATCGAGACCCACCCCTTCTTCCAGCGCGCCGACTACCAGGACCTCATGCGCGAACACGGTGTGCGGATCCAGTCCTGGGGCGGCTTCGCCGAAGGCAGGAACGACCTGTTCAGCAACCCGCTGCTGGCCGAGATCGGCAAGGAGCACGGCAAGTCGGTGGCGCAGGTCGTCCTGCGCTGGCTCACCCAGCGCGGCGTCGTCGCGATCCCCAAGTCGGTGCGCGCCGAGCGCATGGCCGAGAACATCGACGTCTTCGACTTCCGGCTCACCGACGAGCAGTTGGCCCGGATCGCCACCCTCGACACCGGCAGCTCCCTGTTCTTCGACCACCGGGACCCCGAGATCGTCACCTCGTTCGCGGGGCGCCGCCTCGACTCCTGACCTACAGCCGACCGCCGGCCGCGCCGTCGTCGATCGGTTCACCCGACCGCGTCGCGCCGGTGCTCGTACCGGGCAGGCGGGCGATGAGGAGGGCTATGTCGTCATCGGCGGAGGCCGGCACGAGGCGGGTGAGGAGACTGTCGCACATGGCGTCGAGGGAGGTGAACGGCTCGGTGAGGGCGTGGGTGAGTTCGGCGAGACGCTCGTCGATGTCGGTGCCGCGCGACTCGATGAGACCGTCGGTGAACAGCACCAGCAGGCTTCCGGCCGCGAGGGTGTAGTCCGTGGTGGTGTAGCGGATGCCGCCGATGCCGAGCGGGGGGCCGGGCGGCACGTCGAGGAGGCGGACACCGCCGTCGGGGGTGACGAGGGCGGGCGGGGGGTGGCCGGCGCGGGTGATACGGCAGTGACCGGTCGCCGGGTCCACGACGACGTAGAGGAGGGTGGCGAGCATCGGCTCGGCGAGGTCGTCGAGCGCCGCTTCCAGTTGGAGCAGGATCTCCTGCGGCTCCAGGTCGAGCCGGGCCAGCGCGCGGACGCTGGCGGACAGCCGGCCCATGACGGCCGCGGCGGCGATGCCGTGGCCCATGACATCGCCGATCAGCAGAGCGGCTTTGCCACCGGGCAGGTGCAGGACGTCGTACCAGTCACCGCCGACCTCGTTGGCGTCGCTGGCCGGCAGGTAGCGGTGGGCCACCTCGATGCCCGGGGGCGGGGTGATGTGCTGGGGCAGCATGCTGCGCTGCAGGGTGACGGCGGTGTCGTGCTCGCGGTGGTAGAGGCGTGCGTTGTCGATGCTGATCGCGGCGCGGGCGGCGAGTTCTCCGGCGAGGGTGACGTCGTTCCCGTCGAAGGGGCCGACACGGCGGGTGCGGTAGAAGGTGGCGACGCCGAGCACCAGGTCACGGGCGACGAGCGGGACCATCATGAAGGAGTGCACGCCGAGCTTGAGAAGCTGGGCGGGCCTCGCGGTGTGACGGGCGGCCGGTGCGACGGCGCGGGCGTCGAAGCGGGCCAGCAGGAACGGCCGGCGTCCGGTGAGCGCCTGGGTGAAGGGTGCGGCGGCCGGGAAGAGGATGGTGCGGCCCAGCGGGGCGAGGACGTCGGTGACCGGTGAGCCCGCCAGCGGGGCTTTGCCCAGGCGGCGCAGTTCCATGCCCGCGGAGAGTCCGGCGCCCGGCTCCTCTCCTCGGGCCAGGCTGTCCAGGACGTCCACGGTGACCGTGTCGGCCAGCCGCGGCACGGCGAGGTCGGCGAGTTCCTGGGCCGTGCGCTCCAGCTCCAGGCTGGCGCCGATGCGGATGGATGCCTCGCTGAGCAGGGCCAGTCGGCTGCGGCCCGCCTCGGCCTCGGTGTGGGCGCGGCTCTGTTCAGTGGTGTCGAGCAGGGAGGCGATCACGCCGATCGGCCGGCCCGCCGGGTCTTCCACACGGACGTAGGAGCACGACCACACCCGGTCGTGGTCGGGGTCGGCCGGGGTGCGCCCGATGCGCCGCAGGTCCAGGACGGGCTGTCCGCTGTCGAGGACGCGCCGCATGGCCTCTTCCATGTCGTGGGCGTTGATCTCGGGCAGCAGCTGGGACAGCCGCTTGCCTCGGTGGGCCGACTCCGACAGGCCGTTCATCTTCTCCAGGGCCGGGTTGACGCGGAGGAACCGCAGCTGCGTGTCCAGGATGGCGATGCCGACCGGCGAGCGGGCGAACAGCCCGTCCCAGACGGCCGAGGACCCTCGGACGCGGCGCGCGGCATGGGCGTCGGCGGCGAACACCCACACGGCGGAGGTGTCGTCGCGGCGGTCGGAGACCGGGCTGGCCCAGATCTCCAGCTCGACCGGACTCCCGTCGGCGTGCCAGGCGGTGACCGTGCCCATCACGCCACGGCCGGTGGCCACGCCCTCCCACAGCGACCGGCCGAGGCTTCGGTCCGCGCCCGGGTGCAGCAGCTCCGCGATGTGCCGGCCCACCACCTGCCGGGAGGTGTAGCCCAGCAGCTCCTGCGCCGCCCGGTTCCAGCGCACGATCAGCCCGTCCGCACTGGTGGCGACCTGGGCCACCGGCAACGCGCCCAGCCAGCCCCCGGCGTTCTGCGCGGCACCGCTGACCAGCTCTTCCACGGGTTCACTCATGCGCCGCCTCCCTCTGGCGGCCGGGTGGTGGGCAGCTGGGCCGGGTGAGGGGGTGCGTGGGACGGGGAGCGGCAGGCGTGCACCTGCGGGTGTCTCCGGCTCCGAAGCGTCCGGGACCAGCGGCGCGACATGCCGCTGCCGAGCGACGAGGGCGGCGCCGCGGTCGGCTCCAGCGGCCGCCCGGCCAGAGCGGCCCTCAGCCCCGCTTCCACATCCCCAGCATCCCTCCCGCCGCCCGCGCCCGCCTCCTCGGCCGGACGGCGTCCACGAGCGCGCCAGGGCCGTGCGCGCTGTTCGTGGACTTCGGCTGCCGGGCCGCCCGGGGACAGGAAGGGCCCCGGAGTCCCGGCACGGGCGCCGAGGCCGGGATCGCCTCAGCCGACCGTCCGCTTCGCCTGGCGTGCCAGACGGAACAGGACCCGGGTGTACACGGTGGTCGCCGCGGCGATGACCGTCGGAATGACCGCGAGGGCGAGTAGGCGTCGTGGCGATCAACGGTCCCGGTTCATCACAGCGCGCACAGGGCCTGTCCCGATGTCTCGACGGCAACCCCGGCGCTGCTCAAGGCTGTTGGCCCGCGGCTGCGGCCCGCGAGGACCGCGGTCCCACGGCTCAGCTCTGCCGCCGGCAGCTCCGCTGCCGACAGAGCCCGGGTCGCCCCATGGACGGCAGGTGGGAAACCGCTGGTGGGCAGGTGGTGATCGCCGCGAACCCCGGGTGCGTGATCGAGCCGCCTTTCCCTCACCCGAACGCACGGCAGGACCTAGAGTGTCCGCGTGACCGAGCAGAACTCCGAACTCATCGCCGGCCGCTACCAGCTGGTCGAACGCATCGGACAGGGCGGCATGGGCCGGGTCTGGCGTGCCCTGGACCGGCAGCTCTTCGGACGCGAGGTCGCCGTCAAGGAGATCGTCTTCCCGTCGGGGATGGACGACGGCGAGCGTGCCACGCTGGTCCGGCGCTTCACCGGCGAGGCCCGCGCGGCGGTTGTCCTCAGCCACCCCGGGATCATCACCATCCATGACGTCGTGGAGCATCAGGGCGCCCCCGTGATCGTCATGGAGTTCGTCCGCGGGCAGTCCCTGGCCGCCGCCATCCGCGAACAGGGCCGGCTGCCGGTGCGGCGGGTGGCCGAGATCGGTGCCGCCGTCCTCGACGCGCTCACCGAGGCACACAAGGCGCGGATCGTGCATCGCGACATCAAGCCGGACAATGTGCTGCTGACCAAGGACCGGGTCGTCCTCACCGACTTCGGCATCGCGCACCTCGCGGACGCCACGACCAAGCTCAGCCACAGCGGGATCGTCATCGGCACACCGCAGTACATGCCCCCGGAACAGCTGGAGGGCAAGCGGCCGACCCCCGCCAACGACCTGTGGGCGCTCGGCGCCACGCTGTACCACGCCGTGGAGGGGCAGCCGCCGTTCGAGGCGGACGGGCTGCACGCCCTGGCCGTGGCCGTCTTCACCCGCCCGCACCGGCCGCCGGTCCACGCCGGACCGCTCGCGCCGGTGCTGGAGGCGCTGCTCGTCAAGGACCCGGCGCAGCGGGTGGGCGCGGCCGAGGCCGCCAGGATGCTGGCGTCGGTACTGCGTTCCCTCCCGGCCCGGGACGACGCGGACGCGGACGCCGCCCAGGATCCTGGCCCGGAGCCGGAGCGGGGCCCGGAGCCGGAGCGGGGCCCGGAGCCGGAGCGGGGCCCGGAGCCGGAGCGGGGCCCGGAGCCGGAGCGGGGCCCGGAGCCGGAGCCGGGTCCGGAGCGCGCCCCTGCGCCCGAACCGGCACCGGACGCCGCGGCGGAGCAGGCACCACCCACCGGGCCGCCCTCCACACCCCCGACCCCACGGACACCCACGGTCCTCGACTCCACAGCGGCACCGGCCGATCCCCCGCGTCCCGTTCCGGACCGGCCGACCGTCCCGCCGCCGGTCCCCGGGTCCGGCTACAGGTCCGGGTCCGGGTCCGTCCCACCGGCCGAGGATCTCGTGTCGCTGGGCCCGGCGGTCAAGGCGGGACCGGGCGAGCGGAAGCCCGTACGGCCGCGCGCCCTCACCCGGCGTTCCGTGGTGCTGGGCACGGCGCTGGCCACGCTCGCGGCCGGTTCCGTGCTGACCTGGAGCCTGTCCCAAGGGGACGAGACACCGGGCGGCGGCGGCGCGGCCGGCGGCGGCGCCGACGCTTCCTCCGTCACGGTGGTGATCGGCGTGGACGCACCGCTCACCGGCGATCTGGCGGAGATGGGCCTCGGCGTGCGCAACTCCGCCGACCTGGCGGTCAGGACGGCGAACGAGAAGAGATCCGTTCCGGGTGTGAAGTTCGAGATCAAGGCGGTGGACGACGCGGGCGATCCCTCCAAGGGCCAGGCGAACGCCACCGGCTTCGTGTCCGACGCGAAGGTGCTGGGCGTGGTCGGGCCGCTGACGTCCAGTGTGGCCCAGAACCTGGTCGGGCCCCTGGCCGAGGCGGACCTGGTCAATGTCTCGCCGGGCAACACCAACCCCGCGCTGACGCTGGGACCGGACTGGGCCGCGGGCACCAAGTCCCGTCCGTACGACACGTATTTCCGCACCGTCACCACGGACGTGGACCAAGGGCCGTTCGCCGCGCGGTACCTCCATGCCGAGGCCGGGAAGAGCAAGCCGTACGTCATCGACGACAAGAGCGCCTACGGCGCCGGCCTCGCCTCCGGTTTCACGGCCGAGTTCGAGAAGCTGGGCGGGAGCGTGGTCGGCTCGGAGCATGTCGATCCCCGGCAGAGCGACTTTCCCGGCCTCGCCGCGAAGGTCCGCGCCTCGGGTGCCGACGCCGTGTTCTTCGGCGGCTACTACGACACCGCCGGCGCGCTCTCCCGGCAGTTGAAGCAGGCCGGGGTCGACATCCCTCTGATGGGTGGCGACGGCATCTTCGACCAGCAGTTCCTGACCTCCGGCCCGAAGGCCGACGGCGATCTCGCCGTCAACATCGGTGTGCCCGCCGAACACCAGGCGGGCGGAGCGGACTTCCTCGCCCGGTACCGCGAGGCGGGCTACCCGGAGGCGGCCGGCTGGTACGGCCCGTACGCCTACGACGCGACCTGGAGCCTCATCGAGGCCGTGAAGTCTCTCGTGAAGGCCAACGGCGGCACCCTGCCCGAGGACGCCCGCGCGAAGATGCCCCGGGCCGTGGCGGGGATCGCCTTCGACGGAGTCACGGGCCACGTCGCCTTCGACGACTACGGCGACACGCGCAACCGGCGCCTGACGGTGTTCTCGGTGGACGCCGGTCAGTGGACCACGGTGACCAGCGGCCCCGTCGCTCCTTGACGCGGCCCGGGTCGGTCGGCAGGTGCGCGCCATGAGCCGAGCGGGCCTCCGGCATCGTGCCGGTGGTCGGCGTTGCCTCGCCCCAGGGATCGAGTGAATCGCGCGGCGCGCGGCTCCGGGGCCGGTCACCGGTCCCGGAGCGGCGCGCCTGAGGTGCTGCTTACGACAGCGCGGCGGCGGTGTCCGGATCGCCGCTCTCCGGTTCCGCCGACGGCTCGATGAGCTGTTCGCGCACGTAGTTCCACACCACCGCGATGAGGGCGGCGATCGGGACCGCGAGGAGGCTGCCCACGATGCCTGCCAGGCTGCCGCCCAGGGTCACCGCCAGCAGGACCACGGCCGCGTGCAGACCGAGCCCGCGGCTCTGGATGATCGGCTGGAACACGTTCCCCTCGAGCTGCTGCACCACGACGATGATGGCCAGCACGATCAGCGCGTCGGTGAGGCCGTTGGAGACCAGCGCGATGAGGACCGCGACGAAACCGGCGAACAGGGCGCCCACGATCGGCACGAACGCGGAGACGAACGTCAGCACCGCCAGCGGCAGCACCAGCGGCACGTGCAGGATCCACAGACCGAGGCCGATCAGCACGGCGTCCAGCAGACCGACGGCGGCCTGGGACCGTACGAACGAGCCCAGGGTGTCCCAGCTGCGCGCGGCGACGACGGGAACGTCGGTGGAGAGCCGGCCGGGCAGCTGGCGGGCGAGCCAGGGCAGGAACCGCGGCCCGTCCTTGAGGAAGAAGAACATGAGGAAGAGCGCCAGGACGGCGGTGATCACGCCGTTGACGACCGTGCTCACTCCGGTGACGACAGCGGTGACCGCACTGCCCAGGCCCTCCTGAGCCCGGTCGACCGCGGTGTCGAAGGCCTTGTTGATCTGGGCGTCACCGATGTTCAGCGGCGGTCCGGCAGCCCACTCGCGCAGCCTCTGGATGCCCTCGACCACACCGTCGGTCAGGTCACCGGACTGGGACGCCACCGGAACCGCGATCAGCGCCACGACCCCCGCGGCGACGAGGAGGAAGAGGACGGTCACCAGCGACGCGGCAAGGGCCGGACGCCACCCGCGAGCACGCAGGAAACGCGTCGGTGGCCAGGTCAGCGTGGTGAGCAGCAGGCCGACTATGAGCGGCCAGACCACCGACCACATACGGCCGAGCAGCCAGAGGGCCACCGCGAGCATCACGAGTACCAGCAACAACTCGACGGACACCCGCGCCGATGTGCGCAGCGCGGCGCGGGATTTCGTGGAACTCAACGTGGCAGACATGGGGCTCACCCTATGGCCGACGGCGGCGTCCATCGCCGTCGCCGCCGGTGAACGGGGCGGACCGGGCCCGACAGGTCCGGGGCGGGCTCGCTACCCCTGGCGCGAGGACAGGGTGAAGTTGCTGTATCCACCGCTGTCGGTGGTGGCGGGCGAGGGGCCGTAGACGAGCCCCGACGTGCTCTCTCGCGCCTGGAGCGCCAGCGGGTCGTAGGCGGACAGCGGCGCGCCGTCGACGGTGACATAGGAGAACGGGATGCTGACGGCTCCGGGCCAAGTGGAGCCGAAGGTGAACACCTTGGGGCGCTCCGCGATGACCTCGGCGCTCTCCGAGCGGGCCGCGGGAGCACGCTTGGTCAGGGTCTGGCGTTGTCCGGGCCGGGTGAGGTTGTCGATGGTGAGGATGTAGTCGGCGGGATCGGCGGAGCTGCGGACGACCGAGGCCGAGATGCGGTCCCCGGCGTGGATGACCATCGGGATCCGCTGCTCCAGCGTGTCGACGCCCGCGTCGATGACTTCCCAGAACGCCCGGTGCTCCGGGTACAGCTGGCCCAGGCAGGTCACGTGGACTCCGACCTGGACGAGGCTTTCGGTGGGGCTCATGGCAAGCCCGTCGAGGCCAACCCAGATGCTGAGGTGGTTGTCGGGGTTCTCCTGACGACAGGTGAAGTGGGGCTGGGTCCACACCGCGGTCACGGCGTGCGGTGCCGCGTTGACCGGGCTGCTGGGCACCACGTAGCCGGCCCAGTTGCCGTAAGGGGTGTCCCCGAGGTGGATGTCGTCGATCTGGACCCAGGAGTCCGCACCTGGGGCGATGTAGCCCGTGTAGACCGTGATGGAGGTGTTGGTGCCGGAGTTGAAGGCCATGCGCAGGTACTGGTAGGCGCCGTTCGTGAGGACTTTGCCGTAGTTCTTCTGGACGATCGTGCGCCCGTTCGTGCCGCGCGCACCGAAGTATCCAGTGGTGAAGTTGCCGGAGGTCCGCACCCAGCCTTCGAGGTAGTACACCGTCTGCTGCTTCACGGCCACTTGCTGAGTGATGGCGTTCCAGTTGCGGCTGCCGGTGCGGATGAACGCGTTCTTCCGCCCGGTCTTGTGGTACCCGAGGTCGGTGTCGATGCCCTTGAAGTCCGGGCCCTCGCCCGACCATGGCGCGGAGACCGTCCGACCGGGCTGCGTCTCGAAACCGGGATCGCCGACGACACCTACGGGGCCCGCGGACGCGCGGCTTGCCGAGCCGGTCAGCAACGCGGCCGCGAGTATCAGCACCAGGGCCACGGGCCCCAGGTACCGTCCTCGCAAAGCCCTGCCGTCTCGCGCACTGAACATCACGAGCCCCCTCGCTCCGCGCCTCGGACGCGTATCCCCACCCCGCTCCACCGGGACGCTAGCGGCGTCGCCCCTCGGCGGCCATGCTCCGCTCCCAGCGCACAGGGGCACCCCGGGGCGTACGCCCCTCGGCCGCGCGCGCCGTCCTCGGTCCACGCGGCGCGGTGGGGGCGGTGGCCGGGGCTGGCATGATCGCCGTCATGGACGTAGCGATCACGCCGGCCGAGATGGCCGACCTCCATGAGGTCCTGAGGGATCACTCCCGCTATTGGGGCGAGCGGGACCTCAAGTCACTGCATCTGTCCTGCCTGGTGCAGGAGTTCGGTTCGACGTGCCTGGTGGCCCGCGCCGCGGACGGAGTGCGCGGCTACGTCATCGGTTTCGTCACGCCCACCGGCACGGGGTACGTGCATCTGATCGCCACCCGCGACGACGCCCGGGGCATTGGGCTCGGGCGTCGTCTCTACGCGGCGTTCGCGCAGGCCGCGCGTGGTCACGGCGCCGAGCGCCTGAAGGCGATCACGTCCGTCGGGAACGCCGGCTCGATCGCCTTCCACCGCGGTCTCGGCTTCGACGCCCGGACCGTGGAGGACTACAACGGTCCTGGCCGGCCCATGGTCGTCTTCGAGCGCCCGCTGCCTTCGACGGACGCGGCTTGGTGAGGCGTTGGAGGGCCTGAGGCCCGGACGGGCGCCTTCTCGCCGGGCTCCGGATCGAGACGGTCGTCGACGGGACTGGGTCAGTGAGGGCTCAGCTTGGCAGCACCCAGTCCGGTGTCCAGGTCCCGGAGGCGTTCCGGCCGGCCGAGGTGGTGGCGAGGTGGGCGCGCAGGGTGGCGAGCGCCGGGTGGGGGTTGTCGCGGTGCCAGAGGAGCGAGTGCGGGTAGACGGGTGTCGGATCGGTCACCGGGATACGGCGCAGCCCATGGCCGGCCGGCCAGACCAGGCGGGTCCGCTCACTCATGAAGGTCGCCAGGGCCGGGGTGTCGGCGATGGTGTCGAGGAGCGCGTCGGAGCCGAAGTTGGGGCCGGTGGCCTCGATGGTGAGGCCGAACTCGGCGACGAGGTCGTCGTAGTAGGCGGCCCACTCGCTGCCGGGGACGATGCCGGGCATCCAGATCCGGTGTCCGGCCAGCTGTGCGACGGTCACCGACCGGGCGCCCGCCAGTGCGTGGTCGGGTCCGGTGAGGAGTTGGAGCGGCTCGTCCAGCACCCGGACGGACTCGATGTCGTCGGGCAGTGGCCGGCCGGGTGCGGCGACGGCGCGGAAGGTCGCGTCGATCGTGCCGGAGCGGATGGCGGCGACGGCCGTCTCGATGCCGGGCAGCATCACCACGTCGAGGTCGATCTCCGGGTGCGCGCTGTGGAAGCCGCGCATCAGGCCCGACGGCGCGATACGTGAGGCGATCACGTCTACGCGCAGCGGGCGGCGCCCGACGCGCACGGACGCGACCGCGCGCTCCGCGGCCCGCAGCAGCTCGCGCGCATGGGGCAGGAACGCCTGCCCGTCGATGGTGAGCTCGGCGCCGCGCGGTGTCCGCGTGAACAGCCGCACACCGAGGCTGCGCTCGAGCGCGGCCATGCGCTTGGAGACGGCCTGCTGGGTGACCCCCAGCTCGGCGGCGGCCTCCTGGAACCGACCTGTCTCGGCGGCGGCGACGAAGGTCCGGACGGCATCGAAGTCCATGCCGGTCAGCCTACGTGCACAACCAGTGGTTGTGACTGGAGGGCTCCGCGGTTGTTTGATCCCTGGCTGTGGCGCTCGCTTTGATGTCCCCGGTAGCGGGTCGGTTGTGCCGGAGGACGGAGAGGGGGTGTCGGGCGTGAAGGACGGGCATCGGCTGGGGCGGCCGTTCGCGTGGCTCTGGGCCGCGTACGGGACCAGCGCGCTCGGCACATGGCTCGCCTTCGGCGCGTTCCCGCTGATCGCCATCCAGGTGTTGCGTGCCGGACCCGCCGAGGTCGCCGCGCTCTCCTCCGTGGGGTCCGTGGTGGGCGCGGCGGTGGCGGTACCGCTCGGCCCGTGGGTGGAGTTCCGCCGCAAGCGGCCCGTACTGATCGCGATGGATCTGGTGCGGTTCGCGGCGCTGCTGACGGTCCCCGCCGCGTTCGCGCTCGGCGTGCTCACCTTCCTTCAGCTGCTGCTGGTGTCGGTCGTCGTCGCGGCGGCCGACATCACCTTCCGCGCCGCCTCCGGCGCGTACCTGAAGGCGCTGCTGCCGGCCGAGGACCTGCTCACCGCCAACGCCCGGTTCGAGTCCACGGCCTGGACGGCCACGATCATCGGCCCGCCGCTGGGCGGCGCGGCGATCGGGCTCCTCGGCCCGGTGGCGACCGTGACGGCCGACGCGGTCAGCTGTCTGCTGTCGGCCCTGGGCATCCGTGCGACGGGCGGGCACGAGCCGCGGCCCGAGCGCCGGGAGCTGCCGCGCATGCGGGCCGGGGACCTGCTCGACGGCTGGCGGTACATCCTCGCCGACACGACGCTGCGCCCGCTGTTCCTCAACACCGCCCTGTTCAACGGTCTGGTCATGGCCGCCACACCGCTGCTCGCCGTCCTGATGCTCGGCCGCCTCGGGTTCACACCGTGGCAGTACGGCCTCGCCTTCGCCGCGCCGTCGATCGGCGGTCTGCTCGGGGCGCGGCTGGCGAGACCGCTCGTCACCCGGTTCGGACAGCGCCGGGTCCTGGTCGCCTCCGGGGCCCTGCGCGCGGTCTGGCCGGTCGGCCTGGCCTTCGTGGGGCCGGGCACGGGAGGGCTGCTCCTGGTGATCGGTGTAGAGCTCGGGCTCATCTTCTGCTGCGGGGTCTTCAACCCCGTCCACGCCACCTGCCGCCTGGCACGCACCCCGGCCGACCGGGTCACGCGCACGCTGTCCGCCTGGGCGGTGACGACCAGGGCCTCGACGGCGCTGCTGACGGCCCTATGGGGTGTGCTGGGGGCCCTGCTCGGGACTCGTACGGCCATCGGCCTGGCCGGGGTACTCCTGCTGGCGACCCCGCTGCTCCTCCCCCGGGCGCGCGGCAGCGCTTCCCGCTGAACGGGAAGCGCTGGGCCGGCCACCGGACGGGCGGACCACCCGCCGCTCGCCGCGCCACCGCAGCCACCACGCCACGACGGTCTATGGCGGGAAACGGCGGGTTACGGCGGGTTACGGCGGGCTCAGACGCGCTACGGCAGCGGCGTACCGCCCGTCGCGTTGACGATCTCCGCCGTGATGTACGACGCCTCCTGGGAGGCGAGGAAGACGTACGCGGGAGCCATCTCGGCGGGCTGGGCGGGCCGCCCGATCGGCGCCTGCTTGCCGAACTCCTGAGTGTCCGGCAGCGTCGCCGGGATCAGCGGCGTCCACACCGGGCCCGGCGCCACCGCGTTGACGCGTACGCCCCGCTCGATCACCATCTGGGCCAGGCCTTGGGTGAAGGTGACGATCGCGCCCTTCGTCATCGCGTAGTCCAGCAGGTGCGGACTCGGCTTGTACGCCTGCACCGAGGTGGAGTTGATGATGCTGCCGCCCTTCGGCATGTGCGGCAGGGCGAACTTGCACAGCCAGAACATGCCGTACAGGTTGGTCCGCATGACCCGGTCGAACTGCTCGGTGGAGATCGCCTCGATGCCGTCCGGCTGCGACATCTGGTAGGCCGCGTTGTTCACCAGGACGTCGATCCGGCCGAACTCGTCCACCGCGCGTTCCACCAGAGCCCGGCAGTTCTCCTCGTCCCGTACGTCGCACGAGACGGCCACGGCCCGCCGTCCGGCCTCCTCGACCAGCCGGACGGTCTCGGCGGCGTCGTCCTTCTCGTCCTCCAGGTGGGTGAAGAGGACGTCGGCCCCCTCCCGGGCGAACGCCAGCGCGACCGCCCGGCCGATGCCGGAGTCGCCACCGGTGATCACGGCCTTGCGGTCGGCCAGCCGGCCACTGCCGCGGTACGACTCCTCGCCGTGGTCCGGCGGCGGGTCCATCGGGCCGGTCCAGCCGGGATGCCGCTGGTCCTGCTCGGGGAAGTCCGGCTGCGGGTGCTGCTCGGTGGGGTCCTGCTGCTGCTCGGTCACAGGTCAGCCTCCTTGTCCGTGGGTACGACCGGTGTGGTTCCCGGTGCTCGACGGTGTGTGTCGAGTACCCACGACACGGCGATGTCGATCAAGTCGTCTCCGCCCGGCGTCACCGTCGGTTCTCGGAGGTACGGACCAGTCCTGAGTGGGCGGGCGGTGGTTTGCGCCGAAGGTGAGGACGCGCCGTAGCGGCGGGAGCGGGCCGCCAGCGAGGATGCCCGTCGTGACCCAGGGACCAGAAGCTCCCGGCACCCTCCACAAGGTGCTGGCCGCTCTGATGGCGCTCGTGGCGGCGGCCCTGGTGATCACGCACAACACCGCCCTGGACCCGCTCGCGCTGCCGCCATGGGCTCAGGTGCCCTCGGGAACCGCGGCCGGCTTCGGCATCGGGGTGGTCGCGGCGATCATGGGCGTGGCCGGTGGTGAGCTGCTGATCCGTACGATCGTGCCGCTCTTCGGGGAGGACGTCAGGACCGCGGGAAGCCTGTCGCTGCTGGTGTCACTGCCGACCATGCTGGCGGCCTTCGCCCGCTACAGCCGCGACGGCAGCTTCGCCGTCATCGGCGCCAACCTCCGTTTCACCCTGGTCATGGCCGCGGGCTCGGTCGCCGGGGCGGTGCTGGGCGGACTGCTCCTGAGGGTGTTCCCCGACCTGCAGCCCCTGCCCGTGCCGGCGGCGATCCTGCTCGTCTCCGCGGCCAAGCTCGCCCGTCACCGGTGACCGGTGACGGGCTGCGGCCGTGTGGGAGCGGTGGCGGCTGGCGCGTGTCTCCCTTGTCCGCGGGCGGCGATGGGCCGACCACCCTGGACGGCACCTGGGAGATGATCCTCACCGCCGTCCTGGCGGCGGCGGACGCCGACGACGACATCGACTGGAGCGTGGCAGTGGACTCCACGGCTGTCCAGGCTCACCAGCACGCCGCAGGAGCACTCGAAAAGCTGACCAAGGAGACAGGACCTAGGCGTCCCGGCGCAGGTCCCGCACCTCGGGGCACTGCTGGAATCCGGCCGCCCGGTACGTGGCGACGGCGCCGGCATTGCTGCTCGGGGTGCAGACGATCGCGCTCGACGAGCCCAGTTCGCGGAGCGCGGCCGCCGCGGCGACGGTGACCGCCTTGCCGTAGCCGTTACGGCGATGCCCTCGGTGCACCCCCATCGGTTCGAGCAGCCCGGGCCTACCCGGACCGGCCGACCACACGGTCACCGCTGCCACCGCGTCGCCCTGGTCGTCGTACGCCACCAGGCACCGGGCGTCGGCGTAGGGCAGTCCGGCCGCCATGGCGTGCCACGACTCCTCCGTGAACGTCGACCTGTCGAACGACGCCCGCTGGACGGCGGTGAACACGTGCGCCCGCTCCGGCCCGACCTGTTCGATCCGCACGCCCGGGTGATGCTCGACCGGCTCGGTGAGGTCGCGCCGCAGAGGTGTCCAGGGCTCGTGCTCGTCGACGTTCCAGCCGTCCTCGCGCAGCAGCTCCCGGACCAGTGCGCCTCTCGGCGCCTCGATGCTCGCCTTCCCCTCGGGCAGCACCTCGCGCTCCGGCTCGGTGACGTCGTCGACCAACCGCCGCGCCAGTTCCTCGTCCCGCTGGGCGTGCGGTGCGATCGTCAGCCGCAGGAGTCCGGGACCGTCCAGCAGTCCCACGGCGAGGACTCGTCCGTCGCGGCGCCACGTCCTGACCGCCGCGGCCGTCGCCCACGCACCGAACCGCCAGAACCAGCCCAGGTCTCCCGGATGCAGCTGCATCGGCGCCCCGTCGTACTGCCACTCCCGCAGCGCGCCCACAGCCTCGCCCAGCCCGTCGGCCTCGGGCCTGCCCAGCACAGTCACCATGGCCCCGATCACACATCACGGGACCGGCGCGGCGCACCCGGTTTACGCACCGGGCGCGGTCGGTGGCCCGGCCCTTCTCAGCCGGCCTCGTCGAGCAGCAGCCGCGCGGCGACCCTCGCGCCGTCCGTGCGGATCGTGCCGGCCACGGCGGCCGCACGGTCGCGGACGCCGGGGGTCAGGGCCGTCCTGAGCGCCGCCGACAGGGACTCGAAGGTCGGGGTCGGACCGTCGTGGGCCGCGCCGATGCCCAACTCGGCGACGCGCTCGGCCCAGTAGGGCTGGTCCACGAACTGCGGTACCACCACCTGGGGCGCACCGGCCAGGGCGGCCGTGGTCGTCGTACCCGCGCCGCCGTGGTGCACGACGGCGGCCACCCGGCCGAACAGCGCCTGATGGTTCACCTCGCCGACGAAGAAGCAGTCGTCCGCGTCGTCGCCCAGACCCAGTTCGGCCCAGCCGCGGGAGACGAGCACGCGCCGGCCCTGCGCGCGGACCGCCTCCACGGACACCTCCGCCAGGTCCGTCGACGTACGCATCAGCATGCTGCCGAAGCCGACGTACACCGGTGGGGTGCCGGCGTCCAGGAACGCCGACAGGTCGGGCGGCAGCGGGCGTTCGTCCGGCAGGATCCACGCACCGGTCTGTACGAGGTCGAGGTCAGGCAGGTCCTGCCATGGGCCGAGGACCGGGTCCGCCGCGAGCCACGGCCGGTCGGCGAAGACATGATCGCGGACGTTGTCCACCGGCGGCAGGCCGATCGACGCCCGGTGGGTGTTGAGCGGCGCGAGGTACAGCGCGTTCACCCGCTGGGCATCGAGGTCCCACAGAGCCCGCTTGTCGGTGACGTCGGGCGGGTTCGGCAGGCCGGGCCGCGGCTGCGGCAGGTAGTGCGCCGAGGGCAGTTCGAACGGGTGGAAGCAGGCGTACACGTAGCGGATGCCCAGCTTCTCGGCCACCGACCGGGCGCCGGCCGGCATCAACCCTGTCGCCACCAGCACGTCGCAGTCCTCGGCCGCCGCCGCGACCGTCTCGAAGTGCGCGGCGACCAGCTCGGCGGCGACGCCGGCCGGGCCCGCCGGTGACGGCCGCGCCCCCTTCACCAGCGCGCGCACCTCGGGGCCGAACGGCACCATCTCCACGCCGATACCGGCCAGCACCTTCGCGAACTCCTCGTCGGGCGGTGCGCACACCCGTACTTCCGCGTCCAGTTCCCGCAGGTGCAGCGCCAGGGCCGCGAGCGGTGTGATGTCGCCGCGCGACCCGTAACTCATCAACAGCACACGCATCTTGTGCTTCCCCTCTCCATGTCCTCGGGATACGACCTGGCCTGGGCCGGTGGTGATCATCGAGCCCAGGGCAGCTCGCGGGTGCCCTCGGTGCCGGGGACGGAGGCGACGCCGTCGGAGAGCATCGAGACATGGGCCTCGGCGCGCTGCGGTGCGTGGATCCGGCGGAGGACGTCCGGCGGCAGGATCAGAGTCCGGCCGGCCGGGACCGTCTCGGTCCGGCCGCCGCAGGTGACCTCCAGGGCGCCGGCAGTGACCGTCCAGACCTGCTCACGGCTGATGGAGTGCTCGGGTCCGGTGGCGCCGGCGTCCATCGCGACGGTCCAGGTGCTGAGTTCGGCGCTGCCGCGGCTGGGGGCCGCCAGGCCGGTCATGGTGGCGTTCGGGGAGACGGTGACATGGTCGTCGGAGGGCATGATCACGCGCATACGGGGCTCCTGTGGGGCGTGGTCGAGGGCGAGGCGGGCGAAAGGGCGTCCAGGGGGAATCCTCGGAAGCACCTTGGATCGGCCTCGTGTTTCCGGGGTCAGGTGGGCGATTCTGCGGCACACCCGGGGCCTTGCCGCAAGGCCCCCTGTGCGCTATATCTTGATCATGGCGGGAGTGTTTTCTCCCTCTCGCCCTTCCCTCGCCCTCGCGCCTCCGCTCTCGTGCCTGGACCGCGTGTTCAGGAGCCGACGGCGTCGTCCACCGTCTGGTGGATCTCCAGGACGGTGTCCACTCCGGTGATCATGAGGAGCCGCTCGAGCTGTGGTGACGGTGCGGCGACGCGCAGGGTGCCCACTTGGTGGGCCAGGATCACCTGGTTCAGGAACGTCGAGTCGGCGAAGGTGACGCCGGAGGCGTCGAGGACCACCTTCTGATGCCTCTTCGCCGCGCTGTGCAGCGCGTCTGCCAGCGGAGTGATCGAGTGCATGTCATAGTCGCCGTGCGCGGCCACGATCCACGCGCCGCGACTCTCGTACTGCATGACCGCACCGGGTGTCAGGGCGCGCTCGGTGGCCTGCTCTGGCAGCGCCTTCTCAGCGGCGTCGCTCGTGAGTGTGGGCATGACGGCTTCGTCACCGGACACCTCGGGCCCCTTCTGTGGCTCTCTCCTGCCAAAGCAGGTCAGCTGTTACCGGAAAACTATGTCATGTATCCGGGTTCGTGCAATGACGCGTCCTAAGATGCAAGGCATGGTCGGAGTGCCCGAATCCCACACCGGATGGACGTTCATCACCAGCCACGCGCGCGTACTGGCAACCATTGCCGACAGGCCGAACGTCCGGATCCGCGACATCGCTGCCCGTTGCCGACTCACCGAGCGTGCCGTCGCGCGGATCATCGCCGATCTCGAGCAGGACGGTTACCTCTCCCGCACCCGGGACGGGCGGACGAACAGCTACCGCATCGAGCAGGACAAGGTGCTGCGTCACCCGGCAGAGGCCGGCCTCTCCGTGGCCTCGCTGCTGTCCCTGCTCGTGCAGGACGAGACCGAACGCTTCAGGGAGCCGGTCGCTCCCTAGAAGGGGTCATCACCCGGCCCGCGAGCGGCTTCGAGTGCCGCGTCACGCCGGCGGGCCGCCTCTCGGAGCTCGGAGAGGGAGGGCAGGCCGGCGATCGCCTCGGCGGCGCGACCGTGTCGTACGAGGAGCTCGGCCGCCTCGACGTCGTTGCCGCTGTCCCGGAGCAGGTCGATGGCCTCTTCCACGCGCCCGGACTCCCCCATGAGCCAGGCGGTCGTCTCAGCCACGCCGTACTCGCCGGAAGGCAGAGTCGCGGCGAAGGCGAGGGCCTCCTCGTACCGGCCGGCCTCGCCCAGCAGCCACAGCCGGTTCAGGGCCCACCAGGACGAGTGCTCCTCGACGAATTCGGTGCTGCGCTCGTCCAGGACGGCAACGGCCTCGTCGAGACGTCCAGCTTCGTACAGGAGGTGGACGACCCCTTCCAGCAGGCAGGCGTCGTGACAGTCGAACGTGGGGCGTCCCACCTCGACGGCTTCCTCGAGTCGGCCCTGCCGCGCCAGCAGCTCGATCAGGGGCCGGCGGAAGCCGTCCGGATCCTCGGCGGCGTCCATGAACTCACGTAGAACGGCCTCGGCCTCGACAGCCCGCCCCTGCTGCTCCAGAGCCTGCGCGTAGTACGGGAGAACGACGCCCGCGTGCTTGCCGGTGCCCAGTTCGCGCAGCTCGTCGATCCGTCCGTGGCGGACGAGGAGCTCGGCGTAGGCGGTGAGGGTGTTCCGCACCAGGTACCGGCCTGCGGCGATGTCCGCGCCGAGGATCCGGATCGCCTCGTCGGCGCGACCGGCGCGTTCGAGGACCTGAGCCTGCAACTCCTGCGCGCTGGGACAGGGATGGTTCCATCTGGCCTGGCCCCTCGCCTGCCGAGCGCTCTCCGCCAGCGGGCCGAGCAGCTCCAGTACCTGGTCGTCACGGTCGCGTCCTTCGGTGACCTCGACGAGGCACGAGGTCAGCCACCAGCCGCCGAGGCGGGGCCGAAGGAGCTCGATCGCCTCGTCCACGCGCCCGGCCGCGGCGAGGAGTTCGGCGAAGCTGTGGCACACATGGTCCGACGGCGGGTCTGCCTCGTCGGGGCGGACCAGGTCCAGCGCTTCCTCGGTCCGGCCCCGGTGGAGCAGTATCTCGGCCGTTGCCCAGACCGCCGGCCGCCAGCCTGCCGCGACGAACGGTTCCATCACGGCGTGGGCCCGCTCGAACTCCCCGGCACCGCACAGTTCGCGGACCGCCGCCTCGGCGCAGAACCACTCACCCCGCTCGCTCGCGGCCCGGATCACCAGATCCAGATGTCCGCGCTCCAGCAGGTCGTTCACCAGTCTCGGGGAGACACCACCGAGGAACTTCGTCTGCCACTCGAGATCGTCGACGTTCACGGCGAGAGCGTAGGGGCACCCACTGACACTCGCGGAGCGAGGCTTGCCTTCACCGTCGGGGCGCTCTCTCAGTCGGCGTGGAGGACCCGGAAGCGGGCGGGTTCGGCCGGATCCCGCTCGACGACCTGGATCGGCGGCCCGGCCCACTGCCACACACTGATGCCCGGCGTGCGGGAGAACCGTATCCGCCCGCGGGTGCCTTCGACCTCGACGTGCGACCAGTCCGGGGCGCTGCTCGTTCGGTCCGCGCCCTGAGAACGCAGGAGAGCGGCGAGGACGGTGACGGTGTCGTAGCCCTCGAAGGCGACGAAGGAAGGCGTTGTGCCCAGTCGCTCACGGAGGGCCGTCTCGACTCGCGCACCGAGCGGGGTGAGGCGCTTCGGCAGGTAACGCAGGAACGGGATCGCGGCACCCTCGTCGCCCAGCAGCCCCGCCCATTCGGCGAACTCCGGTTGCCCGGCCGGAGCACCGATCATGAGCCCGGCGAGGCGCTGGTCGCGACGGACGGCCTGGACGATCGGCACCGCCGGTTCCGGGTGACCGACCAGGAGAAGCAGGGCCGTGGCGCGGTGCTCGACGAGCTGGTCGCACACCTCCGCGGGGGTCAGCGCGTCCTTGTCGAGTTCGACGAGGGTCCCGCCGTGCGCGGCGAGATGGTCCCGCAGAATGCGGGTCCCGGACGCCCAGTAGACACTCGGCTGGGCTGCCACGGCTATACGGCTGTGGCCCGCGCCGAGGAGGTGGTCGGCGTAGACCCGCCAGCCACGGGACTGCGGCGGGGAGAGGCGCGCGACCCAGTCCGTCGGCTCTTCGGTGAGCGCGTCGAGAACCGCCGACGAGCAGAGGAACGGCAGGCCCAGGGCGTCGGCGCTGGTGGCAGCGGCGCGGGCGACGACGCTGTGGTACTCCCCCGCCAAGGCGGCCACTCCCAGGCGAGCCAGCTCGTCGACGGCCGCCGCCGCTCGCTGCGGATCAGCAGCGGTGTCCCGGACCACCAGCTCAAGTGGTCTTCCGCCGATCCCCCCGGCGTCGTTGACTTCCCGAGCGGCCAGTTCCAGTCCGGCGAGCACGTGGTGGCCCGCCTCGGTCCAGCCGGGCCGGGTCAGCGGGGCGAGAGCGCCGATGAGGACGGCGGAACCGTCGGTCGGGTCGGTGTCCTTGCGCTCGGTGTCCTTGCGCTCGGCGTCGTTGCGCTCGGCGTCGGTCGGCTCGGAGTCGGTCCGCTCGGCGTCGGTCCGCTCCGCTCCGCGTGGCGATGGTGGCGTGTTCATGCGCTGGCGTCTCCCGTGTGACGGTTCGGCTGAGTCGGCTCGGACCGCGGAGCGGCTAGGTCCGGTGCTACGTGGTCGCGGTCATCGCATCTCGCTCGGCAGGCGCACCGGGGTGATCATGTCCGACATTGCATCCACGATCATCGTCGGCGGGCAACCGAATATTTCCATTGCTCAGAGCCAGTCAGAGGCTCGGAGCCACTCAGAGCCCAGGAGCGGCCCGGAGGTTCGGAGGTTCAAGTCGGGCGTCGTCCGTCGGTCGTGCGGCCGGAACCGGCGCGCCACCACCGTGCGAGGCGGTTGCCGGCGGGCCCGGGCCCGGTGGCGGCGGCCGCCCAGGCGGCGCGGACGCCTGCGGGGAGCTGCGGGAAGTCGGTGTCGTGCCGGGCCAGATGATCGGCGAACGCGGGCATCGCGTCGTGGACGATGACCAGCAGCCGCTCGGTGCGCTCCAGCCCGTCGCCCTGATAGCCGGACGTCCTGATTGCGCGGGCGCCCGCCGCCCGGAAATGGCGGACTGCCGCGACCGGCTTCTTGGGATCCGCGCCGAGCATCTTCCGCAGGTTGCGCGCGCAGCGGACATGGTCTCCGGCGCGCAAGCGACTGGCTGCCAGCAGCGCGTCCGTGCCGAGCGAGAGGATCCACCCGCGCAGGAGCAGCGATTCGCCGCGGTCGCGGTGGTCTCTGGGGAGGCTTGCCGTCAGCTGGTCGATGCTGTGGCCGGCCTCGGTGGCGACCGACTGGATCTCCTCCAGCACCGCCAGCAGGTGCGCGTCGGGATCCGTCACGGCCGGGATGTCAGGGGTGACGGTGGCGGTGATCGCGGCGGCGTCGTCAGGTGCGGGCTCGGACACGACGGTGGGAGGGGCCCACAGGATTGCGGGCAGCCGAGGTGTGGTGCCCGTCCGGTCCGTGGTCAGGGTGGGGAAGGCCGCGACGCCGACGGGACCGGCCAAGGCGGCACAGCGCGCGGTGAGTTCGGCGGCTCGGGGCCGGGCGGCGGGGTCCTTGTCCAGGGCTGCCGAGACCAGGGGGCGCAACGCGGTCGGCAGGTCGTCCAGCGTGGGCCGGGCGGTGGTGATGCGGTGCTCGATGCCCGTGGGGGGACCGAAGGGGTGCCGACCCGTGGCGGCGTAGGCGATGAGGACGCCCCAGACGAAGAGGTCGGACGCAGTCCCGGTGAGGGCGCGCTCCAGTTGCTCGGGGGCCATCCAGCCTGGTGTTCCCGTCGTCATGCGCGTGGCGGTCACGGCGGTGGCGTCCAGGTGGTGGGCGATCCCGAAGTCCACGACTCGGGGTCCGTCCGCCGACAGGATCACGTTGGCGGGCTTGAGGTCGCGGTGGGCGACTCCGGCGCGGTGGATGCAGGCCAGTGCGTGTGCGGTGGCGGCGGCGAACGTCACCAGGGTGGCACCGGTGAGCGGCCCGCGGGCCCGGACGTGATCGGCCAGGGTGCTGCCCGGGACGTACGGGGTGGCCAGCCAGGGCCGGTCGGCCCGCGCGTCGGCGGCGGTCAGCTCCAGCAGGTAGGGGCCCGCCACCTTGGTGAGCGTCGCGACTTCACGGGCGAACCGGCGGCGGTGCACCGGGTCCGCGGCGAACTCCGGATGGAGCACCTTCACCGCCAGCGGAGTCCCGCCCGTCGGGTGGGCGTAGTAGACGGTTCCCATGCCGCCGGCGCCGAGGCGGCGCAGCGGCCGGTAGGGGCCTATCCGAGCGGGCAGTCCCGCCGCGTCCACCATGGGGGCCTCCGTGTGTCTCGACGCCGGGGAGGTAGGGAACGCGATGATCGTAACCAGGGGCGGTGTCGGCGTCGGCGCACCTCACGCCGTCCTGACGGCCCGTCCCCTAACCTCGTGCATGCTGATGTCAGAGGCCGTCCGTACCCACTTCGAGGAGGCGTTCGTGCGCAAGAGGGGCACGCTGCTGCTCGCTGCCGCCGCGATCGTGGCCGGCGTGATGCTCGTCGACTCCACCCCGCCGAGCGGCGCTCCCTTCGCCAAGTCGCTGCCCTCCGAAGCCGTCAAGGACGTCGTGCCGAACCGGGTCATGACGTGGAACATCTGCAATCCCTGCGACACGAACAACGTCGACCGCGCGGCGGAGATCGCCGCATACGCACCGCAGGTCATCGGCCTGCAGGAAGCGTGCGTGGGTGACGTCGAGCAGATCCGGAACTATCTGGAGGGCCGTTACGGGCTGGTCTACCACGTCGAGTACGGGTCGGTTCTGCAGAACTGGGGCCGTTGCGGGGGAACGCCGTGGAATCCGGGGGGCTACGGGCAGGCCCTGCTCTCGGCGGCACCGATGACCGACCGCGTCAACGTGGAGTACCCCGACGGAGGATCCGAGGACCGGGGGTACATGGCGGTCACCACCACGGTGGGCGGGCAGCGGGTCCGGGTCTTCAACACGCACCTCGCCGAACGACGTCAGGAAGAGGTCCGAGCGGCCCAGACCGACGTGCTCGCCGCAGCCGTCGCCCGGTACGACCGCGCGATCGTTCTCGGCGACTTCAACGCGGTGCCCCACGCCGCGGAACTCACCCCGATCTGGGCCCTGGCCGTGGACACCGACCCCCAGTGCCATCCCTCGCGCACCGGCACCTGCAAGCCGACCACCGACTGGCAGAGCAAGTTCGACTACGTCTTCCTGCGCGGCATCACCCCGCTCAGGCATCGTGTGGAACTCACCCCGCACTCGGACCATGATCTGCTGCACACCGACCTGGACCTCACATAGCCTCGAAGATCAGTTAATGGCTTGCTGCCTGCTGTCGCGGTCGGATAGGAACCTCGCATGCTAAAGGGCAGCAAGGTCGGGCTCCGGGCCCGGCACGAGGACGACATCCCGGTCCTGCAGGCCGAGCTCCACGACGACGTGGTCAACGCCTCGCGGGCCGCGGGCGGTCCCTGGCGGCCGGTCACGCCCGGCTCCAAACAAGCCCCGTTCGTCGTGGACGACACGCAGCAGCGGGACATCCCGTTCTCCGTGGTGGAGTTGAACGGCGGCACACTGATCGGCAGCGCCTCGCTGTGGGGCATCGACACCCACAACCGGTCCGCACACGTCGGAGTGGGGCTGCTGCCGTCCGCCCGCGGCAAGGGCTACGGCACCGACGTGGTCGCGGTGCTGTGCCACTACGGTTTCGTCGTGCGCGGTCTGCAACGGTTGCAGGTCGAGACGCTGTCCGACAACGCCGCGATGCTCCGCTCCGCCGAGCGCAACGGATTCGTCCGCGAGGGCGTCCTGCGCTCCTCGGCCTGGGTGATGGGCGAGTTCCTGGACGAGGTGCTGCTCGGACTGCTCGTCCAGGACTGGAAGCCGGCGCAGCAGAGCTAGCTGTTGCGGGACATGACGTTGGTGACACAGGCCGATGTCAGGAAACCAAGATGCTTCGACGGGCATCGGTCGGGTAGCGTGCCGACCATGTCGAGTCCTGAGTCAGACAAGGTGGGGGCTTTCGGTCACGCCGTCAGCCCCCTGAACCACTGAGCTCGTAGCCCGTCGTCGCGCCGCATTCTGCGGCCGGGCGACTGTGCCCTTGGGGCTGGCCGCGGTGACGAGATGACCTTCTCGTGCTTCTCCTCACCTCGGAGCCACTCGATGCCTCTCCCGCTGTACCTGCTTGCCATGGCGGTTTTCGCCATGGGCACCTCGGAATTCATGCTCGCTGGCCTCTTGCCGGACATCGCCTCAGACCTCGATGTCACCGTCGGCACAGCCGGAGCGCTCACCTCGGCCTTCGCGACAGGCATGATCGTCGGCGCCCCCTTCGTGGCTGCGCTTGCCCGCAACTGGCCCAGGCGCTCCAGCCTTCTCGGGTTCATCCTCGTTTTCGCGGCAGCTCATGCCGTGGGCGCCATCACCACGAGCTTCGCCATCCTGTCCGCCACCCGGGTCGTCGCAGCGCTCGCGAACGCAGGGTTCCTTGCCGTCGCTCTGACGGCTGCGGCCACGCTGGTCTCATCCGACAGGAAGGGACGTGCGCTGGCCGTGCTGCTGTCAGGCACGACGGTGGCCACGATCGCCGGTGTCCCCGGTGGGTCGGTGCTCGGCACGGTGCTCGGCTGGCGGGCCACATTCTGGGCTGTCGCCGCTCTCTGTCTGCCTGCAGCTCTCGGCATCCTGAAGGGAATTCCAGCAGGACGTGATGAGGATGTGGCGACTGGCAGGCCGGCGTTGCGAGCGGAGCTCGGCCAGCTCACACGGCCGCGGTTGATCCTGGTGATGCTGCTCGGTGCGCTGGTGAACTCGGCAACCTTCGGAAGCCTCACCTTCCTCGCCCCCGTGGTGACCGGCAGCGCCGGGCTGGGCGAGTTGTGGATCTCTGTCGCTCTGGTGCTCTTCGGCGCCGGTTCCTTCGTCGGCGTCACCGTCGCCGGCCGGCTGTCCGACCGGCGTCCCGGTCCGGTCATCGCAGTCGGCGGTCCGTTGCTGCTCATCGGCTGGCCGGCCCTGGCGATGCTGGCCAACGAGCCGGTCGCCCTGTTCACCCTCGTCTTCGTGCAGGGCGCACTGTCGTTCGCGCTGGGCAGCACGCTGATTACGCGGGTCCTCTACGAGGCCGCGGGAGCCCCCACTATGGCTGGCTCGTATGCGACGGCGGCGCTCAACGTGGGCGCCGCCGTCGGTCCCGTCATCGCTGCGGCCACCCTCAGCACGGAAGCCGGGGCGCTCGGGCCGTTCTGGATGAGTGGACTCCTCATCGCGGTCGCGCTGCTCATCGCGTTCCCCCTCCTCACCGTCATCACGGCCGGCCGGAGCACCGAGGTGTTCCGGTGACACATGCGAACGCCCCCTTGGACATCGAGGGACGCCGAAGGCTCGTGGAGCCCTGCCACACCCGTCCGATCGCGCACGTCGCCGCCGAGGCGGGTGTCTCCCGCGCCTGCCTGTCCAAGTGGAAGAACCGGTACGACACGCACGGCGAAGTCGGGCTGCAGGACCGCCCAAGCGTCCCGCGATCCTCACCGACCAACGCGAAGCGCTGGGACGCCCAGTCCGGCACGTACGACATGGGTTTCCGGGACTACAACCCGGGTCTGCTGTGTGGTGCGTGCTTCTTCGGGAAGTTCAACCCGGGCCACGACATGGCGATCCTGCTCATGGCCGGGTTCCTGGAGTCCACGGAGCCCAAGGGCGGCGGCCAGGTGTCCTACTCACTGGACGCCACCGGCGGTCTCACCGACCCGCGCAACATCATCCAGGGCGGGTCGAAGAAGAATCCGGGCAAGGAGGACGGCAAGGCCGACCTGCTCCACTGGACGGACAACGCCGTGTATGTCTGGGACGCGAAGCACGCCGGAGAAAGCGCGGCGGCGGGCGGCGCCAAGGAGGTTCAGCACTACATGAAGTACCTCCGCAAGCAGCTGCGGGCCGCCGGCGACAACCGTGCCGTGCGGGCCGGCTTCGCCCTCCCGACTCAGGAAGGCGTCAACTTCGCCAAGCCGAGCGAGTGGGTGACCGCAAAGTCCTCCAGCAGGCCGAAGTCGTCATCCGTGATCGCATACACGACCCGGAACATCCAGCGGACCGATCCGCTTCCGGAAACGGTTCCGGAAACAGTGACCGCTCCGGCGACGAACACAAATCCGGGCCTGATCAAGAGTTTTGTGTATCTCGGATCCGGAATCGTGGTCGGCGCCGGTACCGCCGCGGACGATGTCATCGGAATCGGAAATGGCAGACGATCCGGTCGGATTCACGATATCCGGCGCCCTGATAACCAGGGGGCTGGCCGGCATCTTCGGATAGCCTGGAATGAGGTAGCCTGTGCGGCCCGAGCGGTCATCTGCTTCACCGACCGCTCGGGCCGCATTCGGTCCGATACGCAGCGGGAAATGGGAGTTTCCATGGGAATGTCGATCCGATTGCGCCGCGTTGACGCTTCCGAAATGGAACAAGGTGTGGAGCATCTCGAACGAGGCTTTGCCGCAACCCTGAAGAACTGCAAGTGGCAGCAGGAAACCGATGCGGGTGTCCTCGTCGACCTCGGCGATCCTGGCAGTTCGTCAACGGCGCACTGGCCGACGGCGATCAGCATCCGGTGAGTGGTCCCGAATCCCTGCCCGTCTTCGGCGGGGCCTATCTCGCCAGCGTCGGCGCACCGCAGGACGCGATCATCGTCCTGCAGCCCGACGAAGTGAGCGCTGCTTACGATTTCCTCGACGGCATGGATTTCGCCGCGTTGCTCCAGCGGGAATCCGACCGAGCGAAGCGCCGCTTCGGCGCGGGGATCCCGGAATGGTTGATGAACGGCCTTCTGGAGAAGCTGGAAAGGCTGCGCACCTTTTACGGGACCGCGGCGGCCGAGGGACAGTGCGTGGTCAAACGGGTCTATGCGGGGTGAGACGCGCAACATCGCGGCGCGGGGGGCTCGGCTGACATCCGCCTGGACCTGGAACCTGGACCTGGAACCCTGGGTGTACGTGCAGGTGATCAGGGGCTCTCACGGCGAGGTGCCGTGTCTGGCGCCGGCCCGCCGGGGCGCTGCGGCGGGATCATGGGAGGGAGCGGCGGAGTCGACGCGGGAGTTGCGGTGCTGGGATTGCTGGGTTTCTACGACGAGCTCGACGACCGTCCCGGCCGGCCGAACGGATCCATACGCGATGCCGTCCGGCCCGTGGGAGAGCCGGACGAGGCGGCTCTGGTGGCCTACCTGGACGCCGGCCACATCCTCATCGACGTCATGGAAGGCGGCCGTGACGTCATCACCGGGCGCGCGCACCGCCACTCGCGGGGCTGCTCGTCGCTGGTCACCGACGGCACCTGGCTCTGGCGCCGGGACTTCCCGCACTACGTGGAGACGCACCACGTCCTGCTCCCCGAGGCGTTCATCGAGCATGCGCGCGCGATGAAGCACCAGATGCCGCCCCTCATCACGGCCCGGTTCGCTCACCACTACAACGAGACCATGCCGCTCGTCGGCTGGGCCTCGGCCGTCCCGTGGCGATCGACCGCGGCCGTGCTCCCGCCCGAACCACGAACGGTCACCAGCAAGGCCCAGTTCGACGCGGCGATGGCGGCCCAGGAACGTAACCGTCCGCACGGCAGGTGGGGCAAGCCTCGCAAGGCCAGGAGAGCATGAGTCCGCTCCAGCCGGTCAGGGTCTCCGCCGCCATCCTCAGCCGGGCAGACATCTGGTGACCGAGAAGCCACTCCCCTACCCGGACGGGCGGGCGGGCGGTGCGCGACGGGACGGGCGTACGCACGGCCTCACCTACGCCCTACGCGTCCTTGCCCAGGCGTACGCGGCGCATCCCGCCCATCGCCACCAGGAATGGCGCCCGTAGGACGCCAACCGACGTTCACCGACGGCACCGCGGTGCACTGGCTGTCGGTGGCTGGTGCCATACTCCGTGCCCGTGAGCAGCACGAACAGTGGTCCTGGGCGGCGCGCGGGCAGACCCGCGGCGCGGCAGATCCAGACGTGGCAGACAGCGGAGCACAACGCTGCGGCGTGGATGCGGCATTGGGGCTTCGAGGATGCCCGTGCGCAGCCCGGAGGTGCGGACGGCGGGGTCGACGTGGTGTCCCGGCGGGCGCTCGGTCAGGTGAAGTTCCAGGCCAGCGCGGTGGGACGACCGGAGTTGCAGAGGCTTTTCGGGGCACGGGGCAAGGCCTTGGACAAGCAGTTGCTGTTCTTCACCGGCAGCAGTTACGCGGCCACCGCGGTGGAGTACGCGAGAGAGAACGACATCGCCTTGTTCGTCTACGGACTGGACGGAGCGATGCGTCCGGTCAACGGGATCGCCCGCCGCATCAGCGCGGTGCCCTCGGCAGGCACGTCTTCGGCAGGCACGTCTTCGGCGGTTCCCGCTGCGGTGCGGGATGCACCCGGACGTGGCGTCGTCCAGGACGGCGCGCCGGCGAGGCCCCGTCCGGCGTCGGCGTCCGCGGCTCCGCCTCACAAGAGCGCCGGCCGTACCGCGGTGATCGCTTTTCTGGTGATGGGTGCGCTCGGTGGGCTTGTGTCAGCGGTGGAGGGCCTGACCGGACACTCGCTCACGAAGGAGGACAGCGCCGAGGCGTCCGCCGGGCCCAGGGACCTGGGGACCAAGGGGTTCATGGAGTACGCGGCGGCTCACGGCTCCGCCGAGGAGCGGGACGCCGTCCGGCACGTGGTCCGGATCGAGGCGGTCGACTCCCCTTACGAGAAGTTCGAGATCCACACCGACTATCCCCGGACCGCCGGCGCCTATGCGGAAGGCCGAGCCATCTCCGCGGTGTTCAGGGCTTACCAGCGGGCCAGAGACGCTGATGGCGGCGGCCGCATAGCGGTGTACGGCGCCGATGCTTCGGTGCCTCTCGCCTACGCCGTGTACTGAGATGTACTGAGCCGCGTCAGCGCCCGTCGGCCCCCTCGGTGCTCTCGCGCAGGACGAGGCGGTGGGGCACCAGGAGGTCCTGCGGGGAGCGGTCGTCGGCCGGTGGGCCGGCCTCGGCGTCGCCGGCCGCCGCCTCGTCCATACGGCGTTGCAGGAGCTCGACGGCGACCTGGGCGACCGCGGCCTTGTCCGGTGCGACCGTGCTGAGCGTCGGCACGCTGAACCGGCCGCCCTCGACGTCGTCGAAGCCAATGACCGCGATGTCCTCGGGCACCCGCACCCCGTGCTCGTGCAGTGCGCGCAGCGCGCCCAGCGCCAGTTGGTCGTTGAGGCAGAGCAGCGCGTCGGGGCGGGCACCGGCGCGGAGCGCACCGGTCACGGCCTCGGCGCCGTCGGGCATCCGGAACGAGGTGACGGGCAGCAGGGCGGCCGGATCGAAGGGGATGCCGGCCGCGTCGAGGGCGGCGCGGTAGCCGCGGGTGCGCGCCTCGGCCGTACCGAGGCCGGCGTCGTCGCGGCCTCCGACGGCGAGGATGGTGCGGCGGCCGAGGGCGATCAGGTGCTCGGTCGCCTCCCGGGCGGCCTTCTCGTTGTCGATGGCGACATGGTCGGCGCCCTCCTCCAGCAGTTCCCCGAGCAGCACGGTCGGCGGGGCGCCGGCGCGGTCGCGCAGGTCGTCGGCGGTGAGGGCGAGCGGGCTGAGGATGACCCCGTCGACGAAGGTGGAGCCGAATCCGGAGAGCGCCGCCAGTTCGTGGTCGCGGTCCGCTCCGGTCTGGTGGATGAGGACGGTCAGGGAGCGCTGCTCGGCCTCGCGGATGACGTGCCGGGCGAGTTCGGCGAAGTAGGGGACGTCCAGTTCGGGCACGACGAGGGCGATGATGCCGGTGCGTCCCCTGCGCAGGTGACGGCCGGCCAGGTTCACCTTGTAGCCGAGTTCCTCGATGGCCTCGCGGACCACGCGCCTGGTGCGGTCGGAGACGTGGGTGTAGTCGTTGATGACGTTGGACACCGTCTTCTCGGACACCCCGGCGAGGCGTGCGACGTCCTTGATCCTGGGTCGTGCCACCGTGGCCTCCCACCTCCCTGCCCCTTGGCGCTGCCGAGTGTATGTCGCGGCAGGGCGCGGCATCGCGCGGCCCTGGCGGTGGCCCTGGTTGCGGCCGGTCCGGGCGCCCGGCCGCCGAGCTGTCCGATCGCTGGTTCCCGGCCTTTCGTCCCGGGCTCTTTACAGCCAATGTACATCGATGTAAAAACTAGCCACCGCACCGTTCCAGCCGGTGCGCCTCCCTCGCCCCCCGCACGCGGCGGACCGCTCTCCCCGGCGTCCGCCGCAGGTCAGGCGTGGGTGTCAGGCCGTCGAAAGGTCCGTGATGTCTTCGCGTTCCCCCGCCCCAGCAGCAGCCCCCTCGTCCGCGCCGGTCAGCGGCCTCACCCGCCGCCGGCTGCTGCGGCACGGCACGGCCGCCGCGGGCGCGCTGCTCGCCGCCGGGCCGCTGTCCGGCTGCGCCTCACCCGCGTCGGCCTCCGGCGCCTCCTCCCTGAGCGTCTGGGACCTGTTCCAGGGCGGCGACGGCATGCTGATGGACGACATGATCAAGGCCGTCTCCGGCGGCCCGCGCGGCTTCGAGATCGAGCGCACGATCCTGGACTGGGGCCCTTCGTACTACACCAAGCTGGCCATGTCGGCGGCCGGCGGACGCGCCTCCGACGTGGCGGTGCTGCACCTGTCCCGACTCGCGGGTTACGCGCCCGGCGGTCTCCTCGACCCCTTCGACCTGGATCTGCTCGCCGAGTTCGGTGTCACGCGACGGGACTTCGCGCCGGCGGTGTGGAGCCGGACGCAGCACGAGGGGACCGTCTACGCCGTCCCGCTCGACGTCCACCCGTTCATCGTGTTCTACGACAAGGAAGCCGCCGACAAGGCCGGTCTCCTCGACGCCTCGGGAGAGCTGGCGCCGATGGGCTCCCCGGAGGCCCTGCTGGACGCCGGCAAGGCGCTCGCGGACGCGACCGGGAAGTCGGGCATCCTCTTCGGCCACGTCACCGACACGGCACAGAGCTGGCGGCAGTTCGCCGCGCTGTACGCGCAGACCGGTGCCGCGTTCACCCTGCCCGACGGCGGACCGGCGGAGATCGACATCGATGCCGCCGTACGCGTCGTGACGTTCATGCAGCAGCTGTTCGACGGCCGCACCAACCCGAACAACCTGGACTACAACGGCGCGATGGCCGGGTTCATCGGCGGCCGCGGTGGCATGGTCATGTTGGGCGAGTGGGAGCTGCCGACGCTGAAGAAGTCCGGTGTCCCGCTGGGCGCCGCGCCGTTCCCGCAGGTCTTCGGCAAGCCGGCCGTCTACACCGACAGCCACAGCTTCGTCCTCCCGCACCAGGAGAACCCCGACCCGGCGCGCCGCCGCGAGGCACACCGCTACGTCGCGGCGCTGGTCAAGCAGAGCCTGACCTGGGCGAGCGCCGGCCACATCCCCGCCTACCAGCCGGTCCTCACGGAGCCGGAGTACGCCGCCCTGGACCCGCAGTCCTCCTACGCGGACGCCGCCGAAGTGGCCGTGCTCGACCCGCCGAACTGGTTCGCCGGAGCCGGCTCCAACTTCCAGAACCGGATGTGCCAGCCGCTCCAGTCGGCGCTGCTCGGCAACACCACCGCCGAGAAGGCCGTACGTCAGATGGTCCGCGAGGCGAACACGCTGCTGCGGCAGCCCAACCCGGTGGCCTGACCAGCAGAAGGAGTGACCCGTATGACCACCACCGCACCTCCCGGCGCCGACGCGCGCCCCGCTTCGGGCACCCCACGCCCCGGCCGCCGCCTCACCGGCAAGACCGGTCCGCGCACGTCGCCGGGGTCCGGGCTCGTCTTCGTCCTGCCGTTCCTGCTCGTCTTCGCGCTGTTCCTGGTGTGGCCCATCGTGCAGGGGCTGTGGATGAGCTTCACCGACAGTTCGCTGTCACTGCGCGAGACCCGCTTCGTCGGCCTCGACAACTACACCGAGGCGTTCGGCGACCCCGATGTGTGGAGCAGCCTCGGCAACACCGTCCTCTTCACCGCGATATCGAGCGTCCCGCTGGTGCTGATCGCGCTGGCGATGGCCCTGCTGGTGCACAGCGGGCTGGCCGGACAGTGGGCCTGGCGGCTGGCGTTCTTCGCGCCCTACCTGCTGCCCGTGACCGTGGTGACGCTCGTCTGGGCCTGGCTCTACCAGCCGGACCTCGGCCTGGCCAACCAGTTCCTCGGCACGCTGGGCCTCGACCCCGTCGGCTGGCTGTCCGACGAGGCCGTCGCGATGTGGTCGGTGGCCGCGCTCACCGTGTGGTGGACGGTCGGCTTCAACTTCCTGCTCTACCTCGCCGCGCTCCAGTCCCTGCCCTCGACGTACGACGAGGCCGCGGCGCTGGACGGTGCCGGAGCGTGGCGGCGCCTGTGGTCGGTCACCCTGCCGCAGCTGCGCCGGACCACCGCGCTGGTGGCGATGCTCCAGGTGCTCGCCTCGCTGAAGGTGTTCGACCAGATCTACATCCTCACCAAGGGCGGCCCCAACGGCTCGACCCGCCCGGTGCTGGAGTACGTCTACGACGTCGGCTTCACCGGCTACCGGCTCGGCTACGCCTCCGCCGTCTCCTACCTCTTCTTCGCCCTCGTCATCGTCGTCTCGCTCGTGCAACTCCGCCTCTTCCGCCGGGAGGACTGACCGTGTCCGTCACCGCAACGCCCCCGCGCCCCCGGCGCCTGCCGCCCCGCGCGGCGACCGGCTCCCCGCTGCTGCTCGGCCACGGCCGGCTGCCGCGCGTCCTGGCCGGAGCGGCGCTGGCCGTCCTGGCGGCCGTATGGCTGGTGCCGTTCGTGTGGGCCATCGCCACCTCCGTGCAGGGCGAGCAGGACGTCGCCACCCCTGGTCTGTCGCCGTTCAAGGGTGCCTTCACCATGGCGGCCTACCGGCAGATCCTGGAACGCGGGAACGTGTCCGTCTGGGCCTTCAACAGCTTCCTGATCGCCGCCCTGGTCACGGTGATCACGGTGGCCGTCTCCACCCTCGCCGCTTACGGCTTCTCCCGCGGCACGTTCCGCGGCCGCCGGGTCCTGCTCGCCGTGACCGTCGCCGCCATCATGGTCCCGCCGCAGCTGCTGGTCGTGCCGCTGTTCGAGCAGATGCTGCTCCTGAACATGGTGGACACCTACGCGGCGGTCGTCCTGCCGCAGGTCGTCGCGCCGATGATGGTGTTCATCCTCAAGCGCTTCTTCGACGGCATCCCGAAGGAGCTGGAGGACGCGGCCCGGCTGGACGGCGCCTCCGAGTTCCGGGTCTTCACCTCGATCGTGCTGCCACTGTCCCGGCCGATCGTCGCCGCGGTGGCGATCTTCGTCTTCATCGGGGCGTGGAACAACTTCATGTGGCCGTTCATCGTCACCAACGACCCGGACCTGATGACCCTGCCGGTCGGGCTGGCCACCGTGAAGGACGCCTTCGGCATCCAGTACGCGCAGTCCATGGCGTCCGCGCTGCTCGCGGCGCTGCCGCTGATCGTGGTGTTCCTCCTCTTCCAGCGCCGCATCGTCGACTCCGTGGCCACCACCGGACTCGGCGGATCCTGACCTCACCCCTCGCCGTACTCACCGGACCGGCGCCCGTGCGCCGGTCCGCCGATCGACTGGAGCATGTGTGCCCACTCACTCCGTACCGCGCCCGGAGTACCCGCGACCGCAGTTCGTGCGGCGCGACTGGCTGAATCTGAACGGCGCCTGGCAGTTCGAGACGGACCGGGGGGACAGCGGCCTCGAACGCGGTCTGCTCGGCCGTGAACTGCGCGACGAGATCCTGGTGCCCTTCCCGCCCGAGTCCGAGCTGTCCGGCATCGGCGACACCGACTTCCTGGAGGCCGTCTGGTACCGGCGCGCCCTCACCCTGCCCGCCGACTGGGCCGGCCGCCGCGTGCTGCTGCACTTCGGCGCGGTCGATTACGACACCACCGTCTGGGCCGACGGCAAGGAGGTCGCGCGCCACCGCGGCGGTTTCACCCCCTTCACCGCCGACCTCGGCGACATCGCCGGGAGCGGCGAGGAGGTCGTCATCACCGTGCGTGCCCGCGACCCCAAGTCGGGTCCGCAGGCGCGCGGCAAGCAGGCGATCAAGTACGCCAACCACGACTGCAACTACACGCGGGTGACGGGCATCTGGCAGACCGTCTGGCTGGAGCCGGTGGCCGAGCTGCACCTGCGGCGCCCGCGCATCACCCCCGACCTCGCCGGCTCCGCCTTCCACCTCGAACTCCCGCTGTCCGGCAACCGGCCGGGCCACCGGGTGCGTGCCGTCCTCAGCGACGGCGACGGCGAGGTGAGCCGCGCCGAGGCCCGCGCCGACCTGGACCTGGCCCCGCGTCTGCACCTGCCGGTGCCCGAGGACCGGCGGCGCGAGTGGAGCCCCGCCGACCCGCACCTGTACGACCTGCGGCTCGAACTCCTCGACGCGGACGGGCAGGTCGTCGACAGCGCCGAGAGCTACGCGGGTCTGCGCGCCGTGGGCCTGCGCGGCAAGGCCGTCCTCATCAACGGCCGCCCGGTCTTCCAGCGCCTGGTCCTCGACCAGGGCTGGTACCCCGACGGGCTGATGACGGCGCCGACCGACGAGGCGCTGGTGCGGGACATCGAGCTGGCCATGGCGGCCGGTTTCAACGGGGCCCGGCTGCACCAGAAGGTGTTCGAGGAGCGTTTCCTCCACCACGCCGACCGCCTCGGCTATCTGGTCTGGGGCGAGTTCGGCGACTGGGGCTGCGAGACCGGCGGTTCCTCCGGCGACAACCAGCAGCCCGACGCGTCGTACGTCGCCCAGTGGCTGGAAGCCCTCGAACGCGACTACTCGCACCCCTCGATCATCGGCTGGTGCCCGCTCAACGAGACCTACCAGAAGCTGCACGACCGCATCACCCAGCTCGACGCCGTCACCCGCGCCATGTTCCTCGCCACCAAGGCCATGGACACCACCCGGCCGGTCATCGACGCGTCGGGCTACGCCCACCGGGTGGCGGAGACCGACATCTACGACGCCCACAACTACGAGCAGGACCCGGAGGCCTTCCGGCAGCTGATGGCTGGGCTCGCCAAGGACGAGCCGTTCGTCAACGCCTACGAGAACGGGGCCGCGTACTCGCTGCCCTACGCCGGACAGCCGTACTTCGTCAGCGAGTTCGGCGGCATCTGGTGGGACCCCGAGGCGGCGGCGGCCGAGTCCGGCGAGGACCGCACCCAGTCCTGGGGCTACGGCGAACGCGTCCGCGACGAGGAGGAGTTCCACGCTCGGTTCAGCGGCCTCACCGAGGTGCTGCTGGGCGACCGTGACATGTTCGGCTACTGCTACACCCAGCTCACCGACGTCTTCCAGGAGCAGAACGGCGTCTACCGCTTCGACCGCGGCCTGAAGCTGGACGTCGACCGCATCCGGGAGGCGCAACTGCGTCCGGCCGCGATCGAGGAGCAGGACCAGGAGTAGCGGTTCCGGACACCTCGCGGCGCCTCCCCGGCCGATGCCGGGGAGGCGCCGCGTGCTCAGACCCGCTGGAGCCGCCAGATCTGCGGCTGAAGCCCGTTGCACGTCCACTGCTGGACGTTGCCGCCGGGTGCCCGCGAGCCCTGGGCCACGTCGAGGCACTGACCGCTGGACCTGGATATCAGCCGGTAGTAGCCGCGGCCGACGTTCACCGGCCGCCAGTCCTGGGCGGCGGCCCCGTTGCAGTACCACTGCCGGACGTTCGCACCCGGTACGGAGGACCCGTTCTCCACGTCCAGGCAGTGACCGCTGTTGCGGCCGGTGAGGGTGAAGTGGCCGGTGCCGCGGGCGCGCAGCGTCCAGTCCTGCGGGCCGAGGCCGTTGCACGTCCACTGCTGGACGTTGCCTCCGGGCGTGCGCGAGTCACCGGTGACGTCCAGGCAGTGGCCGCTGTTCGCGTTCACCAGTCGGTAGAGCGCGCCGTCGACGACGCCGGCCGCGTCACCGCTGCCGGTGAGGCCGCCGGTGGCGAAGTAGGCCCGGCAGACGGTGCCGTCGAAGTCGGTGGCGATCTGGAGCAGCCGCTGTCCGTCGGCCGACGGCAGCAGCGGGGAGCTGTAGTTCTGGCAGTAGTTGACCTGCGGGTCCGTCACGGTCACCGGCGACGGGATCTCGTACCACGGCCCGGAGCCGTTCTCCGTGTTGGCGAGGACGGTCCGGCCGCTGTCCGCTGCGGGAGTGCCGTCGCGGTTGAGCAGACGCTGCCCGATCAGCAGGATCCGCCCGTTCGCACCGCCGTCCGGCGCCGGAGCCCAGGCGATGGTGGGCGCGGCGCGGAAGTACTTGCCGTCGACGGTCTCCGGCCGGAACCCCAGGTCGGTGGGGTTGCCCCAGTTCCAGCCGTCCGAGGAGGTCCGGTAGTGCACCACGCACTGGTACTGGCCGCCAGGGTTGCAGATCTCGTAGCTCATGAAGTACGTGCCGTTCGGCAGCCTGCGCACCACCGGCATGCCCGGCCGGTCGGCCGACGGGGCGCTCGCCACGGTGTCGTGCCGGCCCTCCCAACGCACACCGTCGTAGCTGCGCGCGGCGACGAGCTTCTGGCTGTGCGTGGGTTCCGTCTCATCGGCGTAGTGGCAGACCAGCGCGCCGTCGGCGGCCACCGAGAACTCCGGTTCCCACAGGCCGCCCGTGCCGTCGGCGACAGCGCACGCGGACAGGTACGACCAGGTGCGTCCCACGTCGTTGCTCCGCCAGATCCGCAGCGCCATCCGCCGGTTCGTCTCGTCCTGTCCGGCGGAGGCGGCCCAGAGCAGTGTGCCGGCCGGCAGCGCGCCGACCTGCCGGGGCAGCTCGAACAGCGTGGCGCAGCACAGGCCCTGACCGGCCGCGGACTCGGGATCGACGACTCTGCCGACCTCGCGGAAGCTCGCCCCGTCGTTCGTGCTCTCGTGGATCGCGCCGACACCGTTGTCGCCGTCGAAGGTGACGACACTGGCGAGCACGCGCCCGTTGGCCGCACCGCTGTGCGCGAGCCGGATCGCGCGCGGGTACAGACCGGTCCCGTCCCGCAGCGGCGTGCCGGTCGCCGCCACGGCGGCGGGGGACGGGGTGGAGGACAACGGGGAGGACATGGCAGCGGGCGACGCGGAGGGTGAGGTGCCGGGTGACGTGGTGACGCCCGCGGCGGCCGGCCCGGCGAGGGCCAGGGCCAGCAGGGTGGCCAGGCCGAGGATCACCGGGCGCACGAGGGCCTGGGCGTGGGCGCGGGCGCGGGCGCGGGCGGATAACGAGCGGAGTCTCATGGGGGCTTCCCTTCCTGGGGGACGAGATCCGCGTCAGGTTAGGACCGCTTGTACATCGATGTAAACAGCGGGACGGTTCCGGCGGCCGAGACGGCCGTACCGGCGACGGGATGGCTGTTGATCCGGCCGACGAGACGGGAGCCGAGGTGAGCGCCGATACGGGTGGCGACGGCGACGGGCAGGATCAGCGATCCGGTCCGCAGCGGGCTGAAGCCGCGGATGTGCTGGAGATGATGCGACCCGGTACGGCAGGCGCGCCACCGTCGCACCAACACGCCCATCACTCAGACCGTGCTTGGTCCGGGCCGTGCATCCACAGCGGGGTGGGGTCGTGGACACGGCCCGCCGGCCACCACCCCACCCATCCCCTCGCGGCCCGGGACTACCCGCCGTGGCTCACCGGGCGGTGCCGAAGTCCTGGGTCCAGTAGGAGCCGGGCTGGGCGAGGCCGACGCCGATCTCCTTGAACGCGCAGTTCAGGATGTTGGCCTTGTGGCCGGGACTGTTCATCCAGCCCGTCATGACCTGCTCGGGCGTGGAGTAGCCGTAGGCGACGTTCTCGCCGTAGGTGCTCCAGATGTAACCCGCGCGCGTGATCCGGTCACCCGGAGAGGATCCGTCGGAACCGGTGTGCGACATGTTCCGGTGGGCCGCCATGTCCTCGCTGTGCGCCTGCGCGGCCTTGGTCAGGGTCGCGTTCGGCTTCACGGGCGAGCAACCGGCCTTGGCGCGCTCGGCGTTGACGAGTTCCACGATGCGAGCGGTGGTCCCGGACGCCGTGGTGGTGGCCTGCGGTGTGCTGGGCGAGGAGGGGGTCGCCGAGGCCGTGGGCTTCGGGGCGCTGGTGGTGGGGGTGCTGGTGGCCTTCGGGGCGCTGGGCGTGGCGGTCGCCTTGGGCTTCGGCGCCGCGGGCTTCGGGGCGGAGGGGGTCGCGGTCCGCGACGGCGTCGGCGTCGGCTTGCCGGTGTGCCGGTGCCCCTTCCAGCGGTCCTGCCGGTCCTCGCTCTTCCGCCAATCGCCGTCGGCGTCGTTCCATCGATCGCCGGCCACGGTCTTCGCGGCGCTGCCGGGCCGGCTTCCTTCGCTGTCCTGCCAGTCGCCGCAGGCCACGGCCACCGACGGAACGGCCACGGTGGTGACGGCGACGGCGGCGATGACTATGCGCCGGTCGTACCTCTTCTTGCGATGCTTGCCCATGCGAGACCTCACTCGGTATTCGCGGAGCGCTCCCAGGGCGGCTCGCTCCACGCCGACTCCGCTCCTGAACTGCGGAGACGTCCTGCGGGTCGTCATTCTTAGAAAAGCCTTGTCGGCAGGGCAAAGGTCGCATCTACTACCTCGGGTCGTAGAGCGGGCCACCCTTGCCGGGCGCCTGGCGATGTGCTGGTGCGGCTCGCGGACGCCCGCCACCGACCCCACACCTCGTCAGGAACCTTCGGCTCTCGCGAGTCGGGCTCGATCGCCGGGTGAGCGCCGCGAGCGCAGGGACCGGCGCACACTACGTCGTCATCAAGCCGGACAAGTCGCTTATGTCGCCGGAGCGGCGTCTACTAACCGGCAGGGTCATTGGCGAGAGCCCATGTGACGGATGTCACGGGCGCTGCGGGTCGTGCGGCCGCGGCCACACTACGGTGACAGTCATGCACATGAAGAACAGCATGGCTGCGGCGCTGGTCGGTCTCCTTCTCCTCACCGGCTGCGGCTCCGGCACGGACGAGGACTCAGCGCGGCCACCGGCCTTCCCGCAACTGCCGCAGAAGATCGTCAAGCCGGTTCCGCAGCCCACCGGTCTCATGGACCTGTCGCCGCCCGAGGGTGCCGCGTTCCACGAGCAGGTCGCCTTCGGCCTGCGGGTGAAGATCCTCGACATGGCGAGCACCGCCGGAACGACCACCGCCCGCTGCCCTGCCGACCTCACGCTGAAGGACGGCGCCGAGGCGGTGTGCGTGAGCACCTTCGAGGGCCTGGAGGTCGAGTGGGACGTCCTCGTGGGCAGATCGACGGACTCGTACGGAAACGCCAGGCGGTGGAGCGCCGAGCCTCGGATGGGGATCCTCACCCGGGACGGCGCCGCCAACGCCGTCTACGGCTACTACCTGCCCGACTCCGTGCGCTGCAGCGACATCCCCGCGGCCGTCCTCGTTCCCATGCACCGCAAGACGGAGTACACCTGCCAGACCGTGGAGGGCGGCAAGGCCGGCAAGCCGATGCCTCTCGAAGTCGGCCTCGTGGGGCCGTGGTTCACGTGCCGGGCGCGGGAGCTGCACGCCTGCGTCCGCTGAGCGCGCAGTCGGTCGCCGGCCGGGTGACGGGGCTCCGCCGACGGCCCGCTGCGCCGTTCCTCCGTGTGCCACCGGGACGGGGTGTGCCACCTGGGACTCTGCCGGGCGCGCCGCCGGGACTCCTCCGGGTGCGCCGCCGGGACTCCTCCGGGTGCGCCGCCGGGACCTTGCGCGCCGGCACGGCAGAGCCGCCTCGATGCGGAGCGGGCCCCAGCAGTCGTCGCCGCCACTGCCGGCCCAGTCCGCCGCGACATGCGGGCCCTTCGGGAGGAAGCTGGAGGCGGGCTTCCCGTTCTGTGACATCCCCCGAGCCAGGACGGGAAGCCCTCACTTGCCCAGCGCGCCCGGGCACTTCGGCGCGATCGCACGGAGGCCGGCCACCCGCACCGAGAACCGGTGCCGCAAGCCGGGCCGTCGCACACCGCGTCGAGACGCGGGCAGCGGGTACCCGCGGCTCAGCAGGACCCTACCGGGGGAGGTTTTCCGTGACCGATTCATCCATGCGGGCAGTGGGCTGGGCGCGCTCACTGCCGGTGAGCACCGGCCCCAAGGCGGCCCGCGACTGGGCCCGCGATCATCTGCGGGCGCTCGGCTGGACCGACAGCGCCCCGGGGACCGTGGACGACGTACTGCTGGCCGTCTCCGAGCTGGTCACCAACGCTCACGTCCACGCCCACTCCACCGCCCGGCTCGTGATGACCTGGGACGGCCGGTGTCTGCACATCACCGTGCACGACGACGACGCCGCCTCGCTGCCCGCGCCGCGCGAACCCAGCCGCGACGGCCTGGGAGGACGGGGCATGTTCCTCATCGACGCGCTGGCCGACGACTGGGAAGCGCGCCCCTGCCCCGACGGCAAGGCGGTCACCGCCTGCTTCTGCCCGCCGGACACCTCGCAGGACGCCCGCTGATCCGCGCTCCGAAGGCCGGCCGGCCCGGTACGTCTCAGCTGCGGAAACGCGGGTATCCGCGAGACCGGACACCGTCACCGCAGTAAGGAGAGTCCTGTGTCGTCCACCGACGTGGTTGAGCTGATCTTGCAGGACCACCGCCGTATGGAAGACCTCTTCCGCGTCCTGCGCAACGTCGAAGCCGACCGTGCCGCCGCTCTGGAGGAGTTCGCGGACCTGCTCATCGCGCACGCCTCGGCCGAGGAGGACAAGGTCTATCCCGCCCTGAGGCGCTACAAGAACGTCGACGGCGAGGACGTGGACCACGGCGTCCACGAGCACCACGAGGCCAACGAAGCGCTGCTCGCCCTGCTGGAGGTGGAGGACACCGCTTCCGACGAGTGGGAGGACAAGCTCGAAGAGCTCGTCACGGCGGTCAATCACCACGCGGACGAGGAAGAGCGCACCCTTCTCAACGACGCCCGTCAGAACGTCGCCGACGACCGCCGGGCCGAGCTGGGGCAGGCGTTCCGCGAGGCTCGTGCGGAGTACCTGAAGTCCGGCTGCGGCAGGATCGAGAACGTCCGCAAGCTGGTGGCCGCCGCCGACGACTGATCCGTACGGCGCCACGGGCCGGCCCGGCGCCACAGGCCGGCCCGGCGCCACAGGCCGGCCCGAGCTCACGTCAGCCATGCCGACGGTCACGTCCGTCGTGCCGACGACCTACATCAGGTACGCCGACGACCTACGTCAAGTACGCCGTCGGCCTGCCTCAGGCACGCCGACGGTCTACGTCAGCCCTGCTGACCAGGATGAGTCCCCGGCCCGCGGCGCCGGCCGGTCAGCGGCGTGGGCGAGAGGTCGGCCGCTTCCTCACCGGCCTCCAGCAGCGTGTCCGCGGCGCCCACGATCAGCGGGTCGGGCTTGCCGACAGCGGCGTGATCCTTCGCCGGGTAGTCGCAGCGGTCGAGCAGACTGCGCATCGCCTCCAGACGGCCCCGCCGCTTGTCGTTGTTCTTCACCACCGTCCAGGGCGCGTGGCTGGTGTCCGTGGCGCGGAACATCTCGACCTTGGCCGTCGTGTACTCGTCCCAACGGTCCAGTGAGTCGAGGTCGGTGGGGGACAGTTTCCAGCGGCGTACGGGGTCGACCTGCCGGATGGCGAAACGGGTGCGCTGCTCGGCCTGGGAGACAGAGAACCAGAACTTCACCAGCATGATGCCGTCGTCGGTCAGCATCCGCTCGAACATCGGCGCCTGGGCCAGGAACTGGTGGTACTCGTCGTCCGAGCAGAAGCCCATCACCCGCTCGACTCCGGCGCGGTTGTACCAGGAGCGGTCGAAGAAGACGATCTCCCCGCGGCCGGGCAGATGCGCCACGTACCGCTGGAAGTACCACTGGCCCGCTTCTCGCTCGGTCGGCTTCTCCAGCGCCACGACACGGGCACCACGCGGGTTGAGCCGCTCGGTGAACCGCTGGATGGTGCCGCCCTTGCCGGCGGCGTCGCGTCCCTCGCAGACCACCACGATGCGCTGGCCGGTGTCCTTCACCCAGTGCTGCATCTTCAGCAGCTCGATCTGCAGGATCCGCTTCTGCCGCTCGTAATCGGCCCGGCGCACCTTGTGGTCGTACGGGTGGTTCTCCCGCCAGGTCTCGATGTTGGTGCCGTCGGCGTTGAGCAGGATCGGCCGTTCCGGCCGCTGCTCGTTCACCCGCAGGCCGTCGAGCAGTTCCTCCTCGGACGCGCCCGCCTCGCCGTCCGACGCCGACGCCGACCCCGACGGCGCCTCGTTCCCCTCGTACTCCTCGTACTCCTTGCGCATCACGGAAATCCATCTCCTACCTACTGCGTCTGCGGAGGCCGGAACCGGGCGCGCGCCCGTCGGCAGGATCTCCCGCTTCGGCCCGCGGCGCGGCCGCTCACCGGGTGGTGAGCATGCCCTGCCGCAGCCGCTTGAGCGTGCGTGACAGCAGACGCGAGACGTGCATCTGCGAGCAGCCCAGACGCTCTCCGATCTGTGCCTGGGTGAGCTCCTCGACGAACCGCATGTGGATGATGCGCCGTTCACGCTCGTCCAGATCGGCTATCAGGGGCGCCAGCGCGTTGAAGTCCTCCACGAGTTCGAGCGCCGGGTCCTCCACGCCGATGAAGTCCTGAAGGGCGCTCTCGCCGTCCTCGCTGGTGCTGATCGCCGCGTCCAGGGAGGAGGAGTCGTAGCCGTTGGAGGCCAGACGTGCTTCGCGCACCTCGTCCTCGGTCAGGCTCATCAGCTCCGACAGCTCCTTGACCGTGGGGGTACGGCCCAGACGGCTGCGGAGTTCCTCGGTGGCGCGGGCCAGGTGGACACGGGCCTCCTGGAGCCGGCGCGGCACGTGGACCGCCCAGGTGGTGTCGCGGAAGAACCGCTTGATCTCACCGACGATGTAGGGGACCGCGAAGCTGGTGAACTCCACCTCACGGGTGAGTTCGAACCGGTCGATCGCCTTGATCAGGCCGATCATGCCGACCTGGACGATGTCCTCCATCTCCTCCGGCCCGCGGCTGCGGAACCGGCCGGCCGCGAAGCGGACCAGGGACATGTTCATCTCGATCAGCGTGTTGCGGGCGTACTGGTACTCCGGCGTGCCCTCCTCCAGCACCGCCAGCTGATCGAAGAACACCCGGGACAGCTCACGGGCGTCCTTCGGCGCCACCCGTGCGGGGTCAGCGACCTCCGGCAGGTTCGGCGTCTCCGTCTTCGTGGTGGCCACTGTCACCGGCGCCATGGCGCTTCCCTCCCCAGTCCTGCATGCGAACGACCCGGTGCGGGCCGACAACGCCCGGCTACCCCGGCACCCAGGGTTCAACCAGTGATCAACGATCGAGTCTCGGGGCGTCCGCCGGTGAAGACCGGAGGCGGCGCGACGTGGCCGGACCTCATGTGTCACGATCTTCCCTGACATCCGGGGGGGTGATCCAATGGCAGGCGATATCGCGCTGCGGCCGGTGGTGGATCCGGCGCTCGAGGACGAGGAGCGAGGGCTGCTGGCCCGGGCCGAGCAGGGGTTGCTGCCGGCGAGCCTGCCGCTGCCCGCCGCGCCCCGGTGGGGCGGGCGCACTCCGGGCGACGCGCTGCTCGCCGTACCGGCCGCGACGCTGTGCGGCTTCCTGCCGGTCGTCGGAGTGCCGCTGCTGCTCCGCAACAGGCCGGGAGCGGTGGCCGGGGTGCTGGCGCAGGCCGGGGTGCTGGCGGCGCTGTGGTGGGGCGGACTGAGCGCGTTCCTGCTGACGGGGACGGGTCTGCAGCTCCTTTCCTGGCTCGTCCTGTTCGGGGCCGGCTGCGGGATGGACGAGGTGCAGCGGCTGGCCCGGCGGCACCACGGCCACTACTACCTCCCCGAGGACTTCGGCACCTCGACGCTGCGCCCTCTGGTCGGCTGCTCGCTGCGCCGTCAGATGACGCGTGCGCAGGTCGCCGTCAGCACGGTGCTGGAGTCGGAGGTCAACAAGGCAGGGCTGCTCGACGAGGTCGCCAACGCCGTCACGCTGCCCGCGCAGGAATGGGAGATCGCCCAGGCGCTGGCCGAGCTCACCCGGCTGGCGAGCCAGGTCCACGCCGTCGCCGGGGAGTCCACCACCAGTGCTCGGGTGCTGGAGGTCCTGGAGCCGCAGAAGCAGGCGCTGCGGCTGTCGGCCGGGGCGCTCATGCAGCGGGTCACGGCGCTGGAGGAGTACGCCGAACACACCCGGGCCGCCGATGCCGCCTATCGCGACTGGCAGGCCGTGCAGGAACTCGAGGAACTCAGCGACGACATGCGGGAGCTGCTGGCGCGGACGGTCCGCGACGAACTCGCCGTCGCCGAGATCGAGGGGCTCGCCGACCGGGCCCGGCTGGAGGAACTCCAGCGCAGCCTCGGCGAGGCCCGGCAGGCGGGGCTCGTGCTGGCCCAGCCCGGCGACAGCGCATCGGCATGAGGGGGACGGACGACATGCGGGAGAACACCGGTACACCGCACGCGCCAGGCGCGACGCACACCACGGACGCCCCGGGCACGGCGGCCTCGGGAGGTGCCCTGTCCAGCGCCGGGCGCCGCACGTTCGGCCGTGTCCCCGGGCCGCTGCTGGCACTCGGCGCCCTTCTGACGTGCGTCCAGATCATCCTGATGATCGTCACGCTGGGCGGCTCCCCGGACGACGGGAAGCCGGGCGGGGCCGCCGGCCCGAGCGACGACGGCAAGGTCGAGATCACCTACATCGTGACCGGCGACCGACCCTCGGCCGACATCAGCTACACCACCCCCGAGGGCAGCGAGAACCACGACGCCACCGTCCTGCCGTTCCGGATGAGCTTCGACTTCGAACGCGACGCCTCGCTCAGTCTCCAGGCGCAGAACCGCCACCAGCACGGGGCGGGGAAGGTCATGTGCACCATCCTCGCCGACGGCGTCGTCGTGAAGCAGTCCAAGGCGAGCGGCGAGTACGCGAGCGCCCAGTGCTCCGGCACCGCCGGTGCGGACGAACCGCTGCCCGGCGTACCGGTCCCGTCGCTCACTCCTGGCGCCGCTCCGCTGCCCGACGAGGTGCGGCTCACCGACGTCGTCGACGTCGAGCGGTACCCGGGCAAGGGCTCGCCGGTCCTCGGCCGGGTGAGCGACCCCGACGCGCGCCTCTCCTACGCGGAGCTGGGCGGCAAGTGGAACAGGAGCCGGGCGACCGATCCCCTGCTCGACGGCTTCAACCGCAAGCAGAGCTTCGACACCGAGGCGACGTGGGAGGCGACCGTACGCTCCGGCCTGGTCGACGGTGACCTGATGGAGCAGGCCACCGGGTCCGAGCCGCTGCGCAAGCTGGCCGCGGCGGTCCAGGACGAGCGTCAGGAGTACTCGTTCGTCGACGGCGAGACCCACGGACGGGACATCGCGTCCCAGCCCCTCACCGTCGACGGCCACAAGGCGTGGGTGCTGATCCGCGAGATGCACTTCCGCAAGTACGGCGTCAAGGCGAACATGGATCTGTCGACCGTCGTCGTGGTCGACACGGGCCGTCCGCGTGCCTCCGTGCTCTGGATCGATCTGCCGGAGACGGAGAACGACCTCCGGCCGGACATCAACACGTTGATCGACTCGCTGCGGGTCGGCTGAGCGGTCCGGCCGCCGCCCCCGGCCACGGTCCCGTCGCCCCCGCTCACGGCGGTATCGGGCGCGTGTGGCCGGGGTGCGAGCCGGTGCCTTGTCGTGTTAGCCGTTGTCGGTGAGCCGTTGCTCGCTGTGGCCGACGAGGACGAGGACCGCGACATGAGCCGACCTGGCGTACGCAAGCCCGACCACGACATCGTGCTGCGGGGCCGCGTCGCGGTCGTCACCGGGGCCGCCCGAGGGGTCGGCGAGGCGCTCGCCAGGCGCCTGTCCGAGGCCGGGATGCGGCTCGCGCTGCTGGGCCGCGAGGAGACGTCACTGCGCCGGGTGGCCGCCTCCCTGCCGTCACCCAGCGTCTGCGTCGAGGCGGACGTCACCGACGATCTGGCGCTGGAGCGCGCCGCACGGCTGACCGAGGCGGAGCTGGGCCCGGCCGGTGTGGTCGTGGCCAACGCCGGTATCGCGATCGGCGGGCCGTTCCGGCAGACCGAGGCGGACCTGTGGCAGCGCGTGATCGACGTCAACCTGGTCGGAGCCGCCAACACGGCAAGGGCCTTCCTTCCCCAGCTCACCCGCTCGGGCGGCTACTTCCTCCAGATCGCCTCCACCGCCGCGTTCGGCTCCGCGCCCATGATGAGCGCCTACTGCGCCTCCAAGGCGGGTGCGGAGTCCTTCGCCCGGGCCCTGCGCGGCGAGGTCGAACCCGACGGCGTCACGGTCGGCATCGCCTATCTGCACTGGACCGGCACGGACATGATCAGCGGCATGGACGACCACCCCGTGCTGCGCGCTCTGCGCCGGAACCAGCCCTGGTTCGCGCGCCGCGTCCACTCCCCCACTCAGGTGGCCGAGTGGCTCACCACCGGTATCGCACACCGCGCCCACCAGGTGTACGCGCCGCCGTGGCTGCGCTGGTGCCAGCCGCTGCGGCCCGTCTTCCCGGCCCTGGTCGCCCGGGCCACCCGGCGTGAACTGCGGGCCCGGTCCACCACGGATCTCGGAGGCGACGTGGGAGTCCTGGGCGCGGGCGGGCGGGCCGACTGGGACTCGTTCCGCTCCGCCCCGCCCTCTCCCCCGCCTTCGCACGAGTGAGCCGAGACCGAGCGGAGACCGAGGCTCACCGGGACCTGAGCGGGACCTGAGCGGGACCTGAGCGGGGCCTGGGCGGGACCGGCAGACAGGTCTCTTCTATCTCCAACCTGTGTTGTTCCTAGAATGGCCAGGTGAAGGACATCGACGCGATCGCGGTACTGCAGGATCCGGTGCGACGCCGGCTGTACGAGTACGTGGCGGCGCAGGGCCGCGAGGTCGGCCGCAACGAGGCCGCCGAGGCGGCCGGAGTGACCCGCACGCTCGCCGCGCACCATCTCGACAGACTGACCGAGGCGGGGCTGCTGGAGAGCGGCAGCCGCCGCCTGACGGGGCGCTCCGGGCCGGGGGCGGGCCGGCCCGCCAAGGTGTACACGCGGGCGCGGGCCGAGCGGTCGGTGTCGCTGCCCGCCCGCGACTACCGCACCGCCGCCGAGCTGCTGGCCGAAGCCGCCGAGGCGGCCGGGCTGGACGCCGGGCTCAACGCGGCCGCGCACCGGCGGGGCGAGGCCCTGCGCGGCTCGGAAGCACCCTGCGCCGGCCTGGACGAGGCCATGCAGATGCTGGCCGCCCGCGGCTACGAACCACACCTGGAACCGGCCGACGGTGCCGAGGACGTCCAGGACACCGAAGTCACGGCAGGCGCGACGGGCAGCGCGGCGGCGACCGGGCCGGCCGCGCAGGTCGTCCGGATGCGCAACTGCCCCTTCCACGCCGTCGCCGAGCGCTTCCCGCCGCTCGTCTGCGGTATGAACCTCGCGCTGCTGGAGGGCCTGCTCGGCACGGACGGTCCCGTCCGCGCCCGTATGGACGCCAGGCCGGGAGAGTGCTGCGTGGTGATCGAGAGTTCTAAAAACAATGGCGATTGACATAGAAAAGCGGGGCGTGCTGGGATGAGGTCATGACCGCATCCACGCATGCCGCCCACCTCGCCCAGCTGAACATCGCGACCCTGCTCCACCCCTTCGACGATCCGCGCATCGCCCCGTTCGCCGAGATGCTCGACTCGGTCAACGCCGCCGCCGACGGCGCGCCCGGCTTCGTGTGGCGGCTGGTGGAGGAGGGGGCCGCAGACGCCACCGGCCTGCGCCCGGCGGGCGAGAACGTCATCGTCAACCTGTCGGTGTGGGAGACGCGGGAAGCCCTGTGGGACTTCACCTACCGCAGCGGGCACCTGGAGGTGATGCGGCGTCGGCGCGAGTGGTTCGAACGGCACGTCGAGGCGCACCTCGTGCTCTGGTGGGTCCCCGCCGGCCACCTCCCGACCGTGCGGGAGGCCCTGGACCGGCTGGCCGACCTCCGGGCGCACGGGCCGTCCCCCCGCGCGTTCACCTTCGCCGCCGCCTACCCGGCGGACGAGGCCGCCCTCGGCGCACGGCCTACGCCGGCCGGGGACGCGGCGGCGGTGTAGTGGCCCGCGGCCGCGTCACCCGTCGAGCGCCTCGACCGCCTGCGGCGCGGAGTCGTACACGTCGAGGATCTCGTCGACGCCGGTGATGTGCAGCAGTTGCCGCAACTGCTCCTGGACACCGGCCAGCACCAGCCGCGTACCGGTGTCGACGGCGCGCCGACGCACCGCCAGCAGCGCGTTCAGTCCGGCGGAATCGCAGAAGGGGACACCGCTGAGGTCGAGCACGATGAACCGGTCGCCTTCGTCCAGCAGCCGGAAGAACTCGGTACGGAACGACGGTTCCGTGAGGAAATCCATTTCGCCGCTGAACTCCGCCACCAGGCAGCGACCTGAGTGGGTCTTCTCGACCGAAGGAATTTCGGACAGGGCCGTCCCCACCTTTCCCGCCTGCTTCACGCTCCGCTTGCATACTCGGCTGCCCGCGACGCTCCGCTCCAACCAGGAGGGCGGCGCCCGTTGCGTCACCTAGGCTGATGCGTGACGTTTCGCCGGTGTGAAGCGGCGGGAAACGCCGAGGAGCGCGGGAATCGGACCCCTCAGTCGACCATCCGTCGGTGGTTGCCCACTGAAATGTAGTACTTCCGTCCGTCCCACGTTCCTACGATGGCACGGTCGGCGGTGCTTGCTCAGCGGCTCTTCGGGTACCGCGCTTGAATGAGGGTGGTATCCGCATGGGCAGGCGATTGCTGGAAGTGATGGGTTCGTGACTCGTCTCAACGGCTTCGGGGACGACCAGGCGAGCGGACCGGGTGACGAATCCCGGTCCCTCGCGCTGGAGATCGCCGACGCCGTGGACGGTCTGTCCAACCTGTGGTCGGAGGCGGCCCAGAAGGCGAGCATGCGGCTCTCCCCGCACCAACTGCGGGCCCTGCGCATCCTGGAGTCGGAACCGGGGCTCAATCTCACCACCCTGGCGGAGGGGATGGAGATAGGACTCCCGACCGCCAGCCGGCTGTGCGACCGCCTGGAGGCGGCCGGGCTGCTGGAGCGGGTGCTCCACCCCCGCAAGCGCCGCGAGGTGCAGCTCAATCTGACGGGGCAGGGCCGGCAGGTGCTGCGCGAGGTGGCCGACCGCCGGTCGCGGGCGCTGGCCGTGGTCCTCGCGGCCATGGAGCCGGCCGAACTGGAGGCCCTGAGCCGGGGCATGCGGGCCTTCCTCTCCGCTCAGGACGACTCCCGACGCGCGCCCGGCCGGCCGGGGCCCGGCCCGTCGCCCACCACCTGACCCGGCCACGACGACCGGGCCGACCCTCGCCCGCATCTTGCGCCGGGGACGGCCTCAGCGGCCCTTCCAGTCCAGGCACACCACCGCGGCGTCGGACGCCAGTTCGCTGCTGCCGAAATGTTCGACCAGCCCGGCGACGACCGCGCGTGCCGCCTCGTGCGGTGACGCGGAGCGGGTGGCGCCGAGGATCTGACGCAGGGCCTGCTGACCGAAGAGGTCGCCGGTCGCGGAGCGGGTCGCGTGCACACCGGTGCTCACCACGAACAGGCGGTCCCCCGGCTCGACATGGAACATCTGTTCCTCGTACAGGGTTTCCTCGAACATGCCGAGCGGCAGCTGCGCGTTCAGTTCGACTCGTTCGGTGCGGCCGGCCCGCTGACGGAACAACTGGGGAGAGCCGGCGTCGATCGCGCGGACCGCTCCGGTGGCGAGATCGAACTCCATCAGCAGCGTAGAGGCGTACACCTTTCCGCCGTACTGGGCGTAGACGGCCTGATCGGCGAGGCAGGCCTGATCGGCCAGATCGATGCCCGCGCGGCGCGCGTTGCGCAGGGCGCTGACCGTGAGGCTGGTGAGCAGGGACGCCTCTATGCCCTGCCCCATGCCGTCGGTGACAGTGAGGACGAGACGGTCGGCGCTGGTGGCCCAGTCGAAGTTGTCACCGCCGATGGCGTAGGCGGGTTCGAGGTGGGCGCCGATGACGTACTCCTGGCGGGCGCAGCCACGGCCGGGAAGGAGGTTCCACTGCATCTCGGCGGCGAGCGTGAGGCGGCGGACGCGGCGGGCCTGGAGGAAGAGGTCGGTGTCGCGGTCGGCGGTGGAGACCTCGTGGCCGAGTGCCGTGGCGAACTCGCCGAGCCGCAGCACGGTCTCGGGATCCGCGGCCCCGGCGGCCAGACGTACGGAGAGCACGCCCAGCCGGTCGCCGCGCACGGTGATGGGCAGGTGCACCAGGTGCGCGCCCGGTTCCGGGAGGACTTCGATCACGGGGCTCTGCTGGACGAACGCGCTGCCCGCCGGCCCGTCGTCGGCGGCGACCGGCGCGCCGGTGTGCGGCAGGTCGGACACCGGTTGCAGCACGTTGAGTCCGTAGTCGGCGAGGAGGAGCGTCATCTCCCGCGCTCCGACCAGCTCGGCGAGGAGACGGCGGGCCGTGTCGACCAGCGCGTGGGGTTCGGCCGCGCGAAGCCGGGCTTCCGCGGACGAAAGCGGTTCAGGGGCTGTCACGGCATCGACCCTCTCGCCTGGCGGCCTCCCACGCTACCGCGAGAACGCCGGCTCGCGGGCGGACCGGTGCGGGCCGACGGCACGGGCTCCTCCTCTCCCCGCTTCCGGTCCGTGGGCGCCACCGTGTGGCACAGCAGCAGGCAGACGTCGTCGTCGCGCTCGGAGTCGTGCAGCAGGGGCTTGAGCAGGGCGTCGGCGGCGGCGTCCGGGTCCTGCTCCAGTTCGGGCGGGCTCAGCGCTCCGAGGGCCTGGCCGAGGCGCTCGATACCGCGGTCGATGCCCTCCGCCCGGCGCTCGACCAGACCGTCGGTGTACAGCACCAGCGAGGAGCCGACGGGCAGGTCGGCCCGGTGGTCCTCGTACTCGTACTCCACCGGGATGCCGAGCATGACTCCGGGTTTGGTGTCCAGGACGCGTACGGTGCCGTCGGCGCCGCGCACGACGGCGGGCGGGTGCCCGGCCGACGACCAGACCACCTGTGGTTCACCCGGGCGGAAGCGGGCGATCATCGCGGTGGCGTACAGCTCCGGCTGCAGATGGCGGAGCATGCGGTGCAGCCGCGTGAGGATCTCACCCGGGCTGTTGCTCTCGATCGCGTAGGCGCGCAACGCCGTGCGCAGCTGACCCATGACGACGGCGGCGTGCAGGCCGTGGCCGGTGACATCCCCTATGACGGCCAGCAGGCTCCCGTCGGGCTGGAGGAAGGCGTCGTACCAGTCGCCACCGATGTTCATGCCCCACGCCGCCGGGAGGTAGCGGGCGGTCAGGAGCAGGCCGGAGGCGGCGGGCAGCTCGGTGAGCTGGGCGCGCTGCAGGGCCTCGGCGGTGTCGCGGTACCGCTCGTAGCTGCGGGCGTTGTCCAGGGCGACGGCGACGCGACGCACCAGTTCGACCAGCATCACGGAGGCGTCCGGGTCGAAGCGCGGGCCGGGCGCGGTGAGGGTGACGACACCGAGCAGGCGGTGCGCCACGAGCGGGATCGCCAGCAGCGGTCGCTCCGGGGACAGGACCGAGGCCGGCAGGTCGTCGACTCCCGGCAGGAAGCCGGGATGCGGCGCGGCGTGCTGCGGACGGCCGGTGCGCGCGGCGGCCACCGCGGCCGCGGAGTGCTCCCTGGACCGCTGCGCGGGTCCGTCGTCGCCTTCGTTCTCCTCGTCGAAGAGCCAGACGTCGAGGTGGGCCGCGTAGTCCGGGATCAGCATGTCGGAGAGGCGGCGCAGTACGGCGGTGTGGCTGAGCGACACCGTGATGGCGGCGCTCGCGTCGGCGAGGAAGGTCAGCAGCCGCCGCGCCTGCTCCGCCTCGGCGCGCGCGGTGCGCTCCGCCTCCAGCAGCTCCCGCTGGAATCCGGCCGCGGCCTCCAGCTCGGAGTGGAGGGCCAGTACGCCCTGGTTGGTGTGGTGCAGTTCCTCCCGGTGCAGCCGGACCAGGTCTTCCTGTTCCGTCAGCAGGTCGAGCAGGGCCTCGGTGTTGTCGTCGGCGTGCAGCAACGCCTCGTGCAGCGGCGGGGCGGAGCGGAGGGCGTCCTCGGCGGGCGGGTGCGGCAGGGGGCAGCTGAGCCGGGGCTGATCCGCGCGGCCGGTCGAGCCGGGTGAGCCGGGTGAGTCCGCCGTGCCGGTCGGCCGTAGCGAGACGTCGAGGTGGTGGTCCCGGGTCGCGGTGCCGCGGCGGATGTCGAGGCGGAGTTCCCACTCTCCGCCCTGGTCGAGGCAGTGGCGCAGTCGGGAGGTGAGGGCGATGAGGAAGCGGGCCCGTTCCCGTGCGGGCGCTCGACCGTCGGTCGCGATGCGCTCCAGGGCGGCGCGCGCCCGGGCGGCATCGGTGACCGACGACATCTTCCAGACGTCAGGGGTTTCGGTCATGGACGTCCGTCCGGTGGGTCGGGGCCAGCACGGCCACACTGGTGTCGTCGCGCAAGGGGCGGGCGGCGCTGCCGGCGTCCCGCAGGATCACCGCCGCCGTCACGGCCGGGTCGTGGGTCAGGAGCCGGGGATCGTCCGGCGGCAGCCAGCGGCTGGGGAGTCCGTCGCTGTGCATGACGAGCAGGCTGTCCGCCCGCCAGGCCGACCGGTGCTGCGGAACGGTGGCGGGGAAATGCGCCCCGACGATGCCCGGGTGGGAGATGAGGGCGTGCCAGCCGTCGTCGGTGCGGAGCCTGGCGCCGATGTTGCCGACACCGGCGTAGGAGAGCCGGGCCGCGTCCTCGTCGATCTGTGCCACGCCGATGGCCGCGCCTCGGGTGGCGCGCAGGTCTTCGTGCAGGTGCCGCAGGATGTCGGCGGGCGGCAGGTCGGCGATCCGGTGCAGCGCCTCCACGGCGGCGGTGGACGCCTCGGCCGCCTTGTCGCCGTGGCCGAGTCCGTCGGCGAGCAGCAGGGTGACCAGGGATCCGGAGCGGGCCCAGGTGACGGCGTCCCCGGAGTGCTCGGCGTGGGCGAGCGAGGCGTTGATCCCGCCGGCCCGTACTCCGGCGCGGGGCGGAGCCTGCCGGGTGTGGGAGGTCGGGGCCGGGCTGACGCGCGCCACGGCGACGGTGCCGCGGTCCGGGCGGCTGTGCAGGTCGAAGGCGCCGGAGATGCGCAGGCAGGTGCCGAGGCCGGCGCCCAGCGAGGACGGGGCGGTGGTGTAGCCGTCCCGGAACGCCTCTTCGACGTCGTGTATGCCCGGTCCGTGGTCGAGGGAGGCGATCTGCACGCAGGGGCCGGCGCCGGGGACGGGGTCGGGGGGATCGACCAGGTTGATGACGACGCGGCCGCCGCTGGCGTGCTTGACGAGGTTGGTCGCCAGCTCGGTGGCCACCAGCGCCGCGGCGGCGGTGGACTGGGGGTCCAGTCCGGCGAGGCCGCAGGCTGTCTCCGTGGCGACGCGGACGTCCCGGACCCGGGTGCTCTCGGGAACCGGGATGTCCCAGACCCTGCTCATGACGCTCCCCTGCGGGGCGAAGGCAGACCGGTCACCCACTCCGAGATGGTGACCGTGGTGCCCTCGCCCGGCCGGCTGTCGAGGTGGAACTCCTTGACGAGGCGCTTGGCGCCGCTGAGGCCCATGCCGAGGCCGCCGCCGGTGGTGTAGCCGTCGGTCATGGCCAGTGCGATGTCCCGGATGCCGGGGCCCGTGTCGACGAAGGACAGTTGCAGCCCGCGGTCGGCGCCGTCCCGCTGCGGTGTCATCTCCACATGTCCGCCGCCGCCGTGGACCAGGGCGTTGCGGGCCAGTTCACTGGCCGCGGTCACCAGCTTCGTCTGCTGGACCAGGCCGAAGCCGAGGTCTGCCGCCGCCTGGCGCACCTGTTGCCGCACCCGTGCCAGATCCGCGTCCGAGCCGATGGGCAGGCGCGTGGTCGGGGCGAGTGGGACACGCATCACGCACCCACTTCCGGACGGGCGGTTCCGGCGGCCGCGGTGGTGCGGCCCAGCAGGGACAGGGCGCTCTGCACATCCAGGGCGGTGACCAGGCCGGGCAGGGTGAGGCCCAGCTCGACGAGGGTGATGGCCACGGCGGGCCGCATGCCGGCCAGCACCGTCCGTGCGGCGAGCAGGCTCGCGCTCGCGGCGATCTCGGCCAGGATGCGCCCGAGGAAGGAGTCGACGAGCTCCACGCCGGAGATGTCGATCACGACGCCGCTCACCGGTACCGGGCTGCTCGCGATGCGGTGCGTGATGTCCTGTTGCAGTTGTTCGGCCGCCTCGTCGTACAACGCGCCTTGCAGGGTGACCAGCAGGACGTCTCCCAGGGTCAGCACCGGCACCGGGTCGGGACGGGCGGCGAAGAAGCCGGTCACCGCGCGGTCGCTCCCGCGGCCGGTCGGGCGGAGACCACGATGCCCTGCTGGGCGAGCGCGTGGGCGAGGGCGTCGGCGAGGCCGGCCCGCGTGATGATCGAACCGAGGTCGATCCCGAGGTGGACGATGGTCTGCGCGATGGCGGGACGGATACCGGAGACGATGCACTCCGCGCCCATCAGCCGGGCGGCGGCGACGGTCTTCATCAGATGCTGCGCCACGAGCGAGTCGACGGTCGGCACTCCGGTGATGTCGAGAATGGCGTAGCGGGCTCGCTGCTCCACGATCGCTTCCAGCAGGTTCTCCATCACGACCTGGCTGCGGGCGCTGTCCAGGGTGCCGATCAGCGGCACGGCGATGACGCCTTCCCACAGCTTGATGACGGGGGTGGCCACTTCCATGAGCTGCTGGCGCTGCCGGGCGATCAGTTCCTCGCCGGCGCTGACCGTCGTCTCCATGACCACCAGCCGCAGGGTGCCCATCAGTACGGTCAGCGCGAGCAGACACTCCTGCGCCTTCTCGTCGGTGGGGTCGTCGACCTCCGCGCGCAGCAGCGAGGTGACGGGTTCGCGCAGGCCGGCGACCTCGACGGCGATCTGCGCGGGGCTGAATCCGGCCTGGGCCCGGGAGGCGGCCATCCGGCCCAGCTGGTCTCTCACGGTGCCGAAACCCGGGGCGTCGACGTCCTCGAGGCGCTCGCTGCGGGCCACTTCGCCGAGGGCGTCCACCACGGCCTTGCACGCCTCGACCGCCTCGTCGCGGGAGACGGTGAAGACCGTACGGAACAGGGCGGCGTCCGCCCAGCGTTGGGCGATCTGTTCACGGCGCCGCTCCAGGAAGCCGCTCAACTCCTGCATGGTTCGGGGGGCTGTGTCGTGCTCCGCCACTTACATCGTCTCCCTGTTGCGAGCCCCCGCGCTGCCTGACGGCAAGTCATCCAACAATTATTGCCACATGGCAAACATTAGCGCGAGGACATGAGGTGAACAACACGCGATCGTCACATCCGGGCCGGGTCTCCGTCCTCGGTGGACGGCCTTCCCCGCCAGTCCAGGCACACGACGAGGGCGTCGTCGTCCGCCACGGCCTCGCCGCGGTGCCCGGTCAGTTCGCGCAGGATGGCGCGCGGCACATCGGCGGCGGGCAGCAGGCGGGTGGAATGGACGGCGCGGGCGAGGGCCGAGTCCCCGTAGGGCTCTCCCTTGGGGGACGCCACCGCGTGCACACCATCGCTGACGAAGACGAGCCGGTCGCCCGGCTCCACCTGGAACTCCTGCGCCACGTAGTCCGTCTCCTCGAACATGCCCAGCGGCAACTGCGCCTCGAAGGCAACATGCTCCACTGTGCCGCCGCGCAATCGCAGCAGTTGCGGAGAGCCCGCGTCCACGACGCTCGCCCTGCCGGTGGCCAGATCGAAGTCGAACATGAGGACGGACAGATAACAGCGCCCGCGGTAGTGGGCGTAGATGGCCTGGTCGGCCAGTGCCGCCTGGTCCGCGATGGAGATCCCGGCCCGGCGCGCGTTGCGCAGCGCGTTGATGGCAAGGCTCGTCAGCAGGGACGCCTCTATGCCCTCGCCCATGCCGTTGGTGACGTACAGCACGAGATGGTCGGCGGTGGCGGACCAGTCGAAGTTGTCGCCGAAGATGGCGTAGGCAGGCTCCAGTTGAGCGGACAGGTCGTACTCGGGACGGGAGCAGGCGCGGCCGGGCAGGAGCTGCCACTGCATCTCGGCGGCCAGGGTCAGCCGGTCCTTGCGCCGTGCCTGAAGGTACAGGTCCGTGTCGCGCTGGGCCACGAACACCTCACGCCCGAGCACATCGGCGATCTCGGCCAGCTCCGGCTCCCATCGGCCCGCGGCTTCGGGTCCCGGCAGGGTCACGGACAGCACGCCGACCCGGTCGCCGCGCACGCTGACGGGCAGATGCAGTCGCACCCGCCCGTCCCGTCTCTCCTCACGGTAGGGCCGTTGGGAGCCGAAGGCCCGGCCCGCCGGACTGCCGTGCACCGAGACCGGTTCCAGGGTGTGTGGGAGCACGGACACCGGCTGCAGCACGCTCAGGCCGTAGTCGGCCATCAGCAGCTCGACGTCCTCCGCGCCGTACTGCTCGATCAGTACGGCGCGGATGGCGTCGAGCAGGTCATGGGGAGCGGCCGTCCGCAGAGCGCGTTCAGCGGTCACAAATCTGTTCATAGCGAGAAATACACCTGTCTTCTGCCGGACAACGTAGACACCTCACTCACGAGGCCTGGCTCATGTACGAGCCGAACCGGTCACCTTGGGTCACCCGTGGACAGCGGGCGCGCCTAGTACGCTGACAGACACCCCAGTGCCTGCGAGAGTGTGACCGTGACTGCCTTCCGCCGCCACCCAGCGCCCGACGAGGTCGCGCGTATGACCACCACCGCCGTCGAACTGCTGGAAGTCGTGTGGGGCCGGGCTTCCACGGCGCCCGCCTCGGCGTCCCAGCTGCGCGTGCTGCACACCCTCGAACACCACGACGGCATCAACCTGCGCACCCTCGCCGAATCCCTGGCGTCCACCCCGCCGTCCACCAGCCGGCTGTGCGACCGGCTCCACGCCGCGGGGTTCATCGAACGGGCGGTGAGCCCGGAGAACCGGCGCGAGGTACGGCTGCACCTCAGCAGCCGGGGCCGCGCCTTCCTCGCCGAGCTGCGCCACCGCAGGGAGCGGGAGCTGCGGAAAGTACTGGGGGACATGCCCGCCGCCAAGCGGATCGCACTGCTGGAGGGACTGGAGGCGTTCTGCGCCACCGCGGCGACACAGATACACCACGATGCCTCGGACTCCGGCGTCCAGACCGCCTGACGGCCGGTCGGCGGCGCCGGTGTCGCCGTCGCCGTTCGGTGACGGCGACCAGCACACGGAGCGTTCTCCGTCCACCGGAGCATTCCAGGTCCTTCCCCGCGCACGTCCGACATGGTTACTCTGTTGCCTCACGGCTATTGTTGTCAAACGACAACAGTGCATCCGCCGACCCCTCCTCCGGTCCGGCTACCCCGACCTGGCGGGCATGGAGCCTCAGGGCTTCATGGAGACCGGTCCGGGCCGGTCGCGTGCGTTCGGCGAGGTGACGCGCCGGCGGGGCCGGGCCATGGCGTCGGCGACCCGCTCGGCGAAGCCGGACTCGACGTCGACCGCGTCCGCCGGCCACGGTGAACGACACATGACCCTCCTCCTTCCCGGCCGTGGGTGACTAGCGTCTACCCGGCCGACGGGGGCATATCCGGGGCGCGTGGCATGGTGGGCGGGAGTGCGCGCATGTTCCCATCCGGGGCTCCGGAGCCCGCTGCCCGCTGTTACGCGGTGCGCGCCGCGAAGGTCCTCACCGGCAGGCGTCCTGCTCGGCTATCCGCCGGGTGGCGCGGTGGCGCAGCCAGAGCGGCAGGACGTACCAGGACAGCCCGAACCACAGCATCACCGCTCCGACGAGGAGTTCGGCCCAGAGGCCGGGAACGACCACGTGGAGGATGAGGAGCAGGGTGCAGCCGATCGTCAGCGCCATCAGCACCATGCCGCACATCATGAGCCGGTGCGCGATCTCCACCATCTCGTCCTTCATGCGCTGACCGGACAAGAAGCGGTGGATGGACACCGGGGCTATCAACGAGCAGGTGGCCGAGGCCCCCAGCACCACCGTGGTGACGTACACGACGTGCTCGAACGTGCCCAGGTCGTGGAACAGCGGCGTGAAGGCGACACTCAGCAGGAATCCGAAGAGGATCTGGACACCGGTCTGCGCCACCCGTGTCTCCTGCATGATCTCGTTCCATCGCCGGTTGACCCGCTCGCGGGGCGTCTCCGGCGGGTCCTCCTGATCGGCGGCGGCGGTGCCGCCGCAGGAAGCGCACTGTCCGGACATCGCTCTCTCGTTCGTTTCCACGGTCATGGTGGTCACGCCCTCCTCACCTCTGAGCTGTTCGTTTGCCCCTTCGGGACATCCGCATGCCCAGAGCCGGTCTGACGGTCCTTCACCATGTCCACGAAAGCCGGCGGTCCGCCGCGCCGAGCCGTGCCTCGTACGCGGCTACCCGGACAGATGGGCCAGCGCCACCGCCGTGTGCAGGGCGGCGCCCGTGGCGAGGGCCTGTTCGTCGAAGACGACGCGGTTGGAGTGGCAGTCGGGCGCGTCCTCGGCCGGGACGCCCGGTGGGCGGGCGCCGAGGAAGGCCATCACGCCGGGCACTCGGCGCAGGACGTACGAGAAGTCCTCGGCGCCCATGAACGGCTCGGGCAGTTCATGGACGCGGTCGGCGCCGAGCAGCCGGGCGGCGGTGTCGCGGACGGTCACGGCCGCCTCGGTGTCGTTGACGACGGGCGGGTAGCCCTCGGTCAGGTCGATGTCCACCGTGGCGCCGTGGGCGGCGGCCACGTGGCGGGCGACCCGGGCGATGCCTTCGCGCACGCGCTGCCGGGTCCGCGGGCTCAGGGTGCGGAAGGTGCCGTGCAGTTCGGCGGTCTCCGGGACGATGTTCGTCGTCGTACCGGCGTGGATCGAGGCGATGGTGATCACGGCGGGGTCGAAGACGTTCACCGTGCGGGTCACCAGCGTCTGCAAGGCCTGGACGATCTCGCAGGCCACCGGGACGGGGTCGAGGGTCGTGTGCGGCGACGAGGCGTGTCCGGAGCGGCCGCGGACGGTCAGGTGGATCTGGTCGGAGGCGGCGAAGGTCGGGCCGGGACGCAGATGGACCGTGCCGCTCTCGAAGCGGGTGGTGACGTGCATGGCGAAGGCCGCGGTGACGCCCGCGCCGTTCGGGGTGTCCAGCAGCCCTTCGTCGAGCATGTGCCGGGCTCCGCCGTCGGTCTCCTCCGCCGGCTGGAACATGAACACCACCCGCCCCGCCAGCCTCGCCCGCCGCGCGGCGAGCAGCCGGGCCGCGCCGACGAGCATCGCGGTGTGCAGATCGTGGCCGCAGGCGTGCATGGCGCCGGGCACCTCGGAGGCGAAGTCCAGCGCGGTGTCCTCCTGCTGGGGCAGGGCGTCCATGTCGGCCCGCAGGAGGACGGCGGGCCCGGGGCGGGCGCCTTCCAGCACGGCGACGACGGAGCTGAGCCGCTTGCCGGTGGTCACCGTCAGCCCCAGTCCGTCGAGGGCGTCGAGCACGGTGCGCTGGGTGCGGGGCAGCCGCAGACCCAGCTCGGGGGTGCGGTGCACGCGGCGGCGTACGGCGACGATCTCCGGCAGCAGCGCACGGGCGTCGTCGAGCAGGTGGTCGGCGGCGGGGGCGGTCATCGCGCGTCCCGGGGTCGACCGAGCGTTCCACTGGGCACGGCCACACGCATGGACGGCTCCCTCCGGTACGGGGCTGGGCTTTCGTCGGCCGGGTATGACTTCCCCCGTTCGGGAGCTCTCTCACGCGGACGCGCCCTCCCCGCAGCGCCCTCCGTCGGGGATTTGGGAAATCCGTGTGGAGAAAGTGCAGGGCGTGCAGCCAACCGCCGCTGTCCGGCGTCCACTGTGGAGAGGAAGCGGGCCGAGCCCGACGGACACGACACACACGACGAGCCGAGCGAGGGAGCGACGGGGGCCATGGCGTGGGACGAGTGGGAACAGCTCAAAGCGGAGGCGGCGCAGCAGCAGTCGACCGGGATGCGGCTCAACCAGCTCCCGCCCGACGGGGGCAGCGGCAGCGGCGGCACCAGCAAGACCTCGCACGGTGACCTGACCGTCGGCCAGGACGATCTGGCGGCGATCGGCGACCGGGCGTTCGAGCTGTTCGACAAGCTCAGCACCCAGGGGAAGGTCGCGGACGCGAGCACCGGGAGCGCCGCCACCGATCTGAAGACGCAGGGCTTCGCGCTCGGCGGGGCGCTCGAACGCGTCGACCAGCAGTGGGAGAAGCAGCTCAGATCGCTGATCGACGCGTGCGCGCACATCTCCAACCACATGGAGTTCTCCGGCAAGGTGCACCAGGGCGACGAGTACCACATCGTCGGTCAGCTCAGTTCCCTCGCGGACCTCGACAAGGGCTTCGACGAGAACCCGGACAACCCGGAGGGCCGATGAACCTCAACACCCTGCGCTTCGGCGAGTTCGGCAAGCTGTCCACGGCGATCGCCGACTGGAACAAGCTGGTCAGTCACCTGGAGACCTTGTCGAAAGAGGCCTCGGACGGCCTCAAAGGGCTCGCCGACAAGGCGAACTGGACCGGTGTGAACTCGCAGGTGTCGAAGCAGTTCATCACCAAGACGGCCGGCGAGTTCTCCGACGCCTGCAACCAGGCCAAGACCATCCGGAACATCCTCCAGGACACCCACGACGAACTCGTCGGCCATCGCGACCGGCTGAAGACGGCCATCGGCAACGGTCTCAAGAAGAACCTGACCGTCATGGACACCGGCAACGGCTCCTTCACGGTCACCATGAACGTCCACCCCGACCGCGCCGCCGCAGGGCACACTCCGCCCGAGCACACGCCGCAGGACGTGACCGCACTGCGCGACGAGGTGCAGAAGATCCTCAGTGACGCCACCACCAGCGACAACACGGCCGCCGAGGTGCTGAACACGATCGTCGGCCAGTCCGAGACGGGCTTCTCCGACGCCTCGTTCAAGGACCGGGACACGGCGGCGCAGTCGCTGAAGGACGCCCAGCGCGCCGCGGATCTGATGAAGAAGGGCGACGACATGTCGCCCGAGGAGTTCGACGAGGTCAACCGCATCCTGGCCGCCCACGGGAGCGACCCGCTGTTCCAGGAGAAGTTCGCGACGACCATGGGTCCGCGCGGCACCCTCGACTTCTGGGCCGACATGTCCGACGGCACCGACGGCGGCGGCCTCCAGCGGGCCCGCCTCGACCAGCTCGACGACCTCCAGAGGAACCTCGGCATGACCCTGGCCGGCGCCACCCGGTCCGACTCGGCCGCCATGCGGACCTGGACCGACGAGATGATCCAGCTGGGCGATCAGCGCTTCACCCAGCGCGGCGGCGACGCCTACGGCTTCCAGATCATGAGCAACCTGATGCGGACCGGGAACTACGACGACGCGTTCCTGGGCCGGTACGGCGACAAGCTCGTGGCGATGGAGAAGGAGATGAAGATCCCGGACCGGCTCTACCAGATGGAGCCGACGTTCAAGACGAACTTCATCGGGGAGGAGCGCGGGCTCGATGCGATGTCGGGCTTCATGACCGCCCTGTCCAACAGCCCGGACGCCGCCACCGAGTTCTTCAAGGACGACCAGCCGCAGGACAACGCACGGTGGGTGCTCAAGGAGCGGCCGTACTTCGACGACAGCCCGTTCACGGACGGCCCCAACGAGGCCAGGGACGCGACCGGCCGGGCGCTCGTCGCCGCCGCCACGGGCATGAACCCGAACGACCCGAACGCCCGCTTCGTGGAGCACAGCGGCGACCATCGCCGCGTCCTCGACCGGTCCCTGGCGATCCTCGCCGAGTCCAAGGACGACTTCCCGGCCGAGTTCCGCGACGACATGGCCAAGGTCCTCTCCAACCACGGCGACTCCGTGCACCACACCATGAGCGCGCACGCGACGGACGAGAACGACCCGCGCCAGGTGGACCGCAAGCAGCTGCTCGAGGTCACCAAGCAGATCTCCCGCGACCAGACCGCGTACGGCATGCTCAACGAAGGCCTGACCCACGAGATCATCCGGGACATCCACCACGACAGGCCCGGCGACCCGCGCGAGACCCTGCTGCGGGCCGGCGCCACCATGGGCTTCCTGGAGGAGGCGCGCTACCAGGCGCTGGAGGTCGACAAGGACGACCCGACCTGGACCGCGAAGCTCGTCGAGAGCGGTGTCGGCGCCGCGGTGAGCTACATCCCCGTGGCCGGTCCCGTCGTCGACAAGGGGGTCGGCATCGCCGTGGAGGCCTGGAAGCAGGACGAGGAGCAGCGCATCAACGAGGAGAACCAGCGGATGAAGGGCGACACCTTCACGGCGCGCGAGCGCCAGTTGCAGGCGCTGGCGGACGAGTGGATCAGCGCCAACGCCGGCAACCTGGACGGCGCCAACCGCTACACGGTCACCGACGAGATCAACGGTGCCGCGTTCGACGGGAACAACCGGGCGCAAGGGCTGGCGGGCAAGTGACAGCACGACGAGCCCGGTGCCGCGGCACGCGTGCGCCCGCCGCGGCCGGGCCGACCGTGCTGGCCGGGCTGCTGGCCGTCGCCCTGGTCGGGTGCGGGGAGTCGCGGTCCCGGGACTACGCCGTACCCGACCGGGTGTGCGGCGTTCGCGTGGACGCCGACGCGCTCTCACCACTGCTGCCCGCGGGCGCGAGGCTCACCCAGAGCCGTACCGACAAGGGCCGAGGCAGCGTCTCCTGCCGGGTGAGCGTGGACGACTCCCTGGTGCTCTACCTCTCGGGGGACGTCACCGACCGCGGTACGGACGTGGTGTCCCTGGAGGACCGAGGGCTTCGGCGGCTCGGTGATCCGGCTCTCGTCGAGGGGGTGGGGGACGTGGCCGCGGTGGCGGACGGCGGAGCCAAGGCCGCGGCGGAGTGCGCCTACCGGGGTGCGCCGCGGGAGTTCGTGGGGCTGGTCCAGCTGGAGAGCGAGGACCCGGTCCCCTCGGAGACCGAGGAACGCCGGGATGCTCTCCTGGCGTTCCTCACGTCCTGGTTCCCGGCGGCGGGGCAGGCGCAGGGCTGCGTGTCCTGAACCCGCCTCGGCGCCGGCCGCCGGCCATGGCCGTGGCGCGTCCGCCCCGCACACCGAGCGGGCCAACCAACCCAGCGGGCCGACTACAACGACGTCCTGCGCCGCACCGCCGCCACCCGCAGGGCCAGCGCCGCGGCGAGCAGCACCCAGGCCACTGCGCAGTAGACCCACGCGGTCGCGCCGCGGGCGACGCCGACGGCGCTCCACACGGCCCACAGCGCGAGCACGACGCACAGCGCCGTCCAGGAGATGTCGGCGACACGGGTACGCAGCTGCCCACGCTGCCGGGTGCCGGGCTCGAGCTCGCCGAGACCACTGTCGGCGGGCGCCTTCCGCTCGTCCACTTCGAATCCCTTCGCGAGATGCCTGGAGAGTCAACTCCGGTTACCCGCAACCACGTCGGACACGCGCGGGCGGAGGCGGTGACCGCCGAGGCGGGCCGTGATCACGTGCGGGCCGGACGGCGCCGGCCCTTCGGGGGCCGGTAGTCCGCTCCCAGACCCATGCGGGTCACCGACTCGGACATCAGCAGCTCGAACAGGTGGTCCTGATCGGCGATCAGCGGGTTCAGGTGCTCGAACACCTCCATGGCCACCTGCCCGAACAGGGTGCGCCAGCACGACAGCATGACGACCAGGGCGCCGAGCGGCATCTCCACACCGGTGGCGGCGCGATAGTCGGTGATCTGCCGGCGCAGCCGTGGATGCAGGTCCTCGTCGGCCAGGACCGGGTAGGGGCGGGCCGCCCAGAGCCGCATGTGCTCGGCGCCCCAGATGGTGGCGAGCTCCCGGACCCACTCGGCGGTCACATCGGTGTGGGCCACACCGGCGGCCACCGTGGGTGTCCCGAAGAGCAGACGGAACTCCTGGCGGTGCGCCAGGGCCCAGTGCCGGAACACCCGGGCCGGGGCGATCAGGCGGGCCGCGTGGTCCGTCTCGCTCTCCGCCTCGATCGCCTCCCGCAACCCGTCCGTGAGTTCGGTGACGATGTCCCGGGTCGTCTGCCGCACGATGTCCCCGAGATCGTCGAAGTGCCGGTAGAGCGCCGCCGGGGTCACGCCGACCCGGCGGGCGATCTCGGCGAGCGTCAACGCCTCCACACCTTGCCGGGTGATGACCTCCCGCGCCGCCGCGCGGACGTCCCTCGACATCTGACGGCGCAGCCGTTCACGGCGGGTGGGAGCGGGCATCGGGTCGTCGTCCTCCTTCGGGTGTTCGGGCAGCACGACGAACACGTTGACGGTCCTCACGTCACCGCTGCCGGTGATGTACTGCGTGCCGCCGTGCTGCGCCGCGTTGGCCTGCCCCGGCAGCGCGGTCGCGGTGCCGTGGTGCCGCGCCTCGGCGCTCACCGCGAGACCCGGCCGTCCCGGCCGACGTTGATGTCACCGCTCAGGGTGATGTGCTGCGCTCCGCCGTCGAGGGCGATGTTGTGCTGCACCACGCGGATGCGCCCGGGCCGCGACTCGACCGGTTCCGCCTCCACCACCGCCGGATCCGCCTGCGCCGGATCCACCCGTGCAGAATCCGTCCGTGCAGAATCCGTCCGTGCGGAATCCATCCGTGCCGAATCCGCCCGTCCCCCGGTCGGCTCCCCTCGGTCCAGCAGTCCGGCGATCCGCAGTCGTGCCGACCGCCAGACGTCCGTCGCCGCGGCCCCCACCATGGCCGTTCCGCCGGCCGCGGCCAGTCCCCACAACGCTTCCGACAACACCGTTCCTCCTGTCGCCAGCGGCGCCGCGCGCGCCGGTGACCGGATAACGTTCGGCGGCGTCACTAAGTAACGGGCCTTTACTTTGTGCGGGACCGCTGCCGGTTCGGGTCGTCCTCCGCGACCGTCCGCAGGTACTCCCCCAGCCGCGCGATCGCCGACGGATTGCGCGGGCTCTCCACCAGGTCGGCGTAGTCGAGGACGAAGATGTTGCGGTGCTTAACGGCGGTGACGTCCCGCAGTGGCGCGTAGGAGAGCAGGAAGTCCTTCTTCCGTTCAGCGCTGACGTCGCCGTAGTCGCAGATCACGATGGCGTCCGGATCGCGCTCCACGACCGTCTCCCAGCCGACGGTGGTCCAGGAGTCGGCCACGTCGTGCATGACGTTCCTGCCGCCCGCCGCGCTGATGATCTGGTCGGGCGCGGCGTAGCGGCCGGAGGTGAAGGGCTGGTCCTCGCCGCTGTCGTAGAGGAAGACCTCGGGGGTGCGCTCGGGTGCCTTCGCGCGGACCTGGGCGACCTGTCGCCGGAAGCCTGCGATCAGCCGGGCGGCCCGTTCCTCGACGCCGAAGAGCTTGCCGAGGTTGGTGAGGTCCGCGTAGAGGGCGTCCAGGGGCGGCATGATGCCGCGCGAGGTCTTCGTGCGGCCGTTGCGGCAGGACTCGGTGAGGACGTACGACGGCACGCCCAGCTTCTCCAGCGTCTGCGGGGTGAAGCCCGCGTCCTCGCGGAAGCCGTAGTTCCATCCGGCGAAGACCAGGTCCGCGCGGGCGTCCAGCACGTTCTCCTTGGTCAGCTGGTCCTTCGACAGCCACGGCACCTTGTCGTAGCCGTCCTTCCACGCCACCTCGTCGAGATCTCCCTTGTCGTCGGGCATGGCGAACCCGGCCATCCGGTCCTCCAGGCCGAGCGCGAACATCAGCTCGGTGATCCCGACGTCGTTGGTGACGACCCGCTCCGGAACCTTGTCGTACGTCACCTCCGTGCCGCAGTTGGTGAGTGTGACCGGCCGGCCCGCCTGTGCGGTCGGCTGCTCGATCCGCGCGCCGCACCCGGTGGCGAGAACGGCGAGGCAGGCGGCGGTGGCGGTGACGGTGGTGAAGGGCCTGTGCATCGGCGGTTCCTCGGGAAGTCAGCGAGTGGGGGGCAGCAGGTCGAACAGCAGCCGTACGGCACCGGTCTCCGGGTGCCGTACGGGATGGGCGCGTACGCCGAACACCTCGGCGAGCAGGTCGGGGCGCAAGACGTCGTGCGGCGGTCCCGAGGCGACGACGCGCCCCGCGGTGATCACGTACAGCACATCGCAGTGCGCCGCGGCCAGGTTCAGGTCGTGCAGCGCGGCCAGCACGGTCGGACCGCTGCCCCGCACCAGCGACAGCACCTCCAGCTGGTGCGCGATGTCCAGGTGGTTCGTCGGCTCGTCCAGCACGAGGACCGCGGGCTGCTGGGCCAGCGCCCGAGCGATCAGCACCCGCTGCCTCTCGCCGCCCGACAGCGCCAGGAAACCCCGGTCGGCGAGGTGCGCGACGCCGGTCCGGTCCATCGCCGCCGCGCAGATCTCGCGGTCCGCCGCCGCCGTACGCCCCCGGTGCGGTGTCCGGCCCATGCCGACCACCTCGGACACCGTGAAGTCGAACTCGGCCGGCGACTCCTGCGGCAGCGCGGCCAGCCGCCGTGCCAGGGCCCTGGGCTCCAGGTCGCGCACGTCGTCCCCGCCGACCCGCACCACTCCCCCGGCCGGCCGCAGCGCCCGGTAGACGCACCGCAACAGCGTCGACTTGCCGCTCCCGTTGGGACCGACGAGCCCCACGAAGGCCGCGGAGTCCACCGCGAGCCGGATGTCCTCCACCAGCCTGACGCCACCGGCGGTGTCGACGGTCACGTCCTCGATGTCGAGCCTCATCAGCGTCCTCCGAACGCGTAGCCGCCGCGCCGCATCAGCAGGAGAAAGGCCGGCACGCCGACCACCGCGGTGATCACCCCGACCGGCAGCTCGGCGGGCGCGAGCAGCAGCCGGGACAGCAAGTCCGCCCACACCAGCAGCACGGCACCGGCGAGCGGGGCGACGGCCAGTACCCGGCGGTGGTCGGCGCCCACCAGCATCCGCACGACATGCGGCACCATCAGGCCGACGAAGCCGATGGCCCCGCTCACGGCGACCACCGTGCCGGTCACGGCGGCGGTGACGACGAACAGTTCCCGGCGCAGCCGGCCCGGCCGCACGCCCAGCGCGGCCGAGGTCTCGTCGCCCATGGCGAGCGCGTTCAGCGGCTCCGCCCGCGTCCGCAGCCACGCCCAGCCGGCGGCCACCGCCGCAGCGGCGATCGGTACGCGCGCCCAGGTGGCGCCGCCCAGGCTGCCCAGCAGCCACATCATGGCCGACCGCGCGGCCTCGCCACGGGCGGCGCCGAACACCATCACGGTGGTCACGGCCTGGAAGCCGTACGCCATGGCGGTGCCGGTGAGGATCAGCCGCAGCGGGGTCAGGCCGTGGGCGGCGGAGCGGGCGACGGCGTACACCAAGGCCGTCGCGGCGAGCGCGGACAGGAACGCCGACACCGACAGCGCCCACACTCCGAGTCCCGCGAAGGCGCCCAGCAGGATCACCGCGTTGGCGCCGACGGCCGCGCCGGAGGAGATGCCGAGGACGAACGGGTCGGCGAGCGCGTTGCGCACCATCGCCTGCACGGCGACACCCACGGTCGCCAGCCCGGCGCCGACGACGACGGCCAGGACGACTCGGGGCAGCCGTATCTCCCAGGCGATGGTGTAGGCGGCGCGGTCACCGGCGGGCAGGTCGCCGCCGCTCAGCCCGGCCCACAGCAGCCGCAGCGTGCGCTCCCATCCCACGTCGGAGGCCCCGAGTCCCACCCCGCACAACACCGAGGCGAACAGCAGCAGAAGGAGCCCCAGCAGGAGCGGTGGGAGGGGTGTGCGACGCACTGCGGCGGTCCCTTCTCGCATTCCACGGCGAGCGGTCGATGGGTACGGCAACCACCAGCGGGCGATCGGGCTTGTACGACGGGCCACAGGGCTCGCGCACACACCGTTGCGGGTCAGCGCCGGACTCTCACCGGACTTCCCCCGCCGGGGGCGCGTGGAGCGTAGCACCGGGGTGCCGGGGCGGTGCGGGCGGGGGCCGTCAAGCGGCCAACTCCCCCGTCGCCAACTCCCCAGTCGCCGACTGCCCGTACGCCGACCGCGCACCAACTCGGCGCGGTCCTGGGATGATCACGCCATGGCAGACTCATCATCTGTGCGCATCAACGCCCTCATCGTCGACGCCGACGACCCGGAACGGCTTGCCGCGTTCTGGTCCGAGCTGCTCGGCAGACCGGTCGTGGGCCGCATGGGCCCCTACGTGTGGCTGCGGCGGGACGACGGCCTCGGCCTGGGCTTCCAGCGGACCGCGGTGCCCAAGTCGGGCAAGAACCGCATGCACTTCGACGTCACCTCACCCGACCCCGCCGCCGAGCGGCGCCGGATCGAGGCGCTCGGCGGGCGCAGGCTGGAGGAGTACGCCGACGGCGGCTTCCTGGTGATGGCGGATCCCGAGGGCAACGAGTTCTGCGTCATCCCCGAGGGCCCCTTCGAACTCGACGACGAGGGGCGGGCGAGCTACCTCGGCTGAGCTGCCTCGGCTGAGAGCTGCCTCGGCTGGGAGCTGCCTCGGCTGACGGTGCCGACGGCCTGCTTGGTCGTCGGCACCGTCCGGCGGGTGGCTACGGCAGTCGCACGAACGGGGCCAGGAACGTGCGGGCGCCCGGGGTGTCCAGGCGGTAGGTGACGTTGGTGGCGTAGCAGGGGCTGTCGCCGGTGATGGTCGTCGCCGCGAGGACGCGCTTGCCGTCGATGACGGCGAAGTTCGGTCCGCCCGAATCGCCGTAGCAGGCGCCGCCGTTGCCCTGGGGCGCGGTCATGGCGAGGCGTGCCCAGGAGGCGTTGAGGGCGTCGAAGGTCACCGGTGCCTTCATCCGGACGCCGCCACCGGGGTGCGTGTGGCCGCCGGGTCCGCGTACGGCCTCCTGGGTGCCGTAACCGGCGACGAGCCAGTCGGTGGAGTTGAGCTTCCGCGGTCCGAGGCGGCCGAGCTGGTCGGCGGTCGGCAGGGAGGCCGGGGTGAAGGACCAGCGGGACTTCATCGCGGTGGCGGGGAGTTCGACGACCGCGATGTCGTGCGTGTCGGCGGCCGGGCCCGGATAGTCGGGGTGGCTGTGGGCTGTGCCCGGGACCGCGACGGCGGCCGCCTGGGCGGCGGGGTCGCCGGGGTGCTGCTTCGCGGCGGCGTCCAGTCCGGCCTGGACGTCCTGGTCGAGCGAGACGTGGAAGCGTACGTTGTCCGGCCAGTCGGTGGTGCAGTGGGCGGCCGTCAGGAACGTGTCGGCGTCGATCATCGTGCCGGAGCAGACCCAGTCGACGCGGTCCGCGGTGGCCGGATCGCCGTCGTCGTCCCAGGTGGCCACGAGAGCGCCGACCTCGGTGCGTTCCGGGGCGGGCGTGGCGTTGTAGGAGTTGATCGCGGACGAGGGCGAGGCCATGGCGAGCGCGGTGGCGCAGGCGGCCGCGGTGACGGCGGTGGCGCGTTTGGCGGTCAAGAAGAACCCCTTCGCTGGGTGTGGTTCGGGTGTTCCTCCTGTGGGGGGTGGGTGCATTGAAGCGCCTGTGATCGTCCGCGGCAAGACCGCCGGCCGGTCCTGTCACGCCGTAGCGCCGCCACCGTGCCGAGCAGCGCGCCGACGGCGAGGACGGCCGAGCCCCGCAGCCATACCCGGCCCTCGATCTGGGTGGCGAGCAGGACGCAGGAGGCGGCGCCCAGCAGGGGCAGCACGGTCGGCGTGCGGAAGTGCGGTTCCGTACCGGTGTCGCGGCGCAGCACCAGCACGGCGATGTTGACGATGAGGAAGACCACGAGCAGCAGCAGGACCAGCGTGGACGCCAGGACGTCGACGCTGCCGGTCAGCGCGAGGAACATGGCCGGCACGGTGGTGGCGGCGATGGCGGCCCACGGTGTGCGGCGGCCCGGCAGCACCTTGGCCAGGGACGAGGGCAGCAGTCCGTCGCGGGCCATGCCGAAGGCGAGCCGGGAGGCCATGATGCCGGTCAGCAGGGCCCCGTTGGCCACGGCGACGAGCGCGATGGCGCTGAAGAGGAGCACCGGCACGCCGCCCGCTTCCTCGACGACCTCCAGCAGCGGGCCGCTGGACGCGACGAGCCGGTCCGTCGGCACGGCCACCGAGGCGGCGACGCCCACCAGCACGTAGACGGCTCCGGCGGTGGCCAGGGCGCCGAACAGGGCGCGCGGGTAGGAGCGGCGCGGGTCGCGGGTCTCCTCGGCGACGTTCACGGACGTCTCGAACCCGACGAAGGAGTAGTACGCGAGGACGGAGCCGCTGAGGACGGCGGCGGCCGCGCCCGTGTCCGCGGTGCCGAACCGGGTCAGCCGCCCGGGGTCGCCGTCGCCGCGCAGCAGCAGCCACGCGCCCAGGGCGACGATGATCAGCAGCCCGCCGACCTCGATGACGGTGGCGACGACGTTCGCGCGCATCGACTCCTTGATGCCGCGCGCGTTGAGCAGGGCCAGCAGGGCGAGGAACACCACGGCGACCAGGCCCACGGGCAGGGACACGAAGGCCGACAGGTAGTCCCCGCCGAAGCCGCGCGCCAGGGCGGCGACGGAGACGATGCCGGCGGCGAGCATGCAGAAGCCCGCGAGGAAACCGGCGAACGGGCCGAACGCCAGTGTGGCGTAGTGGGCGGCTCCGCCGGCCCGCTGGTACTTCGTGGCCAGCTCGGCGTAGGAGGCCGCGGTCAGCAGGGCCAGCAGCAGGGCGACGGCCAGCGGCGCCCACACCGCTCCGCCGGCCTCGGCGGCGACCTGGCCGACCAGCACGTACACCCCGGCGCCCAGGACGTCTCCCAGGATGAAGAAGTAGAGCAGGGGTGTGGTCAGGGCCTTCTTCAGGGCCGGGCCGTCCGAGGCGGCCGCCGGCTGCTGTTCTCTCACTGTCGGCATGTCGACTCGTGTCCCCAGAGGCGCGGAAGTCACGCCTGACCCTCCACCCCCGGGCTTCGCGCCGGGGGCGTCCGCTCCTGCTATCGCTCCGGCGTGGGCGGCTCGGCCTCGTCCTGCGCGGACTCGCCGTGCTCCGTCTGCGCACCCTCGCGTTCCGTGCCCCGTTTCGGCCCCTTCTTCCCGGCCCGCGCCTGCGCCTGCTCCTTCTCCATCTGCTTGCGCACTTCCTCGGGCTTCTCGCCGATCTGGTCCATGACCTGCCTCCCGTCGCGTCAGCCACAGCCTGACACGCGCCCCGGCCGACGGCTACGCGAGCCAGAGCGAGCTACGCCGATGGCGTGCCGGCGGCACGTCCACCCTGTCCACGGCATCGAGTGCCAGCCCGTCGGCGGTGGAGGCGACCAGCTTCAGCAGGGTGCCCAGCCGGCTGCGGAGCCGCTGTCGCGCCCGGCGCTCCTCCAGCGCGGACCACTCGGCGACGGAGGGGTCGCGCTGCCGGCGGGCGAACGTGCGGACGTTCACCTCGCGGCGGATCCGGCGAGGGCGGGGCCTTCTGGCCTCCCGTGCCGCGTCGGCGAGGACGCGCGCGCTGTACCGGAGGTCGTGGAGCACCACGGAACGCCCGGTCCTTCTCAGGTGGTGTGCGGTACGTGTCACAGGACTCCCGGCTCGCGCGGACGACACCGGCCTCCGAGACCAGGATCGTGGTCTCGGAGGCCGGCGTCATTCGATGTGTGCCCGGATCGCCGGGCGGCTTGTGTCTCAGTCGTCGATGAAGCGATCGACTCCCGCTTCGGTGAGCGAGTCCAGCGCGTCGAGCCGCGCCGCCGCCGCGGTGATCTGGTCGTACTCCGTCCGCCGGATGCGGATGCGGTACGAGGCGATCACTCGCGCCAGGTCGTCGACGGCCAGTTCGGCCTCGTCGTTGTCGACCATGTGGACGACCGAGCGCAGTGCCCCGAGGGGACCCTTCTCCCCCGCCAGCCGCGAAGCGATGCTCCGGGCCGCCGCGCGGATCAGGTCCTCGGGTGCGTCCGGCGCGTCCGGCGCGTTCATCTGCTGAGACAACTGGGTCACCCGGTCCGGTTGATGTAGGCGGTGGTCACACCCAGCGGCTTGCCGTCGGGTGCCTTGGTGGTGCGGTAGTACACGTACACCGTGTACTTCTTCTTCTTACGGCATCCGCAGCCGGTCCAGTAGGAGTACGTGATGTCCCACTTGCCGTCGTAGACACCACCCCAGGCGTTGCGCCACTTGCCGGAGGTCAGTGCCTTCTTGAGGTCGCTCATCATGGTGGAGCTGGACCGCCAGGCGGAGCGCTTGCCCTTGCCGACGTGCTTGTCCTTGATGTGCCGCAGACCGAACTTGCCGTACTTCTTGCCGTTCACCGTGACGTTGGACGTGCTGCCCTCACGGATGGTCTTCCAGTGGCTGCCGGGCGAGCGCGACCACATCAGGATGCGCCACTTGTCGCAGGCCTTGAAGGGATTGCCCCAGGCTCCGCACCGGCCGTCAAGGTCGGTGCCGTTGACCGGGTCGGCGCAGACGAAGTCGTACGCGTTGCAGTTGCCGCCGAAGACCGGGTCCAGCTGGAGGAACCGGGCGGTCTCCGGGTCGTACAGCCGCGCGCCCATCAGGACCATTCCGGTGAGGGTCTCGCCGGAGCGCTGGTTGGAGCCGAACCAGCCGTAGCGCTGGGCGGCCTTGCCGGTGCGGGCGGCGCCGTTCTCGTCACTGTCGACGACCGTCGGCGCGATCGCCGGGTCGAGCGGCAGCTGGAGGGCGACGTCGCCGTGGATGCTGGTCAGCTGGAGGACGGTGCCGCCGGTCTTGCCGGTGGTCGCGCTGAACACGCCGGTGGCGGAGGCGACGTTACGGGTCACCGTGCCCTGGGCGGCGTCCTCCACGATCCAGCTCGGGCTGTCGCCGTCGTTGCCGTAGTGGTTGGTCTTGGCCGCCGTATGGCTCCAGGTGCCGTTGGTGTCGGTCTCCACGGTCCACGAGCGGAACCGCAGTCCGGCGTCGAGCTGCCAGGTCTGGCGCCGGTTGCCGGCGGTCTGCCGCTGCACCAGGTCGTTGGCGTAGTACGACAGGGTCGAGCCCGGCAGCGTGGTGGTGCGGCCGAAGGCGTCGTAGGCGTGGCCGGAGCCGACGATGCGGTCCGCGGTGTCGTAGGCCTGGCTCTTCGCCGCGCCCGCGGTGGTCGGGCAGTTCAGTCCGGGAGCCGCCGAGGCCTCGGTGGTGCCGGTCCGGTTGGAGCGGCTGTCCAGGGTGTACGTCCGCAGGGTGCAGACGTTGTCGCTGGTGTCCTCGACCCGGGTGAGGCGTCCGGCGTCGTCGTAGCCGAACTCCTGGTGCGACCAGCCGGACCGCGTGGCGGCCTGGCCGTGGATGGTGGAGGTGACGGCGTCGTTGTAGACGGTCGCCCCGTCGCTGTCACGGGTGTAGACGCGCTCGACGACGGCGCCCGCGGCGTCCTTGGACTGCTTGAGCGTGTAGCCGCCCGGCAGTTTCTCGGTGGCGACCGCTCCGTCCGTGTCGTACGTGGCGGTGAAGGTGCCGGCGACCGAGTCGGTCACCTTGGTGGCCAGGCCTCGCGGCTCGGCGGTCGAGTCGTAGGTGTAGGTGACCGTGCTGGGGACGCTGTTGCCGACCTTGACCGGGCGGTTGCGCCGGTCGTAGGCGGTGGTGGTGGTTCCTCCGTCCGCGTCGGTGTAGGAGATCTCCCGGCCCAGCTTGTCGTAGGCGCGGGTCAGGGTGCCGCCGGTCGGGGACGTCGTCCTGACGGCGCGGCCCGACTCGGGGTCGTAGCTGGTCGTGGTCGACGGCACCGCCGCTCCGAGGCCGGTCGTCTGCACGGTGGTGGGGCGGCCCGCCGCGTCGTAGCCGCGGGTGATGGTGCGGGTCGCGGTGCCGGACTTCTCGGTGGTCCTGGCGGTGTTGCCCCACCAGTCGTACTCGGCGGTCATCGTGGGCAGCTGGGCCGGGTTGGTCCCGCCGCCGGTGATGTCGCCGGCCGGCCCGCTGGTGCACAGCAGGTCCGCCCACTCGGGGCGGCCGGCGCAGGTGCCGGTTCCGGTGGCCGACCAGTAGGTGCTGACCTGCGTTCCCGCGTCGGTGCCCGAGGTGCCGGGCGCTCCCTGCTTCGTGACGCGGCCCTGGGCGTCGTACTCGGTGACGGTGGTGATGGCGGCCCCGGCGGGGTCCTGCACCACCTTGGTGGGCAGGCCCTTCGCCCAGTCGTAGGCGACGGTGGTCAGCTGGGCGTCCGCCATGGTGGCGGGGTGCTCGCGGACCTGGGCACCCTCGCGGGTGCTGGTGACCTGGTTGACGGTGCCGACGGCGTCCGAGGGACGGCCCTCGTCGTAGCGCTTGCTGGTCCAGCTGCGGGCGAGGACGGAGGAGCCCGCCGAGACGAGGGTGGTGTCGCCCGACTTCAGGTCCTTCGCCAGGTCGATCCGGCCGAGCGGGCCGAACTTCTCCAGCTCGCGCGTGCCGGTCTCGTCGAACACGGACCGTGTGGACAGCAGCTCGGCACGCTCGGCGCCGGGCCGGTCGGCCAGGCCGAGGTCGGCCAGGGCCTCCTTGGCGGCGGCCGTCGTGCCGAGGGCGGTCTCCCGGTTGCCGGCCGACAGTTCCCGCACCACGTTGCCGTAGCGGTCGTGGTCGGTGTTGTCGATCCGGCCGCCCGGCTCTGCGAGGTTGACGCGTTCGCCGGAGACGTTCAGGTACTGCACGGTGGCCAGCCGGTATGCCGACTGGTCGAGCGCCGAACCCGAGTGGGAGGCCGGTACGGCGTCGGCCGGGAAGACGGCGGCGGCGTCCGTGGGGATGTCCTGCTGGCCCCAGGTGCGGACGGTGTCGCGGTCCATCGCGTACGGGGCCGAGGTGCCGGACAGCGGCACGTCGTAGACGACGCTGGTGGTGGACTCGCCCTCGACGGTGGCGGCCGTGCCCTCCTTCAGCGCGGCGCGGCCGGCCTTGAGGAGCATGCCCTCACCGGCCGCCGGGTCGTTGCCCGCCTTGCCGTAGGTGAACGTCCACGGCAGCTCGCCGGGCGGCGTCAGGGAGGTGACCCGGCCCGCCGCGTCGTAGGCGTACTCGGTGACGAGCGCGGGGCTGATCTGCGGGTTCCAGGCGCGGCGGAGCCGGCCGGAGTCGTCGTAGCGGTAGGTCTGCACGGCCTTGGCCGTGGCGGCCGTGGCGCCGGGTTCGGTGGACCAGAGCCGGATCTCGCGGACCTGGCCGCCGATGTCGCCGAAGGTGGTGGCGGTCGCCGTCGTGGCGGAGGCGTAGACGTACTCCAGCAGGCGGCAGCCCTTCGTCGACGGGTCCGCGGCGCACGCGGACGCGGCGGCGGCGGAGGTCGGGGCGATGATCCGGGTCGGGCGGGCCAGTTCCTTGCCGTCCACGGTGACCGTCTGGGACATGACCGTGGTGGTCGAGTTGGACAGGCCGTCGAACAGGGTGCTCTTGACCTGCCAGGCGGTCGCCGCCGGGTCGGCCTTGGCGAACTCGGTGACCGTGCCGGAGCTGTCGGAGAGGGTGAAGGTGCCGCTGACGCTGCCCTTGAGCACCATCTCCTCGGCGCCCGGCTCGGGGATCCACCCGTTCTTCGCCGCGTTGGCCGTGAAGTGGATGGGGCTGTCGTCGGCGAGGACGACGCGCACGGCCGTGTCGGAGATCTTCTCCAGGTGGGTGTACTCCGACTCGTTGAGCTGGGCCTCGAAGCCGGAGACCCACTGCTTGCCGAAGATCGCGGCCTGGTCGTCCTGCTGGGCGCCGGCCTCGGGGCGGCGTGAGTGGGCGGTGCGGCTGACGACGAGGTCGAACGCCGAGACGTCCTCCGCGGACAGGGCGTAGTCACCGGTCAGCAGGTTCACCGAGCCGGGTCCGACGTCCTCGCTCGCGGCGCCGTCGGCGTTGCGGTCGACCACGACGGTGACCGGTTCGGCACTGCCGGAGGCTCCGGCGGGGCCGGTGAAGTCGGCCTTGATCTCGACGGATCCGTCGGGGTTGACGGTGGAGGTGGCGTTCCAGGCGAGCGGGGCGTTGCGGCCGCCGGTCAGGTCCACCGGCCACTGGGTGAGCGCGGTGCCGTCCTGGGTCACGTCCCCGGCGGGGATGCGCTGCCAGTCGTCGGCGGCGGAGCGCCGCCAGGAGAAGGAGACCTTGTCGTACTTGGCGCCGTCGGTCTCGGCCTCCAGGGTGAGCCGGCGTGCGGTCCGGTCGCCGGAGGCGGGCCGGACGAAGCCGCCGGCTCCGACGTTGAAGGTGTACTCGACGACGGTGGAGCGGTTGTCGGCGCGGTCGACGGCCCGCACGAGGAGGGCCTGTGCGCCGTTGTCGGCGGGGGTGATGGAGATGCTCTTGTCACCGCTCGCGCCGCCGGTGGCGACCTTGGTCCAGGTCACGCCGTCCAGCGACCACTCCAGCCAGTTGTGGTCGGAGGCGGGCGGGGTGACGGTGAAGGTTCCGGCCTGGCCCGCGCCCTTGCTCCACTTGCCCGTCGGGTAGTCGGTGGAGGTGATCTTGGCCGGGGCGGGCGGGGCGCTGGTGTCGACGGTGAAGGTCTTCCAGGCCGACCAGCCGGTGTTGTAGTGCGTGCCGTCGTAGGCCGAGGTGCGGAACTTGTACGTCTTTCCGTTGCTCAGCAGCCCGGCGGGCACGGTCACCGAGGCGAGCTGGCCGGACGGGACGAACTTCGACACGATCGGTTCGCCGACCTGCGTGTTGGTGGCGTTGTCGAAGATCTGGAAGGTGCCGTTGACCTTGTCGCCGTCGGCGTCGACGAACCGGTCCTGCAGCGTGGGCGTGACCGTGTTGACGGAGTAGACGCCGCTGTAGGAGAAGTACGGCGGTCCGGCCTCCTGCTTGGTGCCGGTGCGCGGCCGGTAGTTGTAGGTGACGACCAGCTTCGGCGGGTTGGTGGCGGCGTTGGCCGAGTTGACGCGCTTCCACTGCTCGACGACGGACTCGCTGGTCGCCCGCAGGCCCATGTGGCCGCGGGTGGCCTTGGCCGAGGCCCACTCCTGCACCATGGACGTCACGTCGGCGTTGATCCAGCCGTCGGGGGCGGCGGTGCAGGCGGCGTTGCCGCGGGTCTCGGTGGAGGTCGCCTTCTTCGCCGTCATCGTCGGGCGGTTGGTCCACCGGCTCGACGTGGAGGCGGCGCCGGAGGTCCACACCTCCCACGGGTAGGCCTTGCAGTCCGGGTTGCCGGAGTGGAAGTTCCACAGCGACAGCTCGGCGTCCAGCACCAGCGCGTCCTGGACGGGCGTGGTGTTCCAGGAGATGAAGGACTGCGCGGTGCGCGGGGTGCCGTCGGCGTTCTTGGTGCCGGGATTGCCGAGGTCGAGTTCGGTGTCGGCCGACCAGTCGACGGTCTCGCCCTGCTGGACGTAGGTGTCGAAGACGTTGGACAGCGCCGAGGTCGACGGGTCCACGGTGACGGGGTACGTGGTCTTCGGGTCGGCGAGGAACTTGGCGTCCGGGGTGACCACCAGGTCGACGGACGAGCCCTTCCGCACGACCTTCAGGCCGACCCGCGCCTTGCGGGTGTGCTCTCCCGAGCGCTTGTCGACGGTGGCGTCCCACATCACCGGCGCGGGCATCACGGCCCGCTTCTTGTTCTTCTTGTCGGTGAACAGGACGCTGCCGTCGTCGAGCTGCCGGACCTTCAGGCCCTTGGCCTTGAGGGGCAGGGTGTAGGAGTAGCCGGTCGCGGCGGGCCGCTTCTTGACCTCGACGAACTGCTCGAAGCCGGTGCGGGTGGCTTCGACGACCACGTCGGCGCCGGGCACGGCATCGACGTACTCGGCGCGCGTCCCGTTCAGCTTCGGCTGGGGCAGGCCGCCCTTCCACTGGAGGGTGATCTGCCGCTCGCCCTCGCCGAGCGTCACCAGGTCGGTCGCCTTGGCGGTGCGCGCGGCCTTCCACGAGCGCGCCGGCGTGCCGGTCCGGCCCGCCAGCCGCAGGCTCTCCGGGTGGGCCACGGCCTCCACGCCGGAGCCGGACCGCCGCAGGTCGACATCGACGTCGACCCACTTGCCGTCCCGCTGGAACCGGACGGGTCCGGCGGCGAGTTCGGTGGTGAGGCTGCCGTCCTTGTTCACCCAGGTGGTGGAGGTCTCCGTGCGTTCGGAGAGCGCCTCCACCCGGGTGCCGGACAGCCGCGCGGCCACGCGGGCCGACGGGATGTCGGCGGCCTGCGTCGCCGCCGCCTTCTGGGGCTTGGGTGCGTCGGGGGCCGAAGCGGCGGCCGGCAGGCTCGCCACGTCCAGCAGGGTTATGGCCATCACCAGGGAGATTCCGCCCGCTGTCCAGCGTGCGGTTCCGCCGGATGCGGGCCGCCCCTGCTGGTCAGGCAGGGGTTTGTACACCGTCATCATGGTCCGATCTGTGTTTTTACATGAACACCACATGTGTGGCGCCTGTGAGAGCGTAAGCGTCAGATCGAATCCGAAATCACAGCAAATCCACAGAAGTTACACAGGAGACCCTTATGAAGTTTCGTGATCTTTGCCACTTGTCAGGCGTAATGGCAAGGATGTGATGCCGTAGAAGGAACTGAGGTCCGGGAACCAGGTGATGGCGTCCTCGTCGGCGATCTCGTAGTCGGGGCGGCGGGTGAGGATCTCCTCCAGCATCACGGTGAACATGGCGCGGACGATGCCCGCGCCGACGCAGTAGTGCGGGCCGCCACCGAACGCGTGGTGCCGTTCGTCGGGGCGGTCCAGGTCGACCTCGAAGGGCCTCGGGTACACGCTCTCGTCCCGGTTGGCCGCCGCCCAGGACAGGAACACCCGCTCCCCCGCCGCCAGTTGCCGGCCGCCGAGCTGGAAGTCCTCGGCGACGGTACGGCTGGTGCCCTGCACCGGTGACATCCAGCGCAGATACTCGTCCGCGGCGCGCGGGATCAGCCGCGGCTCGTCGATCAGACGCCGCTTCAGCTCCGGGTGGTGGGCCAGGTGCCACAGCGCGGTCGCGGTGAGGGTGGAGGTCGGGTCGATGCCGAGCAGCAGGAAGTACATCATCGAGACGATGTCCTCGTCCGGTACGGGCTCACCGTCGACGGTGGCGCGCAGCAGGTCCGCGATCAGCCCGCTCGCCGGCGCGTCCGGGTCGTCCTCCAGGAGCTCCCGGACGGCCTCCATCTCCTCGACGATCTCCAGCGTGATCAGCTGGGCGTAGTGGCGTGCGGCGGGCATGTCGTGCGGTGCGGCGAGCAGCGCGCGGTGCAGCAGGGCGTCCACGTCGAACCAGCGGTCGTCCGGCAGACCGATGTCGCGCATCGTCACGATGGCCGGCACGCGCAGGGTCATCGCCGGGACGATGTCGCAGGTGCCGGCGGCGATCGCCGCGTCGAGGCTCTCGCGGGCCAGGTCGCGCAGCTCCTGCTCGCGGGCGCGGACCCGGCTGGCGGAGTAGAAGGCGGCCAGCAGCTTGCGGTACTTCAGGGACAGCGGCGCGTCCAGCTCCAGCGGTGCCATGCGGCCGGTCTGGCCCAGCGGCGGGATCGTGACGCCCTGGACGGTGCCATCGGGCAGGGTGCGGCCGGTCAGCAGACGGCGGGAGCGGGCGGCGGCGGAGACCTCCTGGTGCCCGACGGCCACCCAGTGGCCGTCCCAGCTCTCGCTCCAGGTCACCGGCCCGGCCGCGCGCAGGCGTTCGTAGGTCGGGAAGGGGTCGCGGGCGAGCGCCGGGTCATGGCTGTCGAAGTCGGCCGGGCGGGCCGGGGCCGCGGACCGCGCGGCGTACGGGCAGCCGCCGGTGAGCGGAGGGGTGTCCTGTTCAGCCGTGCTGTCCATGGTCACCGGGTCCTTCCTGCGCGGTGGGTCGCTCGTCGAAGAGGCGGTCGGCCTCCTCGTCGGAGAGGTCGAGTACGGCGCGCACGGCGGCGCAGGTGGCCCGAAGCCGCTGCGGATCGGCGGCCAGCCGCAGGATCTCGGCGGCCAGCAGGGCCGGGGTCGGGGCCCGGAACAGGGCGTGCACGCGCAGGTCCACGCCGAGGTGTTCGCGCAGGAACATCACGGCCCGGGTGGCGAGCAGGGAGTGTCCGCCGAGGTCGAAGAAGTCGTCGTGGATGCCGGTCCGTTCGACGCCGAGGACGTCGGCCCAGGCCCAGGCGACCACGGCTTCGACGTCGTCGCGGGGCGCCGTGTACAGGGAGTCGCCGGGGCGGTCGCCGGCCGGGGCGGGCAGGGCGGCGCGGTCGAGTTTGCCGTTGCTGTTCAGCGGCAGGGCGTCCAGCAGGACGTAGTCGCCCGGGACCATGTAGGCGGGCAGGGTGCGGGCGAGGGCGGTGCGCAGATCGGCGGGGCGGACGGCGGTGGCCGGTACGACATAGGCGACGAGGCGCTTGTCGCCGGGGGTGTCCTCGCGGCAGAGCACGACCGCCTGGCGGACCTGCGGCAGCGCGGTGAGCGCGGCGTCGATCTCCTCGGGCTCGATGCGGATGCCGCGGATCTTGACCTGGTGGTCGGTCCGGCCGAGGTAGTCGAGCCGTCCGTCGGCGCGCCAGCGGCACACGTCGCCGGTGCGGTACAGGCGGGCACCCGGCTCGCTGGAGAACGGGTCCGGCACGAAGCGTTCGGCGGTCAGGGCGGACTTGCCGTGGTAGCCGCGGCCGATCTGGCGTCCGGCGACGTGGAGTTCGCCGGGTACGCCGATGGGGACCGGGCGTCCGGCGGCGTCGAGGACGTAGACGCGGGTGTTGAGGACCGGGCCGCCGATCGGGACCGGGCCCTCGGCGCCGGGCAGGCAGTCCCAGTGGGTGACGTCGATGGCCGCCTCGCACGGGCCGTACAGGTTGTTGAGCGCGGTGCCGGCGAAGGTGGCGAAGAAGCGGCGCTGGAGCTCCGGCAGAAGGGCCTCGCCGCTGCAGATGACACGGCGCAGGGTGGCGCAGCGGGCGGCGTCGGCCGGGGCTTCGACGAAGGCCTGGAGCAGGGACGGCACCACGTGCAGCACGGTGACCCGTTCGGCCTCGACGACGTCGGCGAGCGAGGCGGGGTCGCGGTGGGCGCCGGGTTCGGCCATGACCAGGCGGGCGCCGACGGCGAGCGGCCAGAACAGTTCGCGCAGCGAGTCGTCGAAGCCGACCGGGGTCTTCTGGAGCAGGACGTCGTCGGCGCCGAGTCCGTAGTGGTCCTGCACCCAGGTGAGCTGGTTGACGATGTTGCGGTGCTCGTTCATCGCCCCCTTGGGCCGGCCGGTGGACCCGGAGGTGTAGACGATGTACGCGAGGTGGCGTCCGGTGACGTCCGGCCGGGGCGCGGTGGCGGGCTGCGCGTCGAAGAGGTGGCGGTCGGTGTCGAGGGTGGGTGTGTCGAGCCGGTCGGGCAGGCGCGGGCGCAGGGCCGATTCGGTGAGGACGGTGGTGATGCCGGCGTCGTCGACGACGTGGGCGAGGCGGTCGGGCGGGTAGCCCGGGTCCAGCGGGACGAACGCGGCGCCGGACCGGACGACGCCGTAGAGCGCCACGACGAGGTCGACGGAGCGTTCCAGGAAGACGCCGACGGTGCTCTCCGGGCCGTGGCCGCGCGAGCGCAGCAGGTTGGCGACCTGGGCGGCACGCGCGTCGAGCTGGGCGTAGGTGAGGCTGCCGGAGGCGTCGCTGACGGCGACGGCGTCCGGGGTGCGGGCGGCCTGGGCGGCGAAGAGGTCGCCGAGGGTGGTGTCGGGGACGGGGCCGTCGGTGCGGTTCCAGTCCCGGACGGTCAGGGTCTCCTCGTCGGCGGAGAGGAAGCCCAGGTCGTCGACCGGGGTGTGCGGCGCGTCCGCGGCCGAGCCCAGCAGCAGCGTGTAGTGGCCGATGAGGCGTTCGACGGTGGCGTGGTCGAAGAGGTCGGTGGCGTACTCGGCGGTCAGTTCGACGGAGGTGCCGTCGTCCACGGCGGTGAGGGACAGGTCGAACTTGGAGCGGCCCGCCTCGATGAAGTCGACCGCGGTCAGCCTGGCGTCGCCGAAGGCGTCGGTGCGGTGGGCCCGGTCGTCGACATGGGTGTCGAACGTGACCTGGAACAGCGGGTTGTGGCTCAGTGAGCGGCCCGGCCGCAGCTCCTCCACCACCCGGTCGAAGGGCAGCGCCTGGTGGTCGTAGGCGCGCAGGCAGCTGGTGCGTACGGCGCGCAGGTGGTCGCGGAAGGACGGGTTGTCCTCCAGACGGCCGCGCAGGACGACCGTGTTGACGAAGTAGCCGACGGCTCCGGCGAGTTCGGTGCGCGGCCGGCCGGCGACGGTGCTGCCGACGCTGACGTCGCGCTGGCCGGACCAGCGGGCCAGCAGCACCTGGTAGGCGGCCAGCAGCAGCATGTGCAGGGTGACGCGCTCGGAGCGGGCGAGCGCCCGCAGCCGGTCGGTGAGGCCGGCGGGCAGCCGGAGGCGGTGCTCGGCGCCGGCGTGCGTCTGTTCCGCCGGGCGGGGCCGGTCGGTGGGCAGGGTGAGGAGTTCGGGCGCGCCGTCGAGCTCCCGGCGCCAGAAGCCGAGGAGGCGTTCCAGCCGGGGGCCGCTCAGCTCGGCTCGCTGGCGGTCCGCGAAGTCCGGGTACTGGGCGGCGGGCTCGGGCCGCCAGTCGGTGCCGGCGCGGGCGTGGCCGTAGGCCTCGGCGAGTTCGCGGACGACCGTCTCCATCGACACCGCGTCGAAGACGATGTGGTGGACGAGCAGCATCAGGGTGTGCCGGTGCTCCGCGGTGCGCAGCAGGCGGGTGCGGATCAGCGGGCCGGTGGCGAGGTCGAAGCCGATGGCGGTCTCGGCGGCGCAGGCGTCGGCGGCGGCCCGTTCGCGCTCGGCGGCGGGCAGCGGGCGCAGGTCGGTGACGGCCAGGCCGACGGTGAGTTGGTCGGTGACGAGCTGGACGGGCCGGCCGTCGTCGTCGCGGGCGAAGCGGGTGCGCAGGGCGTCGTGGCGGGCGACGACGGCGTTGACGGCGTGGCGCAGCGCGGTGGTGTCCAGGGGGCCGTCGAGGTCGATGCGCCAGGCCAGGGTGTACAGCGGGTCGCCGGGGGTGATCTGGTCGAGGAACCACAGGCCGTGCTGGGTGACCGAGACGTCGTGGGCACGGGTGCCCCGGGCGGTGGCCGGGGCGCTGGTCGGCGGGGCGCTGGTCATCGGGGCGCTCCTTCGAGGCGGCGGGTGGCGGCGCGCTGCGCGAGCACGGTGTGCAGCCGGCTCAGGCCGGTCGCGAAGGCCCTCTCGTCGCCGCCGAAGCCGAGCCGGACCCGGTCGGGGTGGCCGAAGCCGCTGCCGGGGACGAGGAGGACGTCGTGGTCGCGGCCGAGCTCGCGGCACAGGTCCTCGGTGTCGGTGACGCCGTGGAAGGACGGAAAGGCGGTGACTCCGCCGGCCGGCGGAGTGAGGGAGACGAGGTCGGGGTGGGTGTCGGCCCAGGCTGTGAGGGTGTCCAGGTTGCGGTGGGCCTGGGCCCGGCGGATGTCGAGGATGCGGTCGGCGTGCACCACGGCGCGTTCGGCGAGGAACTCGGTCAGCGGTGACAGGCAGATGGTCAGCGCGTCGCGCAACGGCAGGAAGCGGGCCAGCAGTTCGGGCGCGGCCAGGCACCAGCCGACGCGGGTGCCGGGCAGGCCGTAGGCCTTGGACATGGTGCCGAGCGAGAGGCAGCGCTCGTAGCGCAGCGACGGTTCGGGCAGGGCGGGGCCGTCTTGGACGAGTTCGGTGAAGGCGCCGTCCCAGACGAGGTAGGCGCCGCTGTCGGCGACGATGTCGAGGAAGGCGTCGAAGAGGCCGGCGGGCAGCGAGGCGCCGGTCGGGTTGTTCGGGAGATTGACGACGACCATGCGGGTGGCGGGGGTGAGCTGGGCGCGCAGGGCGTCCAGGTCGGGTGCGAAGCCGTCCTCCGGGCGCAGCCGCCACCGCTTGAGCCGGCAGCCGATGGACTCCGCGATCGACCACAGCGAGTGGTAGCCGGGGTCGATGACGACGACCTCGTCGCCCGGTTCCAGCAGCGCGTTCATGGCGAGGAAGATCGCCTCGGTGGAGCCGTGGGTGGCCATCACGCGTGCCGGGTCGCCGTCGGCGAAGCGCTGGGCGAGCGCGCCGCGCAGGGCCTCGCTGCCGTAGGAGGGGCTGTCGTCGAGGGCGATGGCGTCCAGGTCGTCCTGCGAGATGCCGAGCAGGGCGCGCAGCTCGGCCAGGGTCCAGCACTGCACTCCGCTGCTGCCGAGGTCGATGGTGGTGTCGAAGTAGAAGTCGCGCATCCAGTCTTCGAGCGGCGCTCGGCGCAGCTTCATGTCAGGCTCCCGTCGAGGAAGGGCCGCAGCTCGGCTGCGAGGTCGGTGAGGTGGGGTTCGCGCAGAAGGCTGTAGTGGTCGCCGCCGACCGGGCGGACGTCCACCGGGCCGGTGGTCCAGCGGCGCCAGCCGCGGTCGGCGTCGGTGGCGGCGTCCGTGGCGGTTTCGCTGTCGGTGCCGGTGCCGCTGCCGGTTTCGCTGCCGGTGCCGTTGCCGGTTTCGGTGGCGGTGGCGGTGCCGTTGCCGGTTTCGGTGCCGTTGCCGGTTTCGGTGGCGGTGGCGGTTTCGGTGGCGGAGAGGACGAGGAGCCGTCCGTCGTACGGGCCGTCGGGCCGGTAGCGTCGCAGGGCCGTGCGGTTGGCGCCGTACAGGTCGAGCAGGCGGGCCAGGTGGGCGGGGCCGTCCTCGGCGTCCAGCAGCCCGGCGCGCCGGGCGCTCTCCAGCAGGTGTGCGCGGCAGTCCCGCGCCGTCGTTCCCGCCGGTGCGGCGGGCTGGACTCCGAGGCGGGTGCCGGTCGAGCGCTCCCAGTCCGCGGCGAAGTCGGCGATCAGCTCCGTCTCGTCCGGCGCGGTGCCCGGCCCGTACCGTCCCGGCGCGTGACTGTCGATCAGGACGACCGGCGGGGTGCGGCCGTCGCGCCGGGCGGCCTGGCGGGCCATCTCGAAGGCGACGACACCGCCGAACGACCAGCCGCCCAGCACCAGCGGGCCGTCGTACCCGGCCTCGGCGATGGCGTCGAGGTAGTCGGCTGCCATCTCCTCGATCCGTGCGGCCGGCCGTTCGCCCTCGCGCATGCCACGCGCCACCAGCGCGTGCACGGGCCGGTCGGGACCGAGCGCGCCGGCCAGGGAGGCGTAGCACAGGACGTGGCCGCCGACCGGGTGGACCAGGAACAGCGGTGGCCGCGTACCGGTGGCGTGCAGCGGGACCAGCGGGGACGGCGCGGGGGCCGGTGGCCGTTCGTCCAGCCAGCCGGCCAGCGCGCGCAGCGTCGGCGCGGAGAACACGGTCGCCGTGGGCACGGTCACGTCCCAGCTGCTCTCCATACGGCTGATCAGCCGCAGCGCCGCGAAGGAGTGGCCCCCGAGGTCGAAGAAGTTGTCGTCGGCACCGACTCGTTCCACGGGCACGCCCAGCACCTCCGACCACATCTCGGCCAGCAGCCGCTCGCTGTCGCCGCTCGGCGGCTCAAAAGCGGCCGCCGCGCGCCGGCCGGCCTCGGGGGCGGGCAGTGCGGCGCGGTCGAGCTTGCCGTTGCCGGTGAGCGGCAGCGCGGGCACCACGACGTAGGCGCCGGGCACCATGTACGGCGGGACGAGCGCGGCCAGGTGGGCGCGCAGGGCGGCGGCGTCCGGCGGTCCGTCGGCGGTCGGGACGACGTAGCCGACGAGGTAGGGGTCGCCGGCCGGGTCGGTGCGGGCCAGCACCGCGGCCCGGTCGATCCGCGGGTGTTCCGCGAGCGCCGCCTCGATCTCGCCGGGCTCGATGCGGAAGCCGCGGATCTTGACCTGCTGGTCGGCGCGTCCGAGGTACTCCAGCTCGCCGTCCGCGCGCCAGCGGCACACGTCACCGGAGCGGTACAGCCGGGCGCCCGGCTCGGCGGAGAACGGGTCGGGCACGAAACGCTCGGCGGTCAGCGCGGGCCGGCGCAGATAGCCGCGGGCCACGCCCGGGCCGCCGACGTACAGTTCACCGGCCGCGCCGCGCGGCACCGGTCGGCCGTGCGCGTCCAGCAGGTGCAGCCGCAGGTCGGCCAGCGCGTGCCCGATCGGGCTGCGCACCGGGCCGTCCAGGTCGGCCCGCCGGAGCCGGCGGTGGGTGACGTGCACGGTGGTCTCGGTGATGCCGTACATGTTCACCATGTCCGGGCACCGGTCGCCGAGGCGGTCGAACCACGGTGCCAGGTCGTCCACGACCAGGGCCTCGCCGCCGAAGACCACGGTTCGCAGCGCGAGGTCGGGCGGTTCGGGGCGGGCCATGACCTCGGCGGTCAGCTCGCGGAACGCGGACGGGGTCTGGTTGAGGACCGTGACCCGGTGGGTGAGGAGGAAGTCGACGAACTCCCGTGGCGAGCGGGTGACCTCGGCCGGGACCACGGCGAGCGTGCCGCCGTGCGCGAGGGCGCCCCAGATCTCCCACACCGAGAAGTCGAAGGCGCAGGAGTGGAACAGGCTCCACACGTCGCCGGGTCCGAAGCCGAAGTCCTCGGCGGTGGCGGTGAGCAGCCGCACCACCTGGCGGTGCGCCACGCCGACGCCCTTGGGCCGGCCGGTGGAACCCGAGGTGTAGATGACGTAGGCCAGGTGGTCGGGGTGCGGCGGGGCGGCGCGTTGGGTGCCGGCCTCGGGGAGGCCGCCGGCGGGCGTGTCGTCGGCGGTGTCGGTGAGGAGGACGGCGGTGGTGCCGTCCGGGAACAGGCGGGCCGCGATCTTCGTCGTGGTCAGGACGCAGGCGGGTGCTGCGTCGGTCATGATGTGCCGGACGCGTTCGGCCGGGGCGGTGGGGTCGACGGGGAGATAGGCGGCGCCGGCCTTCAGGACGCCGAGGATCGCGACGATCAGGTCCGCGGAGCGCGGCAGGGCCAGCGCCACCAGCCGGTCGGGGCCGGCGCCGGAGCGCAGCAGACGGCGGGCGAGGTGGTCGGCCCGGCGGTCGAGTTCCGCGTACGACAGCCGCTCGGCGCCGGCGACCACCGCGATCGCGTCGGGTGTCTTCGCGGCCTGCCCCTCGAACAGGCCGGTCAGGGTGGCGGGCCGGTTCGGGCCGGCCGCAACGGCGGTCGCGCGCGGGTGCGGGGCGACGAGGTCGGCCCGTCGGCCGGCGGGGACCAGCCGGAGAGCGGCGAGCGCGGTGTCCGGCTCGGTGACGGCGTGCTCCAGCAGCAGCAGGAACGACTCGGCCAGCGCGGTGGCCGTACCGGTGTCGAACAGGTCGGTGGCGTACTCCAGGACGCCGGTGAAGCCGTCGTCCTCGGTGTCCTCCAGGGCCAGGGTGAGGTCGAACTTCGCGGTGGCGGTGGCCGGTTCGCCGACCGTGCAGCGCAGTCCCGGCAGATGCAGGCGGGCCGGGTCGGCGTTCTGGAGCACGAACGCCGCCTGGAACAGCGGATGGTGGCCGAGGTCGCGGTCGGGCCGCAGCTCCTCGACGAGCCGCTCGAACGGGACGTCCTGGTGGGCGAGGTCGGCGAGCACGGTCCGCCGGGTCCTGGCGAGCAGGTCGCGGAAGGTCATGTCCTCGTCCAGCTGGGCGCGCAGCACGACGGTGTTGGCGAAGTAGCCGATCAGCGGCTCCAGTTCCGGCCGGTCACGGCCGGCGACCGGGGAGCCGACGCAGACGTCGGACTGGCCGGACCAGCGGGCGAGCGTCACCTGCCAGGCGGCCAGCAGCAGCATGAACGGGGTGCAGCGGCCGGCCCGCGCCGTCTCCCGCAGCCGGGAGGCGACCGGTCCGGGCACGCTGAGCGGCACCTCGGCGCCGCGGTGCGAGGCGACGGCGGGCCGGGGCCGGTCGGTGGGCAGGGCGAGGACGGCCGGGGCGTCGGCGAGCCGTTCGCGCCAGTGGGCGAGGTGGCCGGTGAGGGCGGCGGAGTCCAGCCGTTCGCGCTGCCAGACCGCGTAGTCGGCGTACTGGATCGCCAGGTCCGGCAGCGGAGAGGCGAGGCCGAGGGCGTGCGCCTGGTAGAGCGTGCCGAGTTCGCGGCAGAACACGCCGAGGGACCAGCCGTCGCACACGGTGTGGTGGAAGGTGACGACGAGCAGGTGCTCGGCGGGGGCGGTGCGCAGCAGCAGGGCGCGCAGCAGCGGTCCCGTGGTCAGGTCGAAGGGGCGGTCGGCCTCGTCGGCGGCGGCGCGCCGTGCCTCGTCGGCGGCGACGTCGCGCACCTCCAGCCGGATCGCCGGAGCGGGCCGGACGATCTGGAGCGGCCCGTCGTCGCCCTCGGCGAAGGTGGTGCGCAGGACCTCGTGGCGGCCGGCCACGGCGTTCAGGCACTCGGCCAGGAGTGCGGCGTCCAGCGGTCCGGACAGGCCGATGACCAGCGGCACGTTGTAGACGGTGCCGCCCGGTGCGAGCCGGTCCATGAACCACAGCCGGGACTGGGCGAAGGAGGCCGGGAAGACGAGGACGTCCTCCGTCTCCGCGGGTGGTGCGTCCATGGCGGGTCCGGCGTCGTCCTGGGCGGCAGCTGACATGGCTGGCCTACCTTTCCGGGTGCGGGCCCGGTCCGGTCGTCGGCCGGATCGGGGGCCCAGGGGCCTCAGGGTGGGTGGGGTCGGGGTGTGCCCGGGGGCGGGCCGGGCGGGGGCGGGGGACGGTCGCCGAGGTGCCGGGGACGCTATCGGGCGGTGGCGGAGGGCTCCTGGCGGCCGCGGGCGCGGTAACGGGTGCGGTCGAGGCTGCGGATGGCCGGTTCCTCGGCGGTGCGGCCGCGGGCGTCGATGTCGGCGGCCAGTTCCGCGACCGTCGGCGCGGTGAACACGGCGGCCAGCGGCAGTTCGGTGCCGGTGCGGGCCCGGATGCGGGCGGTGGCGGTCGCCGCGTGCAGCGAGTGCCCGCCCAGGTCGAAGAAGTCGTCGTGCCGTCCGGCCCGTTCGACGCCGAGGACCTGCGCCCAGACCTCCGCGACGACTGTCTCGGTGCCGGGGCGCGGCGGTTCGTAGGCGGCGGCCTGGGCGGCGTCCCCGGAGTGCGGGGCGGGCAGGGCGGCGCGGTCGAGCTTGCCGTTGGCGGTCAGCGGCAGCGCGTCCAGTTCGACGAACGCCGACGGCACCATGTACGCCGGCAGGATCCTGCCGAGGTGTGCGCGCAGTTCGGCGGCGGACGGGAGCGGGTCCGGCCGGACCGGTACGGCGTAGGCGACCAGCCGCCGGTCCCCCGGCGTGTCCTCGCGGACCACGACGACCGCGCGGTCCACCCGTTCGTGCGCGCACAGCGCGGTCTCGATCTCACCGGGTTCGATGCGGAAGCCGCGCACCTTGACCTGGTGGTCGGCGCGGCCGACGTAGACCAGGCCGCCGTCGGGCCGGCGGCGCACCAGGTCGCCGGTGCGGTACATGCGGGCGCCGGGCGCGCCGTACGGGTCGGGCAGGAACCGTTCGGCGGTCAGGGCCGGCCGGTGCAGATAGCCGCGGGCCACGCCGGTGCCGCCGAGGTACAGCTCGCCTACGCAGTTGGCCGGGACGGGCCGCAGCGCGGCGTCGAGGACCTGCGCGGTGGTGCCGGGCAGGGCGGTGCCGATCGGGGGCGGTCCGTCGGGTGTGGTTCCTTCGGCCCACCAGGCGGTGGCGTAGACGGTGGCCTCGGTGGGGCCGTAGGCGTTGATCAGGTCGGCGTCGGGGACCGTCTCGCGCAGCCGTCCCAGTACGGCCCGCGGCAGCGCCTCGCCGGCGAGGACGACCGTGCCGGTGCCGTCCGGGAGGCGGCCGTGGTCGAGGACGCCGGTCAGCGCGGACGGCACCGTGCTGACGAGGGTCGCGGAACCGGCGGACGCGGGGCGTTCGGTGAGCGCGAGGGCGTCGCGCACGATCTCGACACGGCCTCCGCAGGCCAGTGGCGCGAACAGTTCGAACACGGAGACGTCGAAGGTGAACGAGGTGCTGCACACGGTGCGGGCCAGTCGCTCGGTGCCGAACGCGTCGACGGCCCAGCGCACCAGGGCCACAGCGCTCGCGTGTTCGACGACCACGCCCTTGGGCCGGCCGGTGGAGCCGGAGGTGTGGATGACGTACGCGGGATGCCGCGGGGTCGCCGGCGGGCCGGTCCGTGCCGCCGGGCCGCGCCGCGGGTCCGGGTCGTCCGTGCCGGCGAGGGTGAGGTCGCGCAGGACGAGGGCCGGGCGGGCGTCGGCGAGGACCGCGGCCGTGCGCTCGGGCGGATGGGTCGGGTCCACCGGCAGGTACGCGCCGCCCGCCTTGAGGATGCCGAGCAGGGCGACGACCGTGTCCGCCGAGCGCTCCATGGCAACGGCGACGAGGCTTTCCGGGCCGATGCCGCGGGTCCTGAGGCGAGCGGCCAGCTCCTCGGCGCGGGCGTCCAGTCCGGCGTAGGTCAGCTCCGTGCCGGCGCAGGCCACGGCGGGTGCGTGGGGGGTGCGCCGGGCCTGTTCCTCGATCAGGGCGTGCAGGGTGGTGGCGGGCGCCGGGGCCGGGTCGGGGCCGCGGCCCTGGGCCAGCAGCCGGTCCGCCTCGCCGGGCAGCAGGAGGTCCAGTGTGCCGACGCGGACGGCCGGGTCGGCCGTCACCTCGGCCAGTGAGCGCAGGAAGCGGGCGGCCAGCTCCGCCGCGGTCGCCGCCTCGAAGAGATCGGTGCGGAAGCCGAGCGACCCCTGCACGGTGTCCGGGCCCTCGATCAGCTCCAGCGTGAGGTCGAACTTGGCGTCCGTCCCGGCGACCGGATGGTCCTCGACGGTCAGACCGCCGGGCAGGGACACGGGCCCGGGTCCGGGACCGCCGTCGCCGCCGTCGCTCCGGTAGGACAGCATCGTCTGGAAGAGCGGGTGGTGGCTGAGGCCGCGGTCGGGCGCGAGCTCGTCGACGAGGCGCTCGAAGGGCACGTCCTGGTGGGCGAACGCCTCCAGCGTCGACTCCCGCGTGGCATGCAGCACCTCACGGAAGGTCATGTCGTCGGTGACCTGCCCGCGCAGCACGACGGTGTTGACGAAGTAGCCGATGAGATCGTCGAGTTCGCTGCGGGTGCGGCCGGAGACGGGTGTGCCGACGCAGATGTCGGGCCGGCCGGACCAGCGGGCCAGCAGCACCTGCCAGACGGCGGTCAGCAGCATGAACGGCGTGCAGTGCTCGGCGCGCGCCAGCTCGCGCAGGCGGGCCGTGAGGTCGGGGCCGATGGTGAAGCGGTGCTGGCCGCCGGTGTGCGAGGCCACCGCCGGGCGCGGCCGGTCCGTCGGCAGTTCCAGCAGGGCCGGGGCGCCGGCCAGCCGCTCCCGCCAGTACGCCACGCCGGCGTCGAGGTCACCGGCCGGGCGCGCGCGCTCCCACAGCGCGTAGTCGGCGTACTGGATCGGCAGCTCCGGCAGCGGAGAGGGCCGGCCGGTGGCGAAGGCCGTGTACAGCGCGGTCAGTTCGTCGCGCAGGACGCCCGTCGAGGTTCCGTCGCCGACGGTGTGGTGGCAGCTGAGGACGAGGACGTGGTCCTCGGCGCCCAGGCGCAGCAGGAGGGCGCGCAGCACGGGGCCCGCGGCGAGGTCGAAGGGCTCGGCGAGGTGTGCGGCGACCACCGCGTCCGCCTCGTCCGCGATGGCGGTGCGCACGGGCAGCGTGACGGGTCCGGCCGGGTCGACGATCTGTACGGGGACGGGTTCGGCGGCGGCGAACCGGGTGCGCAGCACCTCGTGCCGCCGCACGATCTCCGTGAGCGCCGCGCGCAGCGCCGGCACGTCGAGGGCTCCGCGGAACCGCAGCGCCCAGCCCATGGTGTACGCGGTCCGGTCGGCGCCGGTGAGGATCTGGTCGAGCAGCCACAGTCCCTGCTGGGCGGTGGAGACGGGTACGGGGCCGGAGCCGGCGCGGGGGCGCGGCGCGTCGTCGGCGGCGGGTGCCGAGGAGCCGGCGGGCGGTGCGGTGCGCAACTGCTGGAGCAGGCGCAGCTTCTGCGGGGACAGGGTCATCGCGCGTACTCCCTCGACGGTTCCGGGCGGGCCGGTCGGGTCCGGGGCCGGCGGGGGGACAGCAGGGCGGGTGCCGCGGCGAGCGTGAGGACGGCGGTGACGCCGCCGAGCAGCAGCATCTGGTCCACGGGCAGGAAGGACAGCAGTCCGCCGGCCAGGGCGAAGCCGATGCTCTGGGCGGAGACGAGAGTGCTGAACGCCTCGGTCATCCGGTTCTCCGGCACGAGGTGGCCGGGGGCCTCGTTCATCACGGTGTTCAGCGGTGCCGTGCAAAGGCCGAGCGCGACGAAGGCGATGGCGAGGGCCGGGTAGCCGTCGACGAGCGCGATGGCCAGGCTGCTCGCGATCATCAGCAGCAGCAGGACGACGGCCTGCCGGACGAAGCCCATCCGGATGCGGTGGGCGTACCAGGCGTAGGCGAAACCGGCCAGCGCGCTGGCCGCGCCGAGCGCGCCGGTGAGGATCGCGGCCTGGGTGGTGCCGCCGCCGTCCTCGGCGACGCGGGGCAGCACGCCGACGTCGGCGGTGCCGAGCAGATGGCCGAAGGCCAGCGTCACCAGCACCCAGAACAGGAACGGGCGGTTGCGCCACAGGCTGCCGGCGCCCGGCGGTACGGCCGGCTCGGCGGCGACGGGCGCGGCGGAGCCGGACGGGACGGCGGCCGGCGCCTGCTCCGGCTCGTGCTGCGCGGTCGTGGCGGCCCCGGACACGGCGGCGGTGGCGGAGGCCCTGGAGCGGGGGTGCAGCATCGCGGCGCCGAGGAGAGTGGCCACGCCCATGGCGAACAGGGCGTAGATCGGGTCGGCGATCGCGCTGAGCGCCACCAGGAACGGCGCGCTGATGACGACCATCTCCACGGCGATGGAGTCCAGCGACAGCGCCGGGCCGATCAGATGCGGCGGCACCGTCTTGTTGAGCAGGGTCCGGGTGGCGCCGCTGACGCCGGAGGTGATCACCGTGCCGACCAGCACACAGGCGAGCAGGACCCAGTCGGGCGCGTCCTGGAGGAAGGCGACGGCCAGCAGGACCCGGGCGACGGCGCCGAGCACCAGGACGCGCGGCGTCCACGTCTCCGTGCCGAGCCGGTCCAGGAGCCGGCCGCAGACCGGTCCGGCGACCACTCCGGGCAGCAACGCGGCCCCGACGAGCAGTCCGCCGAGCGCGGGGCCGCCGCGGTACTCCATGCTGACCAGCACGAACGCCATCGGGGCCATGATGGGCGGCAGCCGCAGCATCATGGTGGCCAGCACCCACCGCCAGTACGGCGCGCTGCGGACCAGTTCCAGCACCGGCCGGTCCGCCTTCACCGCCGGCGTCGGTGTCTGCGTCATGACGCCTCCGTCACGGTCAGGGGGCGGCCGGCGGGGACGGTGGCCGCCGCCTCGGCGGCGGGTGCGGTGCGGGCCGCGGGGACGGTCGCCACGGGGTGTGCCGGTGCGGGCGTCTCGTCGGCGGCGCGGGCCCGCAGGGCCGCCTGGACGGCGCTGCCCGGCGGTACGCGGTGGCCGAGGTCGGCGAGGCCCAGCTCCAGCGCCGACAGCGCGGTCAGCACGTCGAACTCGTCGACGTAGCCGCAGTGTCCGATGCGCAGCACGCGTCCGGCGAGCGGCCCCTGCGCGCCGGTGAGCTGGATGCCGTAGCGCTCCAGGAGGTGGTCGACGAGCGCGCCGCCGTCCACGCCGTCCGGCAGCCGGGCGGCGGTGACCGAGGCGTGCCGGTCGTCGTCCGGGGAGAACAGCTCGAGGCCGAGTCCGGTCACGCCCGCGCGGGCCAGCCGGCCGAGCCGGACGTGGCGGGCGAAGACCTCCGTCATGCCCTCCTCGTGCATCAGCCGCAGGGCCACGTCGAGCTGGTTGATGAGGCTGACGGCCGGTGTCCACGGGGTGCGCGGGATGTCGGCGCGCACCGCGTCGCGCGCCTCGTCCCAGTCGAAGTAGTAGCGCGGCAGCCGGGCCGAGGCGTGCAGCTGCCAGGCGCGCGGGCCGACGCTGGTGAAGGCGAGGCCCGGCGGGGTCATCAGCGCCTTCTGGCAGCCGCCCACCACCACGTCGAGGCCCCAGTCGTCGGTGCGCAGTTCGCACGCGCCGACTCCGGAGGCGGAGTCGACCACGGTCACCAGCGGGGCGACGGCGGCGGCGAAGCCGCGCATGTCGTTGACGACGGCGGTGGAGGTCTCGCAGTGCACCGCGATCGCGGCGACCAGGCCGGGTGTGCGCGCGGCCTCGGCGATCCGCTCCAGGTCCAGCGGCCGGCCCCACTCGTGCCGCACCTCGGTCACCCGGAGCCCGAACCGGGCGGCCATCTCCGCCCAGCGGGCGCCGAAGGCACCGTTGACGGCGACCAGGACGCGGTCGCCCGGCGAGAAGAGGTTCTGCATGGCCCCTTCGAAGGCGCCGGTCATGCTGGAGGCGGACAGCAGGACGTCGTTGCGGGTGAACAGGGCCCGCCGGAGGTTGTCGAGGACGCGGGTGAACACCTGGGCGTAGGCGGCGGTGCGCTCGTCCTCGACGGGCAGTACGGCCGCGGCGGTGACCTCCGGTGGTGTCGGTGTCGGCCCCGGGACCATCAGCCGGTATTTCCTCATGGCTCGTCAGCTCGCAATCGGTGTCGGGGGCTGGTGCGTAGGGCTGGATGTCCCGGCCGGCGGCCGGGCCGGGGTGCGGGTGCCGGTCAGTGGATGACGCGGGCGGCGGCGGCGATGCGTGCGGAGCGGGAGGCGCGCAGGTCGCGGGTGACGTTGACGCGGCGGAGCCAGCGGTCGCGGCCGTCGTAGCGGGCGGCGTAGGGCTTCCTGCCGTGCACGGACTTGTAGTTGTCGATGAACAGGGCGTCGCCGGGCCTCAGCACGACCGAGGTGAGCTTGTCGTCGATCTCCTTGACGAACCGGTCGAAGGCGGCCATCGCCTCGGGGTCGTCGTCGCGGCGGTCCATGAAGTAGGGGTCGAGCCGGCCGTACGGGGCCTTGGGGTCGCCGAACAGGACGGGTGTCAGCGGCGGGTTGCTGTTCATCTCCTCGACCCAGGCGAAGCTGCGCTCCAGCAGCTCGCGCGGCGCGTCGCCGTCCCCGCCGCCGCGGTTCTTCGGCAGGTGCGACTCGTCGGGCCGGACCACGTAGCGCGGTTCCATCAGCGTGCGCACCGTCTCCTCGTCGAGGTCGAGGTCGTCGAAGACGGCGTACGTCGTCTCCACGGCGTCGGGGTTGCGCAGGCACAGCAGGCCGACGTAGTGGGCGCGGTTGGGGTGGAAGGCGTCCTCGGTGTGCCACCACAGCGGGGCCTCGGTGGAGGAGTTGATCTGCTCCGTCTCGTGTCCCTTGATCGGCATCACGTCGTGCAGCAGCCGTCCGTCCTGCTGGGTGGCCCAGGCGATCGGGTCGCCGAGCAGCGAGGCGCACAGCAGCAGGAACAGGTCCTCGCGGGCGGTGCCGTCCTGGCGTGCGCCGCCCCAGTGGGCGGGGGTGTCGCCGATCGCGTCGTCGTCGACGCGGAAGCCGGTGAACAGGCAGCCGCCGGCCGGTTCGTGCAGCCGGAAGTGGTTGGCGGCGGTCCGCACCGCGCGCGGCATCTCCTGCGCCCAGACCGCGAGGTGGTCCAGCAGCGCGGGGTCGTCCGGGCGGTCGTGGCCGTCGAGGATATCGGCGACGAGCACGTCGATCCGGCGACGGTCGTCCTCGCTCAGCTCAATGGTGAACATCTCGCTCCTCGGTTCTCGCCCGCCGGTGCGGGCCGGATCTCACCCGGTTCCACGTGTCCGGTTATTCCCGACGACCGTATGGACGGGCGGCCGCAGCGGTCAATGAGCGTTTCTCCGATCGTGTCACCACACGTCGCGCAGCGATTTCAACGCCGTGCGCAGAAGGCGTCAACAAAACGGGGAGGCGGCGCTGCACCGGGCACGGTCGACGGTTCCGGCGCCGCCGCTAGGCTCGATCCGAAGGAATCGCCCGCGAATTGCAGACCGCGTGCCGAACGATACGCCCGCAGGAAAGGAAATCGCCGTGTCCGAGAATCAGCAGGCCCCGGAATTCCACGTGGTGGTCAACGACGAGGAGCAGTACTCGATCTGGCCCGCCGACCGCGAACTGCCGGCGGGCTGGCGCTCCGACGGCGCGTCCGGCAGCCGTGCGGCGTGCCTGGAGCACATCGAGCGGGTGTGGACGGACATGCGGCCGCTGAGCGTGCGCCGGCACGCCGACGCGGCGGCCGGCTGAGCCGTGGAGGGTCGCGTCCGCGTCCGGACGTTCGGCATGCCGGCCGGCCGTGTGGCCGAGGACGTCGCCGCCGCGTGGCCGGAGGCCGAACTCACCGAGGCACCCGCCCACGACGGCCCCGCCGGCGACGATCCGGACGGCGACCGGAACGGCGGCTTCGCGGCCGCGCTGGTCTGGGAGTGCGCGCCGGAGCGGCTGGCCCGTTTCGTCGCCGCGCAGCCGGACCTGCGCTGGCTGCACACCACGGCCTCCGGTCTGGCGCCGGAAGTCCTCGACGTGCTGGCCGCCCGCGGTGACGTCACCGTCACCAACGGCGCCGGCACGCACGGGCGGGCGGTGGCCGAGCACGTCGTCGCGGTGACGCTCGCCCACCTCAAGCGGCTGCCCGGTCTGATGGCCGCGCAGCGCACGGCCGACTGGCGGCCGCCGGAGGCCGGGGAACTGGGCGGGCTGCGGGCCGGTGTCGTCGGCCTCGGCGACCTGGGCCGGCACACGGCGCGGCTGCTCGCCGCGTTCGGCACCGAGGTCGTCGGCCTGCGGCGCGGCACGGCACCGGTCCCGGAGGTGAGCGAGACCTACGGGCCGCGGGAGTGGAAACGCTTCTACGACGGGCTGGACCTGCTGGTGGTCTGCGCGCCGCTCACCGAGTCGACCCGCGGCATGGTCGGCCGCGACCAGCTGGCGCTGCTGCGGCCGGGCGCGTTCCTGGTGAACGTCGGGCGCGGTCCGGTGGTCGACGAGCGGGCGCTGATCGAGGCGCTGCCCACCGGCCGGCCCGCCGGAGCGGCGCTGGACGTGTTCGCCACCGAACCGCTGCCCGCCTCCTCACCGCTGTGGTCGACGCCGGGTGTGCTGGTCACACCGCACTGCGCCGACGCCACGCCCGGCACCGGCCGGCGTGTCCTGGGTCTGGTGGTGGACAACATCGCCCGCCACCGCTCGGGCCGCGCGCTGCGCAACGTCGTGGATGTCGCGCGGGGTTATTGACCGCGTCCGGGGGTGCTCGTACGAAGGGGCCGTCGCACGGTGCACGCCGTGCGACGGCCCCTCGGTGCGTTCCGGTCTCACACCCGCAGCGCGGTCCGGCCGGCATGGGCGTCCACCTGCCGCTGTCCGTAGCCGTGCTCCAGGCGCTCGCGGGCCGGCCGCTGCCGCGGCGAGCGCACCAGGATCCGCTTGAGCCAGCGGTCGGTGCCGTCGTAGCGCGGCTGGAAGGCGGTACGGCCGTGGACGGCGGCGTCGTTGTCGATGACCACGAGGTCACCGGGGGCGAGCGGCACGCCGAAGCTGCCGGCCTCCAGCGCCCGGCCCAGCCGCCCGTACGCCGCCCGGAACTCCTCGTCGTCGGTGAGCAGCCGGGAGTAGGACGGGTCGTAGCGCAGCCCGAGGCTGCCCTCGCGCTCCCACAGCGTCGCCATGCCGACGGGTTCGCGCGCGGCGGCGGTGTCGTCCCCGTAGCTGTCGTCGGGCAGGATCGCCACCTGGGGCCTCAGCAGCTGCCGGATGTCCCGTGCGTCGAGTCCGGCGCTGGAGACGGTCGACAGGCGGCTGCCGATGCCGTCGGGATTGCGGACGCAGACCAGCAGCAGGAGGTCGGCGCGGTCGGGGTGGAAGGCGTCCTCGGTGTGCCACTCCAGCGCGGTGGTGCTGCTGGAGCCGATCTGCATCTCCTCGCAGCCGGGGCTCGGCACGATGTTGTGCACGATCCGCCCGTCCTGCTGGTCGGTCCAGCCGAAGACGTGCCCGAACCGCTCCGCGACCAGCACCAGCGCGATGTCGAGCGCGGCGCACCGCTCGCGGTCGGTGTCACGCCAGTGCAGCGGGGTGGGGCCGGGGTCGGTGAAGCCGGCGAACAGGCCGCGCACGACGCGGTGGCCGACGCCGGGGGCGGGCGGCCGCAGCGCGGCGGACAGCCGTTCGGCGAGCGGCTGGGGCAGCCGGGCGGCCGGGTCGGCGAGCACCGAGTCGCCGAGCAGTCCGCGGGCGGCGAACTCCTCGGCCGCCGTCACGAGCGCTCGGCGGCTTTCGACGTCCACGTCGTGGGATTCCAGCACAGGCATGGGAAGACCTTTCGGGCACGCGGGAAAGCGGGATGCATGGCAGCGGCCCAGCCTTTTCGGCGGCACGGAGGACGGTCAAGGTTTTCGCCCTGCCCGCGCCATAAATCAGCGCATCGCTGAGGAATTCGGCGAAGGCACTCAACGAACGGCGCAGAAGGGGGTGCACCGGGCCGCTGATGTCACGGCCGGGCGCGGCTTCTATCGTCGATTCCGCATCACCCCTGCGTTCGCCGATTCCACCGCGCACGAACGCAGCCTCCTGGCCGGCGCGCGGGTCGAAAGGAATGCAGTGATAGCGGACCACGCTTTCGAGCTGTTCAGTGAACACGCCTTCCTCTCACTGCCCGACTTCGCGGGGACGTTCGCCACGACCGTGAAGATCGAGGGGCTGAACGCGGCCGGCTCGATCAAGCTGAAGACCGCCCGCGGACTCGTCGAGGCGCTGGAACGCAGCGGCCGGCTGACGAGCGGCAGCGCGCTGATCGAGTCGACGTCCGGCAACCTGGGCATCGCGCTGGCGTCGGTGTGCGCGGCGAAGGGTTATCCGCTCACCCTGGTCACCGATCCCAACGCCAACGACGCCAGTGTCCGGGCGATGCGGGCCCTGGGCGCCGATGTGATCGTCGTGACCGAACGGGACGCCAACGGCGGCTACCTCCAGACGCGCATCGACTGTGTGCGGCGTCTGCTGGCGGCCGATCCGGCGCTGGTGTGGACGGACCAGTACGCGCATCCCGCCAACCCGGCGACGCACCGGTACACCACCGCCATGGAGATCATGAGCGGTTTCGGCCCGCCCGACTGGCTGTTCGTCGGCACCGGCACCGCCGGGACGCTGATGGGCTGTGTGCAGGCCGTGCGGGAACTCCGCGCGCCGACCCGGATCGTGGCGGTCGACACGGTCGGCTCCGTCACTTTCCAGGCGGCGCCGGCCAAGCGGCACATCCCGGGCCTGGGCAGCAGCAGGCCCTCGCAACTCCTGGACGACGACGGCAGCTTCACCAAGGTGCTGGTGCCGGAGGCCGACACCGTGCGCACCTGCCGGCGCGTCGCGCGCCGCTACGGACTGCTGGTCGGCGGGTCCACCGGAACGGTGCTGGCCGCGGTCGCGCGGCTCGCTCCGGCGATCGCGGCCGGCAGCCGCGTCCTCGCGGTCTCCCCCGACCTCGGCGACCGCTATCTCGACACCATCTACAACGACGACTGGGTGACCGAACGCTATGGCGCCGAGGTGCTCGACGACGCGCCCGCCGCCGGCCGTTCGCTGCCCGTACGCCGGAAGGACGAGCTGATCAACCATGCCTGAGTTCTCCGTGATCACCGCACCGCAGGTCGCCCAGGTCCTGGACGGCCAGGAGGCGCGCGTCGTGGATTTGGTGCGGGAGGCCTACCTGGCCCACCACGACGGCGACAGCGTCAACCCGGACAGCTACTTCCTGCGGTTCCCGCAGAAGCCGGAGGCGCGCATCATCGCGCTGCCCGCCTACCTCGGCGGCAAGACGGGCGTGGCCGGGATCAAGTGGATCGCCAGTTTCCCGCACAACGTGCGCTCGGGGCTGCAGCGCGCCTCCGCCGTCCTCGTCCTCAACGACTTCGAGACCGGCTATCCGCTGGCCCTGCTGGAGTCGGCCGCCATCAGCGCCGCGCGGACGGCTGCCTCCGCGGCGCTGGCGGCGGCCACGCTCGGCCCGGACACGGTGCGGCGCGTCGGGGTGGTCGGCGCCGGTCCCATCGCCCGCACGGTGTGCCGGTATCTCGCGGCCACCGGCGGCGGGCTGCCCGAGGTGCGCTGCCACGACCTCGACGCCAGCTCCGCGGACCGCCTGGTGGACCACCTGCGCCAGACGTACGGCAGCGACGCGCGCACCGGGACGCTGTCCGATGCCCTGGACTGCGACCTGGTGGTGCTCGCCACCACCGCGCCGGAGCCGTACATCCACGCCCCGCACCACGCGCTGCGCGCCGGGCAGCTGGTGCTCAACCTGTCGCTGCGTGACCTCGCCCCGGAGCTGCTGCTCGAAGCGAACAACGTGCTCGACGACGTCGAGCACTGCCTGAAGGCGGCGACCTCACCGCACCTGGCCGAACAGCTCACCGGTTCCCGCGACTTCGTCACCGGCACGCTGGCCGGGGTCCTGCGGGGCGAGGTCCGTCCCGACCCCGCCCGCCCCACGGTCTTCTCCCCCTTCGGCCTCGGCGTGCTGGACCTCGCCGTCGGCCACCACGTGCACCACACCGCGTCGGAAGCGGGCCTCGCGCTGTCCCTGCCGGACTTCTTCGGCGACACGACACGGTGAGGCGGGGGATCCGTCGGGGGTGGGTCGGTGGGGTTGGGTCGGTGGGGTTGCCGGGGGCGCGGTCCGAACAGGCCGGCGGGCCGTCCGCCGCTCACCGCCCGCCGCCCGGCCCCTCAGCCCTCCCGGACCCACCGCCCCCTCACCGCCAATCCGGCCCCAGTCCATGTCCCAGCAGCACCGCCTCGGTTCGGGTGCCGAGGCCGAGCTTGGTGAGGATGTGGTAGACGTGGCTGCGGACGGTCGCTTCCTGGATGTAGAGCCGGCGGGCGATCTGCGCGTTGGTGATGCCCTCTCCGAGTGCCACCAGCACCTCGCGTTCCCGTGCGGTCAGCTCCTCCAGGGCCTCCGAGGGGCTGACGCGCTGCCGGGTCAGCCGGGAGGCGGCCCAGCCGACGAGGACCTCCGCGATCGAGGAGGACAGGAAGGTCCGGCCACGGGAGGCGGCCAGGACCGCGACGCCGATGTCCTGTTCGCCGGTGCAGGGGTCGACGTATCCGTGGACGGTCTGCATCACGGCGCTGCGCAGCGCTCTGGTGTCGTCCGGCCGCATCACGACCACGACCGCGGGTGACCGGCCCTCCCCCGTCCGGCCCGCCGCCGGTACGACGGCTTCCGGCCGGTCCGGCAGCTGCCGCGCGCCCACCAGGAGGACGTCGGGCCGCCGCACTCCGCCGGTGAAGGCGTGCACCGATCCGTAGTCGCCCACGACGTCGATCACGGACGAGGCCTGGGCCAGCGAGCGGATCCCGGCGCGTTGCAGCGGATCGTCATGGATGATCACGGTCCGCACCAGGTCGGAGGCGGGGTGTGCCTCGGCCACCTGTTGGTTCGTCATGTCTGTTCCGACTCCCTCTGGGGTTGGAGGTCCTCGACGTCGGTCAGCTTGGGGGGCGGCGCTATCGCGGCGCCATCGGCCGGGCGGGCCGTGGGGCGATAGCGGCCCGATAGCGGCTCGGAAGCGTCCGGTCGCACGCTGGCACGGGGCAGCGACGAAGGAGAGGAAGCGCCATGCCAGTGGAGGACCCGCACCGCCCGTCGCCACCACCCGCCGGCCTCACCGCGGCCGGGGTGGATCATGTGCGGTTGCAGTACGAGTACCTGGCCGCGCGCGACATCGACGGCTATCTGTCGCTGCTGGACGGGGACGTGAGCGTCGACGGTCCGCGGGGCAGCCGGGAGCGCGGGCGGGAGGCGGTCGGCGCGCTGCGCGGCAGGCAGCTCAGCGACGGCAGTCTGTCGTGCTCGGTGTCGCAGGTCATCGCCTCGGGGAGCGCGGTGGCCGCCGTCGGCCGCTACCGGGGCGACGCGCTGCACGGACGCTGGGTGGACGCGGAGTTCTGCGAGGTGTTCACCCTGGCGCCAAGTGGTCTGCTCCTGTCTCAGAAGACCTTCTACCGCGTCGACCCGCCCACGTAGACTGGCCGGGCCGCCGCGCGAGGCCGGGCCGCGGCCGGCTCCGGCCGGTGCGTACCGCCGCGTTGCCGGAGGCTCCGGCGCCCCGACGGATGAAAGGTCAACGGATCGGCCATGTCGCAGACCAGCGTTGAGACGTCGTGCCTCACGTACCGACTTCTCGGCCCGCTGGAGGTCCGCGACCCACAGGGCGGTCCGCTGCGCATTCCGCCGGGACGGCAGCAGACGGTCCTCGGGGCCCTGCTGCTGGAGGCGAATCGGGTCGTGTCGATGGACCGGCTCATCGACATCGTCTGGGACGACGAACCGCCGCGGACGGCCCGGACGCAGATCCAGATCTGTGTCTCCCAGCTGCGCGCGGGACTCGATCGCGCGAGCGGTGAAGAAACGATTCAGACCCAGGCTCCGGGCTACCGGCTGCAGATCGAGGAGCACCAGCTCGACCTGTCCGCGTTCACCGCGGCCCGCGCCGCCGCCGACGCCGCGGTCGCGCGCGGCGACGACCTGGAGGCGTCGCGGCTGCTGGGCGAGGCGCTCGCGCTGTGGCGCGGACCGGCGCTGAGCGGCACCGCCAGCCGTGTGCTCCAGATCGCCGCGGCCCAGCTCGACGAGGCCCGGCTGGCCGCCCGTGAGGCGCTGGCCGACGTCGACCTGCGGCTCGGCCGGCACCACGCCCTGGCGGGCGAGCTGACCGGCCTGGTCGACGAGCACCCGCTGCGGGAACGCCTGCGCGGCCAGCTGATGCTGGCGCTGTACCGGTCCGGCCGCCAGTCGGAGGCGCTGGAGGTGTACCGCCGGGGCCGCGAGACGCTGGCGGAGGAACTGGGCCTGGACCCCGGCAACGACCTGCGGGCGCTGCAATCGGCCATTCTCTCCGCCGACCCCCGGCTGCTGCTCCCGGACAGTGCGCCCGCGCCCGAGCCGCCGCGCCCGGAGGAGGACCCGCCGCCGGGGGCCCTGGCCCCGTTGCAACTGCCGCGCGACATCGCCGACTTCACCGGCCGTACCCGCGAGATCGAGCAGGTCGGCGCGCTGCTGTCGGAGGACGGGGGTACCGCGACCCGGATCGTGGTGCTCGCCGGGAAGGCGGGCGCCGGCAAGAGCGCGCTCGCCGTGCATGTGGCGCACCTGCTGGCGGAGTCGGCCTTCCCGGACGGCCAGCTGTACCGCGACCTGGGCGCCTCGGGGGCCGCACCGGCCACCGCGGAGGACGTGCTCGGCCGCTTCCTGCGGGCGCTCGGCGTGCCCGGCGAGGCGGTGCCGGAGACGCTGGACGAACGGGCGGAGCTGTACCGGCAGTTGCTGGCCCGCAGACGGGTGCTCGTCATCCTGGACGACGCCGACGACGGCCGCGACCTGCACGCGCTGCTGCCGGGCTCCTCCAGCAGCGCGGTGCTGATCACCAGCCGGTCCCGGCTCGCCGGGCTGGCCGGCGCCCAGGTCGTCGAGGTCGACGCCTTCGACACGGGGCAGGCCGTCGCGATGCTCCGCGAGGTCATCGGCCCGGACCGGGTGGACGCCGAGCCGGAGGCCGCCGAGGCGCTGGTGCGGCTGGTCGGCGGGCTGCCGCTGGCGCTGCGGATCGTCGCCGCCCGGCTGGCGGCACGCCGGCACTGGTCGCTGGCGTGGATGCTGGAGCGGCTCTCCGACGAGCGGCGCCGGCTGGACGAGCTGGCGCACGGCGAGATGATGGTGCGCGCCTCCCTCGCCATGACCTACGACGGCCTGGAGCCCGACGCCCGCCGGCTGCTGCGCCTGCTCAGCCTGATCGACGACCCCGCCTTCCCTACCTGGACGGCGGCGGCACTGCTGGACATGGACCTCTACACCGCCGGCGATCTGCTGGAACAGCTGGTGGACACGCAGATGCTGGAGATCTCCGGCATCGACATCGACTGCAGCCCCCGCTACCGCTTCCACGGACTGATCAAGCTCTTCGCCCGCGAGCGGCTGGAGCACGAGGACGGCGACGAGGCCCGCCATGCCGCCGTGGAACGCCTCACCGGCGGCTGGCTGGCCCTGACCGCGGAGGCCCATCGCCGCCTGTACGGCGGTGACTTCACCGTGCTGCACGGCACCGGCCCGCAGTGGCCGCTGCCGGAGCGGCACGTGCAGGGCCTGCTGGCCGATCCGCTGCGGTGGCTGGAGGCCGAGCACGGCCATCTCGTCTCGGCGGTGGCGTCGGCGGCCGCCAACGACCTGCCGGAGATCTGCTGGGACCTCGCGGTGTCGCTGGTCACGCTGTTCGAGGCGCGCTGCTATTTCGACGACTGGGAGCGCACCCACGACATCGCGCTGGAGGCGGTGCGCCGGGCCGGTCTGCGGCGCGGCGAGGCGGCCGTGCTGTCCTCGCTCGGCTCACTGCACCTGAGCCGGTCCAGGCTGCCGCAGGCGCGTGCCCGGCTGGAGCCCGCCGCGACGCTCTTCGAGAAGCTGGACGACGGGCACGGACTGGCCCTCGCCCGGCGCAACCTGGCGCTGCTCCATCACATCGACGGCGAGGTCGACTCCGCCGCCGTGCTCTACCGGCAGGCGCTGGAAGGGCTGCGCGCGCACGGCGACCTCGCCGGTCAGGCGCATGTCCTCGGCCAGCTGGGCCACATCGCCTTGGTGCACGGCGACGAGGACGAGGCCGGGCGGCGTATCCACGAGGCGCTCGAGGTGTGCCGCGCCACGGGTGGCGGCCGGGTCGAGGCGCAGTTGCGCTACCGGCTCGGCGAGCTGCTGCTGCGCCAGGGCCGGGCCGAGGAGGCGCGGGCCACGCTGGTGGAAGTGCTGGAGCGGGTCCGGGCCGATCAGGACCTCAACGGCCAGGCGCGGATCGCGCACCGTCTGGGGCTCGTGGAGCGCCGGCTCGGCCGCGGCGAGGAGGCGTGCGAGCGGCTGCTGGAAGCCCTGGAGTGCCATGAGCGGCTGCGCGACGACCGCACCGGGGCCCAGGTCCGGCTCGATCTGGCGGAGACCCTGGCGGAGCTGGGCGATCGGCACCAGGCGGCGCATCACCTCGGCCGGGCGCTGCCGTCGTTGGAGGAGTTCGGTCTGGCCGAGGCGGCCGGACGCGCCCGGGAACTGCTGCGGACCGTCGGCCCTGCGTGACGTCGGCCGCCGGATGCGGCGACTCGCCCTGACGGGGCGGTGGACCCCACGGAGTGCCGGAGTCGATCACCGGCTACGGCAGCCGGACCGCGCGGGACGGTCACGGGCCCTGCAGTGTCCCGGAGTCGGCCGCCGGCTGCGGCAACCCGCCCGCACGGGGCGGTCAGAGGCCCGACGATGTACGCGAGTCGACCGCCGGCTGCGGCAGCCCTATCGCGCGGGGCGGTCACGGATCCCACGGAGTGCCGGAGTCGATCTCCAACTGCGGCAGCCCCACCGCGCGGGGCGGTCAAGGGCGCCAGGGAGTGCGCGAGTCGGCCGTCGGCTACGGCAGCCCTATCGCGCGCGGCGGCGGTCACGGCCCCACGGAGTGCCCGAGTCGGTCGCCGTGCCGGCCTGCCGCCCGGTCGCACGCGGCGGTCACGGGCCCCACGGGGTGCCCGAGTCGATCGCCGGCTACGGCAACCCGCCCGCACGGGGCCGTCACGGACCCCACGGTGTGTCCGAGTCGATCGCCGTGCCGGCCTGTCGCGCGGCCGACGGTGCGGCGTCGGCCGGGGCGGTGACCTCTGCGAGGGTGCGGGCGTCCGCTTCGTGGGCCGTGCCGATCCCGAGGACCGGTACGAGCAGCAGGAGCAGTGCGACCCAGCCGGTGCGCAGTCGAAGTGCGGCCTTCATTGGCGTCTCCCCGTTCGTCGTCGTGTCACCGCCGGTTCGGCCCGGCCGGTGACACCGACGTTAGGAGTGACCGCCATCACGGCACTATTGTGCTCGCTTCAGCCACTATCGCGCCTCGAGCCGGCCCCGAGGAACCCGCTGTGAGCTGCGCGGACGCCCGCCGCTCACACCGCGTCCAGCTCCCGCAGGCGGTCGTGGACGGCTCCGGCCACGGCGGGCAGGTGGTCGTTGAGGAAGAAGTGACCGCCCGGCAGCGCCGTCAGCCGGAACTCGCCCTCGCTCTCCCGTTCCCAGGCCCGCATCCGCTCCGGCGACGCCGAGGCGTCGTCCTGTCCGGCGAAGGCGTGCACGGGCATGCCGAGCGGCGGGCGCGGTGTGTAGGGGCAGGTCGCGACCGTGGTGAGGTCGGCGCGCAGGGTGGGCAGCATCAGGGCCAGCAGCTCGGGGTCGTCGAGGACGTCCTGCGGGGTGCCGCCCATGTCCCGCAGATAGTCGACCAGGTGCGCGTCGGACTGATCCCACGCCGGCACCTCGCGTTGCAGGAAGGGTCCGGGGCTGGCCCCGACGAACAGCGCCCGGGCCTCGGGTGCTCCGGCCGCCCGCAGCGCGTGCGCCACGTGGAAGGCCACCTGCGCGCCCATGCTGTAGCCGAACAGCGCGTACGGCCGGTCCAGGCGCGGTCCGAGCGCCTCGGCGACGTCCGCGGCGAGCGGCTCCATCCGGTCGTACGGCGTCTCCCGGAAACGGGCGTCGCGGCCGGGCAGCAGCACCGGTTCCACGCTGACGCCCGGCGGCATCAGCGGCGGCCAGGTGCGGAACATGGTGGGGCTGCCGCCGGCGTAGTGGAAGCAGAACAGCCGCAGCCGGACCGTGGCCGGTACCGGTCCTGTGCGCCTGATCCAGCGGTCGGCCGTGGTCGGGCGGGCCGGGCCCGCGAAGGTGCTCACCGTGTCTTCCCTCCCTCTCACGCCGCCGGCACGGCACCGGTGTGTGCCAGTCCGGCCGCCAGCACCTGGAGCAGCGGCTCGGGCGCGCCGGTGAAGGTGTAGTGCCGGCCGTCCAGCAGTACGTCGGTGGTGTCGCCGCACACCGGCCAGCCGCCCATCGTGGTGTACGGGACCTCGACGTCCTGGCGCCAGCCGATGGCGGTGATCGGGCACGGCAGCCGCGTCGGTTCGGCGACGTGGTAGAGCTTGTTGGCCTCGATGTCGGCGCGCAGCACGCCGAGCGACAGCTCCAGCAGGCTGCGTACGGGCTTGCCGCCGAGTTCGACGACGAGTCGGCCGAGTTCGTCGAGGAGTTCCTCGTCGGTCATGCCGAGGAACCGGCCGCACGGCCCGTCCTGCGGGGCGACCTGCGAGGAGACGAACAGCCGGGCCGGGGCGGGATGGCCGCGTTCGACGATGCGTACGGCCGTCTCGTAGGCGCCGAGCGCCGAGCCGCAGTGCCCGAACAGGCCGTAGGGGCGGTCCAGGTACGGCAGCAGTGCCTCGGCGAGGTCGTCGGCCATGGCCTCGTAGGTGGGGTGCGGCTGTTCGCGCAGCCGGTTCTCGCGGCCCGGCAGCTGTACCGCGCAGACCTCGACGCCGTCGTCGAGGAACTCCGGCCACTGCCGGTACATGCTGGCCCCGCACCCGGAGTACGGGATGACGAAGAGGCGGGCCTTGGCGCGTGGACTGGGTTCGCGCAGGAACCACTTGGTGCGCGGGCGGGCGGAGGTGGGCATCGGTCGGTCTCCTCTGAAGTTCGGGGACGGCGCTCGCGTGCGGGCCGGCGGGCGGGTGGGTGCCGGATCAGTAGCCGACGGGGCCGGGCTCGCGGCGGCGCCGGGCGGTGACCGGCAGATGGCTGTGGCCGGCGACGAAGTTGGAGCGCAGCCGCTGCGCCGGGCCCACCACCTGGAAGTCCTCGAAGCGGCTGAGCATCTCGGTGAACATCAGCCGCAGGGAGACCTTGGCGACGGTGTGGCCGACGCAGAAGTGCGAGCCGACGCCGAAGGCGACGTGCCGGTTGGGACGGCGCCGGATGTCGAAGGTGTCCGGATCGGCGAAGGCGTCCTCGTCGCGGTTGGCGGAGCCGAGCCAGACGACGACGGCCTCGCCGGCCGCGATGCGCGTGCCGCGCAGCTCCACGTCGCGGATCGCATACCGCATGAAGTGGTTGGCGGGCGAGGCCCAGCGCAGGGCCTCCTCGGTGCCGCGCACGGCGAGGTCGGGGTGGGCGGCCCAGTCCTCGAAGACACCGGTGCCGGCCTGCGTCGCCATGGCGGCGCTGGCGACGTGCGGGGTGGTGACGTTCGCGCCGAGCAGCAGGCTGTAGCAGTTGGACATGATCTCGCCGAGCGACATGCGCCGGCCGTCCAGGTCGATGGACATCAGGAAGCTGATCAGGTCGTCGCCGGGCTGCTTCTGCCGGGCGTGGACGATGTCCTGGAAGTAGGCGAACAGTTCGCGGTGCGCGGTGTCGAGGGTCGCCTCGGGGCTGCCGGCGAGCTGGAACTCGGGGTCGTCCGGGGCGATGGCGGCCGTGGTCAGCCGGGTGAGCTGCGCCCAGTCGGCGGCCGGCAGGCCCATCAGGGTGCCGGTGACCGCCATCGGCAGGGTGGCCATGGCCGCCGCGAAGTCGAAGACGCCGTCGCCCATCGGCTCGATCAGCCGGACGACGACCTCGCGGATCGCCTCGCGGTGGGCCTCGACCGCCTTGATGGACAGGGCGCGTTGCAGGGGTTCGCGCATCCGGGCGTGGCGTGGCGGGTCGGTGACCGCCATCTGCTTGCCGCCGGCCGGGTCGTCGGTGCCGAGGATGTTCAGCAGGGTGCCGCGCTCGGAGGTGAACAGGGTGTGGTCGCGCAGCACGATCTGGGCGTCGTCGTACTTGGTCACCGACCAGAACGGGTGCCCGTTGGGCGCCACTTGGCGGCTCACCGGGTCGTGGCGGCGCATCGCCCGCCAGATGGCGTGCGCGTCGCCGTCGCTGTGCAGCAGCGGGTCGGTGAGGTCGATGCCGCCGCCGTGGGCGACCGGGCAGCCGCCGGTGGCCGGCGGCATGGCGGCGTGGGCGACCGGGCATCCGGAGCCGGCCTGCGGCGTGGCGGTGCGGCCGCCGATTGCGGTGGTCATCGTCAGTCTCCTATCTGGCCGGCGAGGTCGGCGATGGTCGGCTGGAGGTAGAGCACGCGGGCGGGCACCTCCACGTCGAAGGCGTCCTTGAGGGTGCCGAGCAGTTCGGCGACGAGCAGGGAGTGGCCGCCGAGGTCGAAGAAGTCGTCCTCGACACCGACGGGTTCGACGCCCAGCACCTCGCCCCACAGGTCGGCCAGCCGCTGCTCGGTCGCGGTGCGCGGGGCGACGAACGGGTTCCACACGTTGCGCGGGACGCGGGTCGCGGCCGGCAGGGCCTTGCGGTCGACCTTGCCGTTCTTGTTCAAGGGCAGCTCGGAGCGGACCAGGACGGCCCAGGGGACCATCGCGGCCGGGAGGGTCGCGCGCAGCTGTTCGCGCAGCCGCGCCCCGACGGCGTCCAGGTCGGACGCCTGACCGTCGAGGACGACGTAGGCGAGCAGGCGTTTGCCGCCGCTGTCGTCGCTCTGGCCGATCACGACGGCGTCGCGCACTCCGTCCAGCCGGGTCAGCTCCGTCTCGACGAACCCGGGTTCGACCCGGAAGCCCTGCACCTTCAGCTGCTGGTCGGCCCGGCCCAGGAACTCCAGCGTGCCGTCGGGCCGCCAGCGGGCGAGGTCACCGGTGCGGTACATCCGGCCGCCCGCGATGCCGGTGACGGCGTCGGGCAGGAACCTTTCCGCGGTGGCACCGGGCCGTCCGGCGTACCCGCGGGCCAGGCCCTCGCCGGCCGCGTACAGCTCACCGGCCACGCCGGGCGGCACGGCCCGCAGCCTGGCGTCCAGGACGGCGACGTGGGTGCCGGGGACGGGACGGCCGATGGGCACGGTCTCGCCGTCGGGTGCGGTGGCGGTGGTCCAGCAGGCGGTGAACGTGGTGTTCTCGGTGGGGCCGTAGCCGTTGCTGAACAGCAGGTGCGGGTGGGCGGCCAGCAGGTCCGACACATGGCCGGGCGAGACGACGTCGCCACCGGCCACGACGTGCCGCAGTCCGCTGAAGGCCTCCGGGTGCAGGCTGACCATCTGGTGGAAGAGTCCGGCCGTCAGCCACGCCACGGTCACCCCCTCGGTCCGGAGCGTGCCCGCCAGCGCGTCGAGTTCGACGGCACCGGCCGGGGCGACCGCCAGGCGCGCGCCGTGTGCGAGTGGCGTCCAGATCTCCCAGGTCGAGGCGTCGAAGGCGACCGGCGCCAGATGCAGGAAGACGTCCTCGGCCGATACGTCGATCCAGTCAGGGTCGGCGACCAGCCGGGACACGGCGCGGTGCGGCACGCCGACGCCGCGCGGCTCACCGGTGGATCCGGAGGTGTAGCTGACGTAGGCGAGGGCGTCGGGGCCGGTGGATCCGGTGGTGACCGGCGGGCCGGGCACCGCGGCGGCCTCGGCGGCGTCCGGTGCGGCGGCGGTGGGGTCGAGGACGGGCAGGGTGTCCGGGGCGACGGCCGCCAGGGACGGGTCGACGACGAGGAGACGCGCTCCCGAGTCCGACAGTACGCGGAGATGGCGTTCGGCGGGGTCCTCGGGGTCGAGCGCCAGATAGGCGCCGCCCGCCTTGAGCACGGCGAGCAGGGTCACCACCAGCCGGACCGAGCGCGGCATGAGCACGGCGACGACGCCGTCCCCGTCGACGCCACGCTCGCGGAGCCGGCCGGCGAGCGCCGTGGCCTCCTCGTCCAGTGCGCGGTACGTCAGCCGCTCGCCGTCGCCGGTGACGGCGAGCGCGTCGGGCGTACGGGCGGCCTGCGCGGCGACCAGCTCGTCGATACGGCGCGCCTTCGGCGTCGGGCGCCCCGGGCGGCCCAGGTCGAGCCATTCGGCGCGCTGCGCGGCGTCACCGAGCGGGAGTTCGGCGACCGGGGTGTGCGGTGCGGCCAGGGCGGCGCGGTGCGCAGCGCCGAGCGCCGCCTCCCAGACGGTACGGTCCGGCTCGGCGAGCCGGCTGCCGCTGCCCGCGGAGAGCGCGACGGCCGGACCGCCCGCCGCGTCGGCGGTGACGGAGGCGACCGGACCGGGCAGGGTGCCGTCGGGTGCCGCGCCGCCGGTGAGGATCTCGAAGGCGCCGTCGACCGCGGCGGGCGGCTCCGCGTCCTCCTCCGGCAGCAGCGCGGCCAGTTGCGCGGCCGCCTGCTGGACGATCTCGCCGATGGTGGGGCCGTCCACGAAGGAGACGCCGACCGCACCGACACGGTCCTCGTCGGCACCGGCCCACCGGCAGTGCACGGTGACGCGTTCCTGAAGTGAGCGCCGGTGGAGCAGGGTCAGGTGGGCGGCCAGCGCGGCGGCCACCGGCCCGTGCGCGGCGGCCGGCGCGCCGTGCGGTGCGGGCTCGGCGTCGGCCGGTGCGTTGTCCAGGGCGGCGACCTGTTCCTCGGTCGGCCGGGAAGCCAGCTTGATCATCTGCGTCCTTCCACGGATCGCTGTTCATCGGTACGAGGGCACCGACGGACGAGTGGGGGCCGGGTGGGGCGGAGGGTGGTGGGGCGGAGGGTGGCGGGGCGGAGGGTGGCGGTGCGGAGGGTGGCGGGGGTGGCGGTCGGTGCTTGGTGGTCGGTGGTCGGTGGTCGGTGGTCGGGGGCTGGTGGGCCGACGAGGGCTGGACGGCCGGACGGCCGGAGGGTGGCATCCCGGCCCAGCGGGACGGGCAGCGGCCGACGGTCAGCGGCCCCGACGGGCGTGCGTCGGCGGCCGGACCGACCGAGCGCCACCATGCGGCGCGTGGTGGATGGCCGAAGCAGAGGTCAGGGGCCGGCGGGGCGGCGAGGCGGCGAGGCGGCGAGGGCCGAACGGGCTGCGGCACCCGGCCCAGCCGGACGGGGCAGTTGCCGGCGGACGGTGACCGATGGGCTCCGTACAGCGTGGGCCGGCGGCCCGGCCGACAGAGCACCACCGTGCGGAGCGGACCGCCGCCACCCGGCGCGGACCGGACCCGACCGCCCCGACTTCCGCCCCTCTCCACCCCTCCGCCTTCCGAGCTCTCCGCCTTCCGAGCCCTCCGCCCGCCGGCCTCCCCGCCCTCCCTCAGTCGCCGAAGGCGTCCGCGAGCATGTCGTCCAGGCTCGGCCCGCTTCCCGGCCCCGGCCGCGGGCCCGGGTCGGCCGCGGGCGCCGTCGGTTCGGCCTCGGCGATGAGCCGGGCGACGCCGGTCACGGTCGACGCCTCGAAGAAGTCGGTGAAGGAGACCTCCACGCCGAACTCCTCCTGGATGGCGTTGACCAGCTGCATCGCCAGCATCGAGTAGCCGCCGAGCTCGAAGAAGTCGTCGTCGGGCCCGATGTCCTGCTGGTCGAAGGCGTCGCGCCATACGGCGAGCAGGCGTTCGACCACGGGTGCCTCCTCGCGCGGCGCGGTGTCGAGGGCCGCGACGACGCCGGCTCCTGGTTCGTTCACGATGTCCTCCACGATCGTGCGGTACTCGTCCGCGAGGGCGCGGACGGTGGGCTGGTCGAACAGGCTGCTGCGGTAGAGCAGCGAGAGCACGAGGTCATGGCCGCGGTCGACGACGATCCAGCTGAGGTCCATCTTCGACAGGCCGCTGGACAGACCGGTGGTCATGCCCTGGAAGTCCGTGAAGGACACACCGGCGCTCTCGCGGGGCAGCGCGGTCTCGTCCTCGGTGGCGAACCACACCTGGAAGTAGGGGCTGCGGCCGGGCTGCCGCGGCGGGCGGAGTTCCTGCACCAGCCGGTCGAACGGCAGCGCCTGGTGCTCCAGGGCGCCGAGGCAGGTGTTGCGGACCTCGTGCAGCAGCTCCCGCCGGCTCATTCCGGGGCGCAGCCGCACGCGCAGCGGCAGGGAGTTGATGAAGCAGCCGATCAGTCCGTCGACGCCGGACCGCAGCCGGTTGGCGGCGGGAGTGCCGACGCACAGGTCGTCCTGTCCGCTGTGCCGGTGCAGCTGCACGGCGAGCGCGGCGAGCAGCACCATGTACGGCGTGACGCGCTCCTCGTGGGCGAGGGAGTGGACCCGCTCGCGCAGTCCGGCGCCGAGGGGCAGCAGGACCTTGTCGCCGCGCGGGTCCTCGGCGGCATGCTGCGGGCGGTCCGCGGGCCAGTCGAGGGGCGGCGGGGCGGGCTCCAGCCGGCCGCGCCAGTAGTCCAGCAGCCCGTCGAGCCGTTCGCCGCGCAGGTGGCCGCGCTGCCACAGCGCGAAGTCGCCGTACTGGAAGGCGAGTTCGGGAAGGGCGGCCGGCCGGCCGGTGCGCCGGGAGCGGTAGAGCGCGGCGAGGTCGTCGAGGAAGACCTCTTTGGAGACGCCGTCGAAGACCAGGTGGTGCACATGGACGAGCAGCAGGTGTTCGGTGGCGTCCAGGCGGAGGAGGTGGACGGTGAACAGCGGTCCGTCGGCGGGGTCGATCGGCACGCGGACGATGTCGTCGCGCAGTGCCGCCGCCGCCCGCTCCCTCGCGGCCGCCGGTTCGCCGGTCAGGTCGTGGTGGACGAGCGGGACCTCGCCGGGTTCGTCGACGTACTGCACGGCGTTGCCGTCGAGCATGCCGAACCGGGTGCGCAGGGGTTCGTGGCGGCGTACCAGGTCGGCGAGGGCGCCGGTGAGGGCGGTGTGGTCGAGCGGGCCGGTCAGGCGGCACTGCCAGGACTCGTTGTAGAGCGGGACGTCCGGGGCGGCGCGGCTGAGCATCCACAGGTTCTGCTGGGAGAGCGCGACGGGTGCGGTGCGCGCGCTCCCGGTGCGGCCGGCCAGCGCCTGCTCGATGCTCCGCCGCTTCTCGCTCCAGCGGCGGCGGTCCTCCGCCTCGGCCGCTTCGACGGCGTCGGCGGTGCCGGACGCGGCTGTCTGCGAGGGGTCCGAGGCGCCGTCGGCCCGTCCGTGCAGCGTGTCGATCTTGGCGGCCATCGCGCGCACCGTACCGGCGTCGAGGAGGTCGGCGAGGACGACGTCGACGCCGAAGCGGCGGCGGGTCCTGGCGACGATCCGGGCGGCCTGGAGGGAGTTGCCGCCGAGGCCGAGGAAGTCGTCGGTGGCGCCGACGGTGTCCCGTTTGAGCACGGCACCCCACAGCGCGGCCAGTTCGGTCTCGGTGCCCGGTGCCGGCGGCACTCCTCCCCCGCCGTCGGCGGGACGCTCGGCGGCCAGTCGCTCCAGCGCGGCGTAGTCGACCTTGCCGTGGCCGGTGAGCGGGACGGTGTCGAGGGTGACGAAGCGGGCCGGGACCATGTGGGCGGGCAGCGCCTCGGCGAGGTGGGCGCGCAGGGCCGCCTTGCCGGGCCGGGCGCCGTCGGCCGGACGTACGTACGCCACGAGCTGCTTGTCGGCGTCTGTCGCGGCGGTCGCCGTGACCAGGGCCTGGGCGACGTCCTGGTGCCGTTGCAGTACGGCCTCGATCTCGCCCGGCTCGACGCGGAACCCGCGGATCTTGATCTGGCTGTCGACACGGCCCAGGAACTCGAACTGCCCGTCGGGCAGCCTGCGTCCGACGTCACCGGTCCGGTAAAGGCGCCCGCCGTCGCCGGTGAACGGGTCCGGCACGAAGCGCTCGGCGGTCTGCGCCGGCGCGCCGTGGTAGCCGCGGGCCAGGGCGGCGCCGCCGATGTAGATCTCGCCGGTGCCGCCGTCGGGCACGGGGTTCATCCGGTCGTCGAGGAGGTGCAGGCGGGTGTGCGCGATGGCACGGCCGATGGGCAGCCGGCCGGCCGGATCGGCCTCCTCCTTGGCCGTGTGGTGGTAGCTGCCGGTGGCGGTGGCCTCGGTCGGGCCGTAGACGTGGATCAGGGGGATGCCGGTGGTGCGCCAGGCCTGTACGGCGTCCGGCCGGGTGCGGTCGCCGCCCATGACGACGAACCGGAGCGAGCCGGGCAACTGTGCGCCGCTTTCGGCGAGTTCGTCGACGAGCTGGTGCCAGTACGAGGTGGTGATCTCGAATCCGGTGACGCGCTCGCGTTCCAGCAGGTCCAGGAAGTGCGGGATGCTGGGCAGCGCCCGCCGGTACCCGACCGGCAGCAGGGTGGCACCGCTGAGCAGGGCCGGGAACACCTCCTCCAGGGCGGCGGAGAAGCCGATGGAGGCCAGGTGCAGGAAGCGGTCGCCGCGTCGCAGCCCGAACTCCTCGGCGCCCGCGGCGGCGAGGTTGGCGAGTCCGCGGTGGGTGACGACGACGCCCTTCGGGGCGCCGGTGGAACCGGAGGTGTAGATCATGCAGGCGGCGCCGTCGGCGGGCACGTCGACCGGGGGCGGCCCGTCCGGCGGCCCGGCGAGGTCCCGCTCCGGTGTGTCGACGCCGACTCGGCGCACGTCGGCGGCGCCCAGGCGGGGTTCGAGGTGCGGCCGGGTCAGGACGACCTCGGCGCCGGAGTCCCGCAGCAGGTGGGTGAGGCGGTCGGGCGGGTAGTCCGGGTCGAGTGGGACGTAGGCGGCGCCGGCCTTGAGGATGCCGAGCAGGGCCACGACGAGTTCGGCCGACGGCTCCAGCAGGACGCCGACGCGCGCCTCGGCGCCGACGCCCATCGCGCTCAGGCGGTGGGCCAGCCGGTTCGCCAGCCGGTCGGTCTCGCCGTACGTCAGACGGACGTCGTCGAGGGCGACGGCCACGGCGTCGGGTGACTCACGCACTCGCTGTTCGAAGACACCGTGCACGGTGACGTCCGGCACTCGATGCGCGCCGGACGCCGCACCGCTCTCACCGGACGCCGTCACACCGCGCTCACCGTGCGCCGTCACACCGCGCCCACCGGCTGCCGTCACCTCGTGCGCACCGGCCGCTGCCGCACCGCGCGCGCCGGCCGCCGGGACGCGGTGCACGCCGGCCGCCGGGAGGCCGGGTGCAGCGGCCGGCCGCGGTGGCGGGGCGGCGCCGGGCGCCGGGTTCTTCGTCTCGCTGTGGAGGACCATGGGTGCCAACCGTTTCGTGTCGTGGCCTCACGCGTTTCTCCGAGGCACTTGGCCGGACGTGTCGAGGAGTATGTGCAGGTGGCGGAACTCGCGTCATCAGCGGCCCACGGGACAAGGCGCTGCACACATCACGCACGGCATTCCACGTTCCGCTGAGCACTGTGCACCGGATCGGCTGTCGACCGGGCGCCGCGGAATTTCCTAGATTCGCTGTCGCCGAAACGGCCAGAATGCCGACCGAGACGAGGTTAACCATGGTGGACGGACGTGCCGTCGAATACTCGCTGTCGTGCTACCTGAGTCCGCCGGGTGACCTCGCCGTCCTGGCGCCGCGCCACGACCAGGCCGTCGCGCTCTGGCGTCACCAGGGCCGGCGGGTGGAACTGGTCCGGCTGTGGGAGCTGGAACGGCTCAGCGGACAGAAGCACCACGCCTGGCCGCTGTTCACCCCGGAAAGGGCCACGGAGTTCCTCGACGGAATCCTCGCGGAGGAGAACCTCTCGGTCGCCGACATCAGCCGGACCTGGGGAACTCCGGGACTTCCGGGCAGTGTTCCGCTGACCGTTCCGCAGGGCACCGAGGAATTCCCGGTGCACAGCCTCGCCCATCTCTTCAGCGGGCTGCTGCTGGACACCGAGCTGTTCAAGAACGAGACGATATTCGGCATGGCGATGGATTCCGCGCCGGACGCGGTGCTGGACCGACGCAGCCCGAAGCACTGGTACGCGGGCGCCCTGTCGGTCAGCGGTGACCTGCGCTTCGCCCCGGTGGAGTCCCCCGCCCCGCTGTACCACGCGGCGTCCACGCTGTTCCGGCTGGAACCCGGCTCGCTGATGGCGCTGGCCAGCGCCTGCCGCACGACGATCCGCTTCGACATCGAGACGGCGACGAACCGGCTGCGGCTGTTCGGCGGCCGGGTCACTCCGTGGGCGGCCGCCTTCGCGCTGGTCGAGGAGCTGATCGCGCAGGCCGAGGAGCAGTTGCGGCACGCCCCGCAGGACAGCGGCTTCACGCCGGAGGAGAACCTGCGCAGCGCGGTGATGAAGCATGTGCAGCAGGCGTGCGACCTGATCGCGGTGCGCAATGTCGAACTCCTGGCGACACTCGGAGACGTCCGTACCGAGGACTCCTATCTGTCGACCAGCGGCGGCTTCGGCCTCAACTGCCCGACGAACACCCTGCTGCTGGACCGGTTCGGCTTCCGCGGCCTGCTCACCCCGCCGTCCGCGAACGACTCGGGACAGGCCCTCGGGCTCGGCATGCTCGGTCTGTACACGAGCGGCGCGCTCGACGACGCGGATCTGGTGATCGGATCGGCGTACCACGGCTCGGGGATCGGTGATCTGGACGCGGCGCTGGAGGAGTTCGCGCCGTGGATCGCGCAGGTGTCGCCGTTCGACGAGGACACCTTCGTGGCCGACCTGTCCGACGGGGTGCTGGCCTGGGTGGACGGCGCGGCGGAGATCGGTCCGCGGGCCCTGGGACACCGCAGTCTGCTCGGCGATCCGCGCTCGGCGAAGGTGAAGGACCTCCTCAACGAGTACAAGCAGCGCCAGTGGTGGCGGCCCGTGGCGCCCATCGTGCTGGCGGAGCACACCGGCGACTGGTTCGTGGCGGACCGTCCGTCGCCGTACATGCTGGAGGCGGTGCGGGTGCGGCCGGACGTCGCCGACCGGGTGCCGGCGATCCTCCACCTGGACGGCACGGCGCGGCACCAGACGCTGGACGCGTCGGTCAACCCGCTGCTGCACCGCGCGATCAGCGCCTTCCACCGGCACACCGGTGTGCCCATCGTCTGCAACACCTCGCTCAACGACAAGGCCGAACCGGTCGTCAACACCGCCGCTGAAGCGCTGACCTTCTGCGTCACCAAGGGTGTTCCGCTGGCCTACGTCGCCGGCCGGCGGATCGAGTTCCGTGCGGAGCCGGAGCAGGGCGCGGTGCGTCCGGCGGGTCCGCGGCCGCGCCGGGCCGACTGGTTCACCGGCCAGGAGGACGACCGCGACGCGCTGTGGCAGAAGTGGCGGGACCACGGGTACACGGACGCGGGCATCTTCCTGCTGACCTGGTCCCCGAGCATCCGCCTCACCGGCTCCGCCCCGGCGATGGTGAACAAGCTGGCCGAGCACTACATGGCGAACGACGACTCCTTCGCCCACCTGTTCAAGACCTTCCAGAACGACAGCGGCCCCGGCTCCCACTTCCTCCGCCCCGGCGAGCGGCTGCCGCGCCCGGTGATCGTCGAGTAGTCCGACGTCCGAAACCGCCCGGTCGACCGCCGCGCTGCTCGGCGGTCGGCGCGGGTGTCGGGTGGCGGTGGCGGGTGTCGGGTGGCCGGTGTCGAGGGACGGTGGCCGGTGTCGGGTGGCCGGTGGCCGGTGACGGATGGCCGGTGACGGATGGCCGGTGACGGATGGCGGCGGGCCGACGGGCCGGCCGCGTGCGGGCGTGGCCCGGCCACGTGCGGGCGTGGCCCGGCCACGCGCAGACGCGGCCCGGCCGCGTCACCCGGTCGTCCGCGGAGTGCGATGGAATAGCGACGTGAGTGCATACGACGTGGCCCGTGCGCTGCCCGGCATCGAGGAACTGCGCGACCACTGCCGAGGGCTCGCGACGCTGGACGCCGTGCTCAGCCCGGAGTGGGACGCGCGGTTCCACTCCTTCGACGCGCACTGGGCCGAGGGCGAGCAGTTGGCGTCGATGCGGGACGGGATGGGCTCCGGGTACGCGATCGTGTTCTCGGCGGCCGGGGCCTACGTGCGGGGCTTCGACCACCAGTCGCTCATGAGCCCCTGGGCCCGCATGGATGTCCCCGCGGTGTGGCCCGGCGTGCTCGACGATGTGCCGGAGGTCTTCGCCCAATACGTCACGGAGCCCGCGTTCCGCGCCGAGGACGGTGTCCCCATGGTCACCTGCTGCCTGTGGCGCCAGGCGGCCGATCCCCGCTGGCGGACCGGCACCATCGATCTCCCCGAGCAGGGCGACGGCGACCCGGACGGTGCCGACCTCCTCTTCGAGCTCCTGGTCGACCGCTCGCCGGAGGCGTACGCGCAGTGGGCGTCCGAGTACTACGAGATTCCCGTCGACGTCACCGCCGTACGCCACGTTCTGGCCGGGCGTCCGGTGACCCCGGACATCATCGCCCTGCTTGACCCGGAGAGGTGACTCGGAGAGGTAACCCCGAGAGGTAATGCGCTTGCCGGGGCGTGCGGGGCGCGTGGCAGGCTTGCGCGGTGAGATCCGAATTGTGGCCGCGCCTCCTGACCTGGGCCGACGTCGATCCCGCCCGATACCCGTTCGACAGCGAGACGGCCGCGGAAGTGGTGCGTTCGCTCGGTCCGGCCCGGCGTGTGCCGACTCGCCCGGAGGTTCCCTTCGGCGACCCGGCCATGTCGGAGTGGAGCTGGAAGGTGGGCGCGCGCTGGGCGGATGCCATGACGTACGCGCTGATGGAGCGATACGGCCGCTGGGTGGTGGGCTGGCGCTGGGCGCATGACGAAGGTGATTTCGACGGCGGGCCGGTCGGCAGCTGGTGCTGCCCCCGGGACTCGATCACCTCTCCGGAGGAGACGCTGGACCGGGTCGCCGCGGCGCTGTGCGAGTGGCGGGCGTGGCTGGAGAGCCTCGCGGGCCGGTTCGAGGCGTACCCGCTGAACCCCTCCGGCATCGAGGAGCAGCGGATCCTGTGGGAGCGCGCCACCCGGAACCTGATCCAGCAGGTCACCGACCGGACCGGCTGCGGCAGCGGTTGGCACAAGCACTGCCGGCAGGTGCTCACCTGGTTCCTCGACCGCTGGGGCTTCCCGGCGGACATCGCGCTGGAGCTGGTCGACGAGGCGATCGGCGGGAGGTTCCTCAGCTGGACCGGCCCCGACCTCGTGCTGATCGACGATGTCGCCGAGCGCCTCGCGCAGGCGCTGCCACCGGGTGACGGCCCGCGGCCGTCACCCGCGTCGCCCGTCGATCACCTCCAGCGGTGGCTGGCCGTACGCCCGACCGTCGCCTGGCACGAGGCCCAGGACCGTGGCGGGGAGGGACCGGTGACGGCGACGCGCGACGGCGCGGCGGAGGACTTCCGCGCCTTCGACGGCGCCCTGGACCCCGCCCGTGCCGACGGTCTGCTCGCCGCGCTGGAACGGCTCCGGGCCGACGCGGCCCGCGGCGCCCCGCTGGACTTCGCACTGCTCCAGGGATGGCAGCAGCACGTCCTGCGCACCGCCCGGCCGCCCGAGTTCCGCACCGAGACCGCCTTCGCCAAGGGCGGCAGGGAGCGTTACGGCATCGCCCCGGACACCCGCGCCCGACTGGACGCCTGCCTCGCCGAGAGCACGGCGGACGGCGGCGCCCCGCTCCGGCCGGCGGCCCGCGCCGCACGCGCCTACCTGGACGTGTGCTTCTTCCACCCCTTCGACGACGGCAACGCGCGCGCCGCCTTCCTCGCCCTCGTCTTCGTCCTCGCCCGCGAAGGCGTCAGCCTCGACGACGTCGGCCTGCTCCGCCGCGTCACCTTCCGCGCCGACGACCCCCAGGACGCGCTGACCCTCACGAACTACATCGACCTGCATCTCGCGCAGACACGACAGGACCGCTGATCGGCGGCATCCCGCCAATACGCCGCTTTCTCCGTGGCTTGTCGTCCGTCGTGGGTAGACGACGATCACACAGGAACGTCGATCACCGAAGGAGACGTATCGTGCAGAAGGGCAAGCAGATCACCGGAACGGCCCGGCAGGAACTCGCGCGGGAGATGAAGAAGCAGTACGAGAAGGGCATGTCGATCCGGGCCATCGCCGAAGCCCACGGACGGTCCTACGGGTTCGTGCATCGCGTGCTCAGCGAGACGGAGGTCCCGCTGCGCAGCCGGGGAGGGGAGCGTCCGCACCGGCGCCTCGAGAACGCCGGCCGTACGGCGAAGTGAGGGCACTCACTCTCTGCTGAGTGCCACACCCATGGCGGGCGCGGTCAGCAGGTCGTGGGTCTCCGTCAGGCGCAGCAGCTGGGCCGGCTGGTCCCGGAGACCCATCACCAGCAGTTGGCCGCCCCTTGCCCGGACGTGCAGGCGCAGTTGCAGCAGGAGGTTCAGGCCGCTGGAGTCCATGAAGGCCACTCCGGACAGGTCCAGATGCAGCTCCTTGCCGTCGACCGGCAGGACGAGAGCGGCCCGCGCGAGTTCCGGGCAGGAGCCGAGGTCCATCTCTCCGGAAACGGTGATCACGGCTCGGTCGGGATATTGCTGGGTGATGACGGTGAATCCGTCCATGGTTCGCCCCTCGACTCGGGGTCGAGCCCATCACACCCCTGGTCAGGGGTATCAAGCGCGCGGCGTTGGGCCGCGCACGGTCGAGCGAGACCACCCGTACCGCGTCCCGGCCACTGAAGTGGCCTTCAGGGGCAGCGCGGGGTCTCTCACCGAACCAGGCTGGTGACGTCCAGCGTCGCACAGGCCGAGCGCTCCTCACCAGCCAGTTGAGCGCCAAGCCCGCTTGACCCGGCCCGTCCCCGGCGCATCCCCGACGCGTCCTCCTCAACTCGGTCTCGTTGCACGCCCTTTGACGAGCCCGGCGGCTCACGTCCACTTTGTCCTCGACGTGGAGGAAGTATCGAGATCTTGCGCGAAAGGGGTTACGCAGTCCAGCAAAGGCCGCTAACTTCGCTGCAACACGCCGGACACATCGCATCACCGGCGCTCCACGGCGCGACGGCGCGCGCCCGTACTCCCTGGCAGGTCCGTTCCGGCCTGCCGCCACCCCACACCCCTGGGAGACACCTGTGCGCACAAGACCGCTCAGACGCAGACTCCTCCAATGGTTCGTGCCGACGGTGGCCTGCGCCGTCGGCGCCGTGCTGCCCGCCACCCCGGCGACCGCCACACCCGCGACGGCCGCTCCGGCGAGCGCAGTTGCGGCACAGGCCGCTCCGGAGGCGGCCGCCGCCCCGGAGTTCCAGCAGGTCACGCTCGCCAAGGGCGTGGCCGAGACGGGCGAGCCGATGACGCTGGCGGTGCTGCCGGACCGTTCGGTGCTCCACACCTCGCGTGACGGCACGCTCCGCCGTACCGACGCCGCCGGCAACACCACCGTCGCCGGCAAGCTCGACGTCTACACGCATGACGAGGAAGGGCTGCAAGGAGTCGCCGCGGACCCCGGCTTCGCGAGCAACCGTCACGTGTACCTGTACTACGCCCCCAAGCTCAGCACCCCGAGCGGTGACGCCCCCGCGGACGGCTCGGCCGCGGACTTCGCGCCGTTCGACGGGGTCAACCGGCTCTCTCGCTTCGTGCTGCGGACCGACGGCACGCTGGACCTCGCCAGCGAGAAGAAGATCCTCGACGTCCCGGCATCCCGGGGCACCTGCTGCCACGTCGGCGGCGACATCGACTTCGACGCGGCCGGCAACCTGTACCTGTCGACCGGTGACGACACCAACCCGTTCGCCTCGGACGGCTTCACCCCGATCGACGAGCGCGCCTCCCGCAATCCCGCCTACGACGCCCAGCGGTCCGCCGGCAACACCAACGACCTGCGCGGCAAGGTCCTGCGCATCAAGGTGAACGCCGACGGCTCGTACACGATCCCCAGCGGCAACCTGTTCCCGCCCGGCACCGCGAGGACCCGGCCGGAGATCTACGCGATGGGCTTCCGCAACCCGTTCCGGATGAGCGTCGACCGGGCCACCGGCATCGTCTACCTCGGCGACTACGGCCCCGACTCCGGCACCGCCAGCGCCACCCGCGGCCCCGAGGGGCAGGTGGAGTTCAACCGGATCACCAAGGCCGGCAACTTCGGCTGGCCGTACTGCACCGGCAAGAACGACGCCTACGTCGACTACGACTTCGCCACCAAGACGTCCGGTGCCGCCTTCAACTGCGCCGCCCCGAAGAACACCTCGCCGAACAACTCCGGCCTCACCGACCTGCCCGCCGCCCAGCCCGCGTGGATCCCGTACAACGGCGGTTCCGTGCCGGAGTTCGGCAGCGGCTCGGAGTCACCGATGGGCGGACCCGTCTACCGGTACGACGCGTCCTCGGCCTCGGAGGTGAAGTTCCCGCAGGAGTACGACGGGGACTTCTTCGCCGGGGAGTTCGGCCGCCGCTGGATCAAGCGTGTCGAGGCCGCCGGCGACGGCACGGTCCAGTCCGTCAACGCCTTCCCCTGGAGCGGCACGCAGGTGATGGACATGGCGTTCGGACCGGACGGTGCCCTGTACGTCCTGGACTACGGCACCGGCTACTTCAACGGCGACGCGAACTCCGCGCTGTACCGGATCGAGCATGTGACCGGAGGCCTCGCGCCGATCGCCCAGGCCAAGGCGAACGTGACGTCCGGCCGGGCGCCGCTCGCGGTGTCGTTCTCCTCCGCGGGCAGCTCCGACCCGGACGGTGGCGCCCTCGGCTACTCCTGGAAGTTCGGCGACGGCGGTACCTCGACCGCCGCCAACCCCTCGCACACCTACCAGACCAACGGCCAGTACACGGCGACCCTGACGGTGACCGATCCGACCGGCAAGTCGGCCACGGCCTCCGTGCTGATCACCGTCGGCAACACGGCCCCGTCGGTCAAGCTCGACCTGCCGCTGGACGGCGCGATCCACGACTTCGGCGCGGCGATCCCGTTCCGCGTGACGGTCACCGACCCCGAGGACGGCACGATCGACTGCTCCAAGGTCAAGGTCAGTTTCATCGTCGGCCACGACAGCCACGGCCACCCGCAGACCTCGGCCACCGGCTGCACCGGAACCCTGCAGACCCTCGCCGACGGCGAACACGACCCGAACGCCAATATCTTCGGAGTGGTCGACGCCGAGTACACCGACAAGGGCGCGAACGGACAGCCCGCGCTGACCGCGCACGACCAGCGCATCACCCAGCCCAGCCACCGGCAGGCCGAGCACTACGGCGCCTCGTCCGGCGTCCAGATCGTCAGCCACGCTCCCGCACACGGCGGCAGGACCGTCGGACACATCGAGAACGGTGACTGGATCTCGTTCACGCCGTACGCCCTGAACAACGCCACCTCGTTCACCGCCCGCGTCTCCTCCGCGGGTACGGGAGGCACCATCGAGGTCCGCGCCGGCTCGGCCACCGGCACCCTGATGGGCACCGCGACGGTTCCGGTGACGGGCGGCTGGGAGACCTTCCAGGACGTCACGGTGGCTCTCGGCAACCGGCCCAGCACCACGACCAGCCTCTACCTGGTGTTCAAGGGCGGCTCCGGATCGCTGTTCGACGTGGACGAATTCTCCTTCGCCACCGGCGCGTCCGGCCCGCGTACGGGTGCGGTGAAGGGAGTCAACGGCAAGTGCCTGGACGTCGACGGCGCGGCCACCGCCGACGGCACCAAGATCCAGCTCTGGACCTGCAACAACAGCAGCGCGCAGAACTGGACCGTCGGCGCCGACGGCACCTTCAAGGCCCTCGGCAAGTGCCTCGACGTCTCCGGCGGCGCCACCGCCGACGGCACCAAGATCCAGCTGTGGACCTGCAACGGCACCGCCGCCCAGAAATGGACACCCCAGTCCGACGGCACCGTACGCAACCCGCAGTCCGGCAAATGCCTCGACGCGTCCGGCGGCACCTGGAACGACGGAACACCCGTCCACCTGTGGACCTGCCACACCGGAGCGAACCAGAAGTGGACCCTGCCCTAGCCCAAGAGGAAAGCGAAAGAGGAGGTGAGACGCACATGCGCAACCGACTTCGAGCGACTCTGACCCTGCTTGCCGCAGCCCTGCTCACCACGGCGCCCCAGGCAGCCGCCCAACCGGAGGCCACCCGCTCCGCACCGGCACCGCACACACCGGCTCAGCAGACGCCGGCACAGCAGACGCCGGCACAGCAGACACGGGCCGCCGCAGCGGCGGATCCCGCCTACAGGATCCTCGTCTTCTCCAAGACGGCCGGTTTCCGGCACTCGTCCATCGACGACGGCATCGCCGCACTGCGTGATCTCGGCACGGCCAACAACTTCACCGTGGACGCCACCGAGGACGCCGCGGCCTTCACCACCGGCAACCTGGCCTCGTACAAGGCCGTCGTCCTCCTGTCCACCACGGGAGACGTGCTGAACGGAACCCAGCAGACCGCCTTCGAGCAGTACATCCAAGGCGGTGGCGGTTACGTCGGCATCCACGCCGCTGCCGACACCGAGTACGAGTGGCCCTTCTACGAGGGCCTGGCCGGTGCCCTGTTCCACTCGCACCCCGCCATCCAGCCCGCCACCGTCAAGGTCGAGGACCGCGCGCACGACTCCACCGCCCATCTGGGCAGCACCTGGCAGCGCACCGACGAGTGGTACAACTACCGCACCAACCCCCGCACCACTGCCCACGTGCTGGCCTCCCTGGACGAGTCCAGCTACAGCGGCGGCTCCATGTCCGGGGACCACCCGATCAGCTGGTGCAAGGACTACCGAGGTGGCCGCGCCTTTTACACCGGCGGCGGTCACACCGACGAGTCGTACGGCGATTCCGCCTTCCGCAGGCATCTGCTGGGCGGCATCCGCTGGGCCGCCGGCATGACCGAGGCCGACTGCCGGCCCGAGACGGGCTACCGGTCCCTCTTCGACGGCTCCGGCACGACAGGCTGGAAGCAGGCGGGCCCCGGCGGGTTCACCCTCGCCGACGGCAGTCTCACCTCCTACGGCGGCCTGGGCATGCTCTGGTACTCCGCCAAGGAGTTCACCGGCGACTACTCCCTCAAGCTCGACTGGAAGATGCCCGGCGACGACAACTCCGGGATCTTCGTGGGATTCCCGTCCTCCGACGACCCGTGGTCAGCGGTGAACAACGGCTACGAGATCCAGATCGACGCCACCGACGCGGCCGACCGCACCACGGGAGCCGTGTATGGGTTCCGGTCCGCCGACATCGCCGCGCGGGACGCCGCGCTCAACCCGCCGGGCGAGTGGAACACGTACGAGATCCGCGTGACGGGAGAGCGTCTGGAGATCTTCCTCAACGGCCGGAAGATCAACGACTTCACGAACACCGATCCGGCGCGCAGCCTGGCCCAGGGTCACATCGGCATCCAGAACCACGGCGACGGGGACGACGTGTCCTTCCGCAACATCCGGATCAAGGAGGCGGGCACCGCGCCCGGCCCGCGTACCGGTGCGGTGAAGGGCGTCAACGGCAAGTGCCTCGACGTCGACAACGCGGGCACCGCCGACGGCACCAAGATCCAGCTCTGGACCTGCAACAACACCAGCGCCCAGAACTGGACCATCGGCACCGACGGCACCTTCAAGGCCCTCGGCAAGTGCCTCGACGTCTCCGGCGGCGCCACCGCCGACGGCACCAAGATCCAGCTGTGGACCTGCAACGGCACCGCCGCCCAGAAATGGACACCCCAGTCCGACGGCACCGTACGCAACCCGCAATCCGGCAAATGCCTCGACGCGTCCGGCGGCACCTGGAACGACGGAACACCCGTCCACCTGTGGACCTGCCACACCGGACCCAACCAGAAGTGGACCCTGCCCTAGCGTCGGCGGGCTGTTCACTCAGCCCGCCCCGCCTTCACCGGTGCAATTCCTTCACGCACTCCACATAAGCCGGACATGGAAGCTCCAGCAGCGGGCACCCGCCCCGGCAGAGCTAGGAAGGCACTGAACGACAGCGGTCGTTCCGCCAACCACCCTCACAACACTGGAGTGACAATGACGAGTTACGGCAGTCCTTCCACCGCCTCCGCCCGCTCGCGTACCAACGGCCTCGCCGTCGCGAGCCTGTGCTGCGGCATCGTCGGGCTCTTCATCCTGAACATCGTGCTGGGCCCGCTGGCTGTCGTCTTCGGTGCCGTCGCACGACGTCAGGCGGCTGCGAAGGGGGGTGCCGGCATGGCGAAGGCCGGTATCGTCCTCGGCATCATCGACGTGGTCCTGTGGCTCGTCCTCCTCGTCGTGGCCACGCAGAACGGTGGATTCAGCTGGTACGTGGGTGGCTGACCGGCCTCCCCGACTTCGCTGCCATCACCGCTCCGGAGACGAGCGGTACAGGCGACGGGCGGCACCCCCCGACGGGGCGCCGCCCGTCGCCTGCCATGTGCTCGAGCACCGGCCCGTCATTGCCTCCGCATTTCTGCTCCGGCTGCGGCTGCGGCTGCGGCTGTGCCTGCGGCTGCGGCGGATCGGCCGTCAGGCACGGCAGCGCAGCATCTCCAGCGGCGGCTTCGCGACGAGGTCCGCCCAGAAGTCCTCGCCGAACTCACGGATGCCGACTTCGGACACCTGTAGAGGAACCCACCGCACCTCACCGAACCCGGCCGCCCGCAGACACTTCTCGTACACCTCGCGGCGCGGTGCCGTGGCGACGATGCTGATCGGCTCGGGGTCGAGAAGCGCGGTGACCCGCACCCGCGGACCCGCCTCGGTCTCCTCACCGGTCGGCTCACAGCGGAACCCGTACCGGTCCAGGGAGGGACAGTCGAACCGGTAGTCGGGCTTCTGGGCGAACACGAAGAACTCACCGCCCGGCACCAGGCCGCGGTGGATGTTGCGGCACATCCGCTCCATCGTGGCGATGTCGTCCGCGTAGTTGAGGCACTGCACCGCCACCGCGACGTCGAAGCGCCGCTCGAAAGGCGGCAGTTCGGCCACATCACCGACCGCGTAGCGCACACCCAGCGGGTCACGCTGCTCGATCTCTTGCGCGGCGGCGATCATCCCACCGGAGATGTCGACACCGAAGACGTCCGTGGCACCGCGCCGCTTGAACTCCCGGCTGTAGAAACCGGTGCCGCACGCCAGGTCGAGCACCGACTTGCCCCTCACGTCCCCGACCATGCCCAGGAAGCTCGGCACCTCCCCGTAGCGGATCAGCGGCAGTGACTTGAACCCCTCGAAGGCCTCACCGATCTCGTCATACTGCTGCACACTCATGTGCCGCCCCCTCTGCTCAGTCCAGTACGCGGCCACACCGAAGCCCCGGATTCCCTGACTCGCCGGACCGCGGTCGTGCCACGCAGTCTGCTCCGCTCCCGACGGCCGCCCGTACTGGCGAATGACACGAACAGTCGGCCGACCGACCCTCGTATCACCCAACACCTCAGCCTCAGTTCTCATGGAACGTCACCGCTCCAGTCGAAGCGGCGCGGATCACCGGGACGTGGGTTGTAGACGGTCCGGCCGCCCGCACCGAACTGTCCCAGCTCGGTGGGGAGCGCTACGCCGGTGTCGATGTCGTCCCGGGTCCAGTCGGTGACGTCGAGCAGCAAGCCGTCCAACGGCCCGCCGACCAGCTCGACGTAACGCCGGCCCGGCAGGGGGCCCGGGTGCTCGTGGTCCGCGCCGTACACCCGGCCGCGCAGCAGCTGCTCGTCATCACGATCCATCCGTACAGCGTCCCAGCCACCACTGACAGCGCACCGGAAGCGCCGCGGCGGCCGACACCGGCGGCGGGTGTCCGCTCGTGGACAGCATGATCGAGGGCGGCACGCCGAGCCGTCCGCACGCGGGCCGCGGGGAGAAGAACCGGACCGATCGGGCCGCGAGAACACTCGGCGCCCGCGAGCGAGGGCACCACGCCACCTCGCTACTCCGGAGGCGTCAGTACGTGCTGGAGCAGGGCGCCGTAGTGCCCGACCAGGGCCGTGCGGTCGGTGCTGAGCAAGGTCTCGTCCCGCGCCACCCAGAGCGAGTACAGCAGCCCTGCCGCCAGGGAAGCCGCGAGGCGGCAGCGGATGTCGGCATCGGGTCCGGAGAGGCGGCCTCGCAGCGGTTCGATCAGGACCCGCTCATGGGTGTCCCGAAGCCGTTGCTGGATCTCGGTCTCGTGGCTGCCGCGCACCAGGGCGAGGAAGACACCGCGCGCGCCACCGTCGAGGTCGACGAGAAGCTCGACCAGTCGTTCCCCCAGCTGCTCCAGCGGGACGTCGAGAAGCGGCTCGTCGTCGATCGTGAGATGCATCGTCTCCAGGAACAGCAGTTCCTTGCTCTTGAAATGGCGGATCACGAGGGCGGGATCGGCGTCGGCCGCGGCCGCGATCTGGCGGACGGTCGTCCTGGCGAACCCCTTCTCCCGGAACAGCCGTGTCGCGGCTGAATGGATGGCCTCGCGCGTGGTGGTGCCGGATCCAGGCTGCGCCATGCGCCTCAGGATAGGACCCGTGGCGCCGCCTCGGCATGGCCTCACCCACGGCAGGCGGCGACTGGTCAGGGTTTCAAGAAGTTCGGTCAACATTGTTGACGCCGCCGCGACGCCGGTTCACATTACCTATGGGTAGGACCGAGCGGTAACCCCGCGGCCGGTGCACCACGGACGTCGGCGTGCACACCGCCGTCCACCCGGCGACCCCTGCCACTCTCCTTGCACGAGCCGCTTCTTCGTCGCGCAGCAGGCTGTGCCGACACAGCCGTCCTCGCTCCCGCACCGCTCCCGAGAAGAGAGAGCACATGCTGAAGCCTCGTTATGTCATGGCCGCGTCAGCAATGGCCGGCGCGCTGGCCTTGACCGCCACCAGCGCCACCACCGCACACGCCACGTCGACCCTGGACTACGTCGCCCTGGGCGACAGCTACAGCGCCGGCTCGGGCGTCCTGCCCGTGGACCTCACCAACCTGCTGTGCCTGCGCTCCACCGCGAACTACCCTCACGTCATCGCCTCCAGCACAGGTGCCCGCCTCAAGGACGTGACCTGCGGCGGTGCCCAGACGAAGCACTTCGCCGAGTCCCAGTACCCGGGCGTGGCCCCCCAGATGGACGCGCTGAACGCCGAGACCGACCTGGTGACCTTCACGATGGGCGGCAACGACAACAACACCTTCATCAACGCCCTGACCACCTGCGGCACCGCGGGCGTCCTCAGCGGCGGGAAGGGCAGCCCGTGCAAGGACAAGAACGGCACGTCCTTCGACGACGAGATCGACGCGAACACCTACCCCGCGCTCAAGACCGCTCTGCAACGCCTCCGCGCCAAGGCCCCCGACGCACGCATAGCGGCACTCGGTTACCCCTGGATCACACCGGCCACCGCCGATCCGTCCTGCTTCGCGAAACTCCCGATCGCCGCGGGTGACGTGCCCTACCTCCGCGGCATACAGGCGCATCTGAACGCCGTCATCAAGCGCGCGGCCGAGGAGACCGGGGCGACCTACGTGGACTTCTCCCAGGCGTCCGAAGGGCACGACGCCTGCAAGGCCGCCGGCACCCGGTGGATCGAACCGCTCCTCTTCGGCCAGAGCGTCGTACCCGTCCACCCCAACGCCCTCGGAGAACGGCGCATGGCCGAACACACGATGACCGTTCTCGGCCTCGACTGAACCGAGGCTGACCGGAGGTCCGACCGGAGGGCCGACCACGGGACAGTGCACTGGCCCGCGACACCGACACGAGCAGGCCCCGGCCGTGGAACTCGGCCGGGGCCTGGACGTCGTTTCGGGAGGAGGCCGGTGGCCCGTCTATTTCGGTTCCCGGTTGAAGACCGACTTGGACCAGGTGTAGCCGAGGGCCGCCAGTCCCGTGCACCAGACCAGGGACAGCCATCCGTTGTGGCCGATCTCGGTGCCGAGGAGCAGTCCGCGCAGGGTTTCGATGGCGGGGGTGAAGGGCTGGTACTCGGCGATGGGCTGGAACCAGCC